>NZ_LR734808.1:324687-649375 GCF_902506655.1 Marinoscillum sp. 108 | reverse complement strand
TGGGTGGACCCCGCCACTGGCCAGGTGCATCCCATGAGTCAATCCGACAACACCGTGCAGGGACCTGTGAACGGTGGGAACCAGGGACCCGGAGGCGACGGTAAATATGCCAACTGCTTTCGTCGACTGAGTGAAATCCCCAACCACACCATCAACATCCCAAAAATAGCCGGTTGTAGGATTATGATTTCCTTCGAAAGCCAGCTCTTTCTTTACTTCTTTGGTCACTCAGGTAACCCCAGCGGATACGCTGCACCTAACCTGGCAAATCCCACTGACCCCAATCAGGGCATTAAATTTGAGTTAGTTGAGTTAACCTTCAATGACTATGGACTCTGGTGCAATACCTCACGTGTAGATTCCTATCAGTATCCAATGGGACTGGAAGTATGGGGCAATGGCTTTTACAAAAAAGTTGGCGAAAAGAAAACACATGCACAGATCATCTCCCAATGGCAGAGCACTGCTCCTTCTGAGTTTCAGAGCCTTCTGAATGCTTCCGAAGGAACCATCCACTTTCCCACTAAGACAAGCACCTTCCCCACCAACTTTTTTCAATCATACATTGATGCCATCTGGTCTAAGTATTCTAGTCAGCAACTGGTATTCAATTCGGGACAAGCAGGTGTATGGAGAGGTAGTGTCCAGGGAAATCAATTTATTTTCACAAGAGATGGGGATGGCCAGGTAGCCACCATTCCTGGTAAACCCACCACGATTGAAGCCATGGAAGGCAGTGGTGTAATGGCCTCCGGAGCCCAGTGGGACCTGGTAGTACAGGCTCAGTTTGTAGCAGCCATCACCCGGCATGCCATAGACCTGAATGTCGGATCCGGGGTACTGCAGGATTTTGGCAATACTTCCTCTTACTATCAAACCTGGCCATATAACTGGTATGCCAAATTCTGGCACCAAACAGACATTAGCGTGGATGGGCAAACCTATGCGTTCGCCTACGATGATGTATTCGATCAGTCTGCTACCATTCATACTCCCAGCCCTACCAATATCAAGATTACTGTTGGGGGCTTCTATGGAACCACCGGTGGAGGTGGCGGTGTGGCCACGCTCTATCAGCACTGCGATTATGGCGGCTACTCAGCTTCCCTCAATGTGGGCAGCTATACCCTGGGACAGCTCCAGGCCCTGGGAGTCGCCAATGATGACATCTCCTCTCTGCAGCTACAAAGCGGCTACCAGATCACCATGTATCAGCATGACAACTTTGGTGGAAATGTATTGGTAAAAACCTCCAGTGATAACTGTCTGGTCAATGAGGCTTTCAATGATGACATCAGCTCTGTAGTAGTCGCTCAGGTTTCTTCGGGATGGTCCACAACCATAGAAGCCGAAAATACGGCTGTGCAGTCCGGCACCCAGACCGAAGCATGCTCCGAAGGAGGACTTAATGTCGGGTGGATAGATGCCAATGATTGGATGGTTTGGGATGTGAACATCCCCTCCAATGGTCCTTATACCGTAGAATATCGGGTATCCAGCCCCAACAGCAACGGCATGATACAGTTAGAAAAAGCAGGTGGAAGCCCTATGTATGGTACCAGGTCTGTTCCAAATACTGGTGGCTGGCAAAACTGGACATCCGTATCACATACGGTGAGTCTTACTGCAGGTCAGCAGCAAATCGCGATCAAAGCACTGGCTGGCGGCTGGAACATCAACTGGCTCAAAATCACCAGTGCCGGAGGGTCCAGAACAGCCGCAGAAGTGGATATAAAAACCGCAGTGTCTACAGAAAAACTGATCGTTTATCCCAATCCTGTCCAGGATCTGCTCAGCCTCAAAGTACCTGGAAACGAAATCATACAGGCCGCTGTAATCCATGACCTCTCCGGGAAACAAATGATCCAATGGGCTGAATATGAGGAGACATCACCTCTGGATGTATCTCAGTTGAAAGCAGGGCATTACCTACTGAGTATCAAAACCTCCACAGGATCTTATACCACCAGGATTATTAAAAAGTAAACATATAAAACAAAAAAACCACAGGCTCCTGGCCTGTGGTTTTTGCTATTGTATACCGCTCTTATCTTCTGATGTCCTGAGCATAGGTCTGAGGCAAGATGCGTCCCCAGTCCCCTACAATCCCAATAATTGACAGAGTACCATTGGGCAACACTACCCCGCTGAACTCTGCCCCAGAATAGGTAGTCACGGTGGCTCCACTGTGGTCATTAGATATGGCCCAGCTTCCCTCAAAAGTACGCACGCCATTGGCCTGAGGGAAGAATACATTGTCTATTCTGACCTTTTTACCCTGATAAAGACCACTGTGTAAATCCTCAAAAGTGATGGTCTCTGGCTGCACATACACTTTCTCAGCGATTTTAATTCCGACAAGATCATTCACGTCCATCATGCCCTTCTGTCCATTGATCAATGCACCTGTAGCCCCCTTAAGATTCAGCTGTACATGGTCTCCAAGGGTAACCATCCTCTCTGAACTAAATCTCAGAAAGATCCCCCCTGTGCTATCCTGGATGTAGGCGATTTTATCATCCTGAACATTCGAACCAGAGGTAATCACACCTTTGATAAAGTAGTCATCTCCCAACCAAAACTGATCACCATGCTCCTCGAACTTAGCGCGTAGTTCAGCTATTGAATGAAGCTCATTAGACACTACATCATCCTCCTCTATCTTCACAGTCAGGGTTGGGTTGTTACCTACCGTCAGGTCATCATTGAGGTCGTTTATTTGGAACAAAATCTCGAAAGTGCCAAGTGACAGTCGGTCATTGATGGAATTAAAAGAAAAGAAAACAGATTCCATTCCCGGGTTCACCTCCAAATCAATTTCACCCAAAACGGAAGCGGGAGAAGTGGTGAAATGGGTGCCATAGACACGTCCATCCGTCACGATGCTGATGGTAAGGGGAACGGTATGCTCCACACTACCTTCAATGGTTAGCTCTATCAGATAGTCCTCACCCTCCACCAGGTGGACGAATGAATCTGCAAAGTTGACTTCAGCACCTTCAGAGTTGTTTGGCTCCTCTGATAATGATTTAACCAAGTGCATGTTGGACACTTTCTCGGTGCCCAATTGGAACGCTTCCGAAGGGTTGAGCAGGGTAAGACTTACCTGCCTATCAGTCGTATCCAGCGTAGATGAGCGATAAACGGCTACTTCGTAAAACTGCTTACCCTTAAGAATAGGAAGCTCTATCACTCCATCCTCTGCAGATGGGTTTGTGGTATAATCCAGACCATATCTGGCGGTACCACCAAGCTGAATACTTACTTGCCCATCGGTGGTGGGCATCTGATCCAGCGAAATTCCCAATGGTAGAGAATCGCCAGCACTTTCAATAAAGAGATCTTTATCGACGAAATCAATCGATGTTTTTGAAACTGGCTCGAGACCTGGTTCGAGTTCATTTTCATCAACACATCCTAAAACCCCTATCCCCAGGACAAGAGTTAGAAAAGTAGAAAATTTTGAAAACATTTGTTTTGAGTATTTGACCTTGTGCGCTTCAGCTCCTCAACCCTATTCCCGTCACAGGTAAAAAAATGTATAACCTGATATGGGACAAAAAATGCTCACAGAAAAACCATGAGTGCTTTTAGGATAATGAGCCTATTCAGCGCACAGCACTTGACTTTACAAATCTCGTGCCAGATGGTTCTCTTTTGGGTTTTCCAGACATGGTTTTTGAGGTCAAGGCATCCTTCGGAGGCTGTACTGTAGCGCCATTTGCTCATTGGTCAGGCGGAGCTCATCTCCGTAAAACCACATCGCCCACTGAGTCTGATCATGCTCAAAAATGAGTTTCCGATGCCTGGTGTTGATGATGACCCTTCCCTTTTCCATGAGTCCATTTTGATCCTCCATCCTGTAATTTCCATTCCTTTCCAGTGTAAATGAGGCAGAAACCTTCTCCACTTCTCCGTTCTTCCTGATTTTATACATATGCCACCGACCAACCACCCGCTCCTCAAATTCCGCAAAATCAGGAATCGCTTCAATTCTCTTAAACCTTAACTGAGTGCCTCGGTAGCCTTCCTCCACTCCTCTTAAAATGATAAACTCTTTGAAGTATTTTATTTTCCACTGGCTGTTGAACCACGAACGGTCTTCGCTCCGAAACCTGATCAAAGGTGAATCAAAATGATACATTCCCACCTGATCACCGGACACTCTGGACACTGCGAAGCTACTGTTGGTGTTGATCTCCAGAAAGGTGGGATTGGCAGACCTGGGCACCGCGTCCACTTCGAGATGTTCCAACTCCCACAAGCCGGCAAGTTCCTTGGTGGTCACCTGCTGACAGGACACTACGCCCAACATGATGGGTAACCAAAACACTCTCAGTATTATATATTTCATCAATCGGATAAATGGAGAGAACAATTGAAAGTAATCAATGATGGCTGACCAAACAAACTCAAATATTTACAACTCTCCCTGACTCAACAACTTCTGAATCACCCACACAATTGTGGATAAGTTTTAACCGTTCTTTTGGGGGTAACAGCCACAGATTTGTCTTAAATTTAAATAGCCACCAAAATAACACCGCCGTTATGCAATTGACATCACAAAGAAACCTTCTGGCGCTACAGTCAGAGCTGAATCAACTTCAAAGGGAAATGTTGAGAAAGAGACAGGAAGGAAAATTGGAAGACATAGAAACCCTGGAGCAGAAAGTAGACAAGCTCCATACGGAACTCATCTCGTTGAAAACCATGATCTCAGATTAGGAGACTACACAACTGGTAAGTTAACCCATTCGTGGGTAGACTCGAAAGCATTAAACCCCGTAGCTAGTGCCACGGGGTTTTTTGGTTGGAATGATAGCTAGTACTTACTTGATAATTAGGTTTCTGGTTTCAGTGCCTTTTTCTGATGTGATACCCAGTATATACACACCCTTTCTCAGATGCGATGGCAATACCACATTTTCCAGCCCATCTTTAGCTACAGCCGTATAGACAGTTTTTCCTGATACATCCATCAATGACAATTGCACTTCAGGGCTTACCTGATGATCCCATCGCACTTTGAACTCATGATTCGTCACCGGATTGGGGAATACCGTTAAAGCAACTGGCTCCGAGAGCTCCGAATCCAGCTCAGGTGCCTGTCTCGCTCCTGCGCCGGTTCCCCAGGTAAATTGCTCCCAGCCCTGAATGGTGGTGCGATCACAGATCATAGGTGACTGGCCGTTCTCCGAAGACACATACAACCCATTATTTCCCCTTAAGGAAATCGTTCCGTTGGCATTGCTTACCCAGTCGAAGGCTTCCCAGCCTTGTACCGTAGTCCTGTCGCACATCATGCCCGATTGACCATTCATGGAGGAGACGTACTTTCCATTACTTCCTCGTAAAGCGATTTTACTGCCTCCGGCACTGACCACAGTGAATTGTTCCCAGCCTTGCACTGAATTTCGGTTACAGTTCATGGGTACAGCTCCATTTTCCGAGGACGCATACTGCCCGTTGGAACCTCGCAGCCAGATCGTTTGACCGACCGGAGCTCCGGTACCCCCTCCGGTAGATTGATACACACGTACATAGTCTACTTTCACAGAAGCCGGAAGTGCTCCATTATTGACATTATTGCCTGGCAAATTTCCTCCCACGGCCAGATTGAGTATGATGAAAAACTTCTCATGAAACTCGCTGGTTCCATTGATCCCATTCTGAATATTGGCCGTATGGTAGAGGTTACCGTCTACAAACCATTTGATGGCATTGGCATCCCACTCAATAGAGTAAACATGATAACCAGTCACACTGGCTGCTGTGTTGCCTCCATAATAGACGTACCCATTATTGTTCCAGTGAATGGTGCCAAGCACATGGTCACTGGTATTGGTTTGTTCCATGATGTCAATTTCACCACAGGAAGGCCATCCCACCGAGGTGATGTTGTCGCCAAGCATCCAAAAGGCAGGCCACGACCCCTGAAAGGCAGGCAATTGCATCCGCGCCTCTATTTTGCCATACTTCCAGGATTTCTTACCCTGGGTCTTCATACGGGCAGAGGTATAGTTCATACCGCCAAAGCTCTCATTCTTGGCTGTGATCACCAGTTCGCCGTTTTGCACAGTGGCGTTTTGCTGGCGATAATACTGGAGCTCGTTGTTGCCCCAGCCACCTGAGCCCGTACCTGTTTCAAAGACCCAATCGGGGCCAATACCATTGGTGAACTCATCTGCCCAGACCAGCTGCCAGTTTTGTGCATTGGCCGTCCACCCTATCAGGGTCATGAGGGCAATCATTAATAATTGTCTAAGTTTTAACATAGTGATTGTTTAGTTGATGAATGATTAATTAGGTTGAGATAATAATTAATGAATCCTTAATAGAAATCGATTTCAATTGCGAAAGACTCAATCCAAATATATAATTCACCTCGTTTTTTACATTATTCGCAACTACGCTTTAAATACACCCGACTATCACCATTGATAAACATGATTACATCACATAGAATTAAACCACTGACTATCAGCTGGTTATTATTCCAAAAAAACAATGATCACCAAAGACCATGTAACCAATCTGATCAGGTGCAATGCCTCAAATGGAGTGGCTAAGCACAAAATTCACCCCTGTTTAGGATGATTGCATCTGGAGAATATTTCATAATGAAGTAATTTGGAAGTGGCACACGACAGAATATGATTATGAACCGAATCCAACCAAGAATTTGGATCGCAATTTTCACACTACACACAGGTATTGCTCATGGATTTCAGGAGCAACCATTCGCTAAGAATCCCTCAGTGCGAGGGGCTCCGGAGATCATCCACTTTGGACTGGACGACTTCCAAAGTGACCCAATGATGATGGCCATGTGCGAGGATTCTTCTGGGGTGAAATACTTTGGCAATCAGGACGGTTTACTCATTTTTGATGGAGAAACCTGGGCGCGGCTGGAACTACCCAATAAGTCTCTTGTCAAATCACTCTACTACGGATCTGACCACAAGGTCTACCTGGGTGGATTTAATGAATTTGGCACCGTAGAACGGGATAAGTTTGGTCAGTACCAATACAGCTCTATGGTTGATATGGCTAAGGTGGATCACCTGAACCTGGACTTTGTTTATGACATTCACGAGGTACAAGGACACATCATTTTCAGAAGCATGTCCAAACTGATTGCCATTAAGGGCCAAAAAGCACTCACTATACCTACTAGTGGCTTTTACTCATCTGCTGTCGTGGATGATCGTCTTTACATGGCCAACTGGGAAGATGGTATCAAAGAGTTCGATCTGCATACAATGAACTTTGACCTGCTAATCCCCAAACCACTGTATCAGTGGAATCCCATTGTATCCATTACCGCAGGCAACTCAGCAGAAACGTTAAGTATCTTCACCAGAGATGGTCAGATATATAGCTACCACCTCGAGAGTAAACACTTTTTACTTGTAAGAAACCTATTTAATAAAACATCCACCAATCAGGTAACAGGGGCAGTAAGGACAAAGGACGGAGATTACTACATCGGCACATTAGCTGATCAACTGATCATGCTTACGGCCAATGGCAAAACAATTCCCCTTAACAAGCCCATCATAGGTCTGCAAGATGAGTCAGTAAACAACCTCTATGAAAGTAAAAACGGCAATCTTTGGGTTCTTTTAGAAAACGGGATTGATTGCATCAACCTCTCCTCACCTGTATCCACTGTTTTTAATAAAGCTTCCGTATTTGATGTTCAGCTCTTTCAGGGCATCTGGTACATAGCTACCAATCAGGGCGTGTGGGCATCGGTCCAGGGACTTACAGGTGGCCCCTTCAAACACATGCAGTTTGAGCCTATAGCAGGTCTCGATGGACAAGCATGGTCACTTACGTCCATTGAAAATCAGCTCCTTTGTGGTCATGAAAAAGGCTTGTTTGTAATAAAGGGTAAAGACATTAAACAAATTCCGGCATCCGATGGGGTCTGGAAGGTGATCCCCATACAGGAAAAACCGGGACACTATCTGGTCTGCACTTACTATGCTACCTACTTAATGAGCGTCAATTCGACGGGCGATTTTCAGATCGATAATGTGATTTCGGGTTTTTCAGAGTCCAGCAGGGACATCCTTCAGAGCGAACCAGGGGTCTTCTGGGTATGTCATGGATTCAAAGGTGTATTCCGAATAAAAATAAATCCTGACTACCAAAGTGTGGTCAGCGTGGAGCATTTTGAAGAAGCCGGACTCCCTTCCCCCTACAAGGTCAATGTGTTCTCATGGAAAGGCGAACCAGTCTTTACAACCAGCAAAGGTCTTTACTCCTTCAATGATTCGTTAGACGTTTTTCAACCCCATTCATTGCTCAATGATATTTTGGATCCTAACATCGAAACCAGAAAAATCATGGAAACCAAGGACCGTACCTGGTACATTCACAATGATGAGGTCGGGTATTTCAACCATGAAGATAACCCTGTCCTTCAAAGTGAAGCTTTTTTACAGACACGCGGGACATTTAATAAGCACATGGAATCGATCACCCTCCTGGACAATGGCGTGCTGATCGGTACGAAAAAAGGGCTGTTCGCCTTTGATCTATCCTCAAGAACAGGTTCTCCTGTCCCTCATTCCGTAAGGATCAGTCAGCTTAGTTATCAAAATGGCAACTCCCGCATTCTGCTACCACTGGACAACCCTCTCGAGATTTTGGCATCACAGACTCAAAACCTCCGATTTGAATATACAGTACCCCAGATGGATATGTTAAATGATGTAAGGTATAGTTACCAACTTTCAGGTGCCGACCAGGTCTGGTCAGATTGGGAAGATAAACCCTGGAAAGAATATAATTCTCTGGACCCTGGCACCTATGAGTTTTCTGTGAGAGCAAAGAGTAAACTAGGTGAATCGTTTCTGACCGCTCAACACACGCTCATCGTGAGGCCGCCATGGCATCAGACCACACTGGCCTTTGTGTGCTATTTCATCCTTGGACTGGCGCTGATTTTCCTCTGCGTCAAAGTTATTTCAAAGCTTTTGGAAGAACAAAGGCAAAGAGCCATCCTTGAAGCGGAGAAGCAGAATAAAATACTCCGATTAGAACTGGACAGGATGCAACTGGCTCAGGAAAAAAACCAATTTGAATCCACAAAAACTTCTCTGGAGGAAGATTTGCTATTGAAAAGCAAAGAGCTGGCGAACTACGCCACTCTACTCTCCCGCAAGCAGGAGCTCATGATAGAACTCCGCGAAGAACTCACAGACCTTGAGAATAACACAAGAAACGAAAAAACGCGACAGGATTTAAAATCACTCATTCGTAAAATAAAGACCCGGCTCAACAATGATGATTACATCAAAGTATTTGAAGCCAATTTCGAGCGCGTCCACCACGAGTTTTTCAATGAGCTCAAGGAACGGTACCCTGACCTGACCAGCAAGGAGCTCCGACTCTGTGCATTGGTAAAAATGAACCTGACCAACAAAGAGATAGCACCCATTATGAATATTTCCATTCGGGGAATAGAAACAGCCCGATATCGCCTGCGCAAACGCCTAAGTATTCATGACGACATGGTGGAATTCCTTGAAAAACTCTCTCCATAATATAATCGTTGAGCGAAAGACGGTCTTATTACCCTGCCAACAACCCAAACTTTCTATATTTGTGCACTTATGAAGTCTCATCAATCCGTCCTTATTGCACTCTTGCTGGTCATCCAGGCCTTGGGTCCTATTTCGGATTTGTGCTGTGAACTTCCCAAGCTTCCTAATCTCATCAGTCATTTTTACGAGCATCGGGCCTTCGATAACGACTCCTTTCTTGAGTTTCTGGCAGAAGATTACTTTGAGGGCACGGGTGATGAGCAAGGACATCATGAGGATGATAATCATGATAACCTACCCTTTCATGGCAACCACCATTGTGGGCACATCTTTGTGTTTGTTACTCCAGTTCTGACCCAACAGTTAAAATCGCCATCATTCAGCACCGTTTCCAATTTTTGTATTTACCTGGCTCCTACTTCCACAGCCTATCCCGACTCCCCCTTTCAACCACCCAAAGGTTAAACACCCAATAAGTCATATTTAAGAGGTTTGATCGGTCCATATTGACCGAAGGGATCATTGTATATGCCATCCTCAAACCTCTTCCTGAATTCCTCTGGGATTTAGACATCATTTATTTACAGAATTTAAGCTAATCATCATTACTTATGCTTGATAAAATCATTCGATTTTCAGTTCAAAATAAACTGATCATCGGCCTGTTCACTTTAGGGCTTGTCGTTTGGGGCGGATATTCCCTTCGGCAACTGCCTATTGATGCAGTCCCCGATATCACCAACAATCAGGTGCAAGTGATTACCACCTCGCCTTCATTGTCCGCCGAGGAAGTAGAGCGACTCATTACCTACCCGGTGGAAATCACGATGGCCACCATTCCGGAGATTGAGGAAATTCGTTCTTTCTCTCGGTTTGGCTTATCAGTGGTCACCATCGTCTTTAAAGAAAAAGTCGATGTTTACTGGGCCCGGCAGCAGGTCAACGAGCGGATGGCTGCTGTAGAAGCTCAGATTCCACCTGGTGTGGGCAAGCCCGGCATGGCTCCCATCACCACGGGTCTCGGAGAAATCTATCAATACGTGATAGGCACCCAACCTGGCTATAAAGACCGCTATGATGCCCGTGAACTGAGGAGCATTCAGGACTGGATTGTGCGTAGGCAGTTGCTCGGCACACCCGGAGTAGCGGACGTCAGTAGCTTTGGTGGGTACCTCAAACAATATGAAATCGCCGTAGATCCAGATCATCTCAAGGCTATGAATGTATCCATAGGTGAGGTACTTCGTGCCCTGGAGGCCAATAACGAAAACACCGGCGGTGCCTACATAGAAAAGGGGCTCTCTGCGCTGTTTATTCGCAGTGAGGGACTCATCAGTAGTCTGGAGGATATAGGTAACATCGTAATTAAGAACAATCAGGATGGCATACCAGTCCTGATCAAGAACATCGGGAAGGTGCAGCTTGGGAGTGCCATTCGGTATGGGGCCACCACCAAAAATGGAAACGGAGAAGTGGTGAGTGCCATTGTGATGATGTTGAAAGGTGAGAACTCCGCTGACGTTATTCACAATGTGAAATCCCGAATTGAAGAAATTCAAAAGACCTTGCCTGAGGGAGTAACCATAGAGCCATTTCTCGACAGAACTAAACTGGTTGATAATGCCATTGGCACTGTTACCAAAAACCTGACAGAAGGAGCTCTCATTGTGATCTTTGTCTTATTGCTGCTCCTGGGCAACTTACGAGCGGGTCTCATTGTGGCTTCAGTGATTCCCCTGGCTTTGTTATTTGCTTTTTCCATGATGAATCTATTCGGTGTTTCGGGCAACCTGATGAGTCTCGGGGCCATTGATTTCGGCCTGATCGTGGATGGTGCGGTGATCATTGTGGAAGCCACCATGCACCATCTGGGCTTGCTTAGACTGGGAAGGAAACTCACTCAGTCTGAGATGGATGAGGAGGTCTATCAGTCCGCCAGTAAGATTCGGAATTCGGCAGCTTTTGGCGAAATAATCATATTGATTGTATACCTGCCCATTCTGGCGCTGGTAGGAACCGAAGGCAAAATGTTTGGCCCAATGGCTCAGACAGTGAGTTTTGCAATATTAGGTGCATTCATTCTCTCGCTTACCTATGTACCAATGGCCTCCGCCATGTTTTTAAGTAAGAAAACCGAATACAAAGCCAATATTTCGGATAAAATCATGTCCTTTTTTCATAAAACATACTCCCCAACCATCCGATGGGTCATGCATAAAAGAGTTCTGATACTGACTCTATCAGCAGCCTTTTTCGCATGCTCCTTGTGGGTATTCTCCACCATGGGTGGCGAGTTTATCCCCACGCTGGAGGAGGGCGACTTTGCCGTAGAAACCAGGGTGATTTCCGGCAGTTCGCTCCAAAACACCATCAAAGCCACCACGCAAGCTGAAAAAATACTCCTGGCCCAGTTTCCCGAAATTGAACAGGTGGTATCAAAAATTGGCTCAGGGGAGATCCCCACGGATCCCATGCCTCCCGAGGCAGCAGACCTCATGATCATCCTCAAAGACCGAAGCGAATGGGTATCCGCTTCCAACCGCGAAGACTTGGCCAATCAAATGTCGGCGGCCCTTTCAGTCATCCCCGGTGTGACCTTTGGTTTTCAGCAGCCCATCCAAATGCGATTTAATGAACTCATGACAGGAGTGCGTCAGGATGTGGCGATTAAAATCTATGGTGAAGACCTGGAGAGCCTATCAGGTTACGCAGGGCAGATCGGCAAAATTGTTTCTGAGGTAGATGGGGCTGTCGATTTATATATAGAGGAGGTCACTGGAATCCCTCAAATAGTGATCGACTATAAAAGGGATCAGCTGGCCAAGTTTGGTCTCAATGTGAGGGAGGTTAATCAAACCATTCAGGCCGCCTTTGCCGGCTCTTCCGCTGGCCTTGTTTACGAAGGTGAGAAACGATTCGATCTGGTAGTAAGACTCAGCAAAAGCAACAGAAGCAACCTGGATGATGTACGCAACCTCTACGTAGTAAGACCGGACGGTCATCAGATTCCGCTCTATCAGGTGGCGGATGTTTCCATCAAAGATGGGCCTTACCAGATTCAACGTGATGACACCCGAAGAAGAATCATCGTGGCCTTCAATGTCAGAAACAGGGATGTGGAGAGCATTGTCACAGAGATCCAGAGAAGAATAGAAGCCTCAGTAGTTCTGGCACCAGGGTATGCCATATCCTATGGTGGCCAATTTGAAAATTTGGTGGAGGCACGCCAGAGACTGGCCGTTGCAGTGCCCCTGGCACTTCTGCTTATTTTCGTTCTGTTGTATTTCACCTTTGGGTCAGTAAAACAGGGCATTCTGATCTTTACCGCCATTCCGCTTTCGGCCATCGGTGGCATTTTAGCCCTCTGGATGAGGGGCATGCCCTTTAGTATCTCCGCGGGAGTTGGATTCATTGCTTTGTTTGGAGTGGCAGTACTCAATGGAATCGTACTCATATCAGAGTTTAACCGGCTGAAATCTAATGGTGTCGCTGATGTTTTCGAGCGAATTTATCAGGGAACACACGTGCGTCTGCGACCAGTAATTTTAACAGCCGCGGTTGCCTCTATGGGCTTCCTGCCCATGGCCCTGTCTGTCTCTGCCGGTGCAGAAGTACAGAAACCACTGGCCACAGTGGTCATTGGCGGGCTCATTACGGCCACCCTGCTTACGCTCGTGGTACTACCAGTACTGTACTACTATTTTGAGAAAAGCATCAAACTCAGACCAGGAGCACTCCTGCTTTTGCTGCTGGGAACGGCTTGTTTATATGCTACACCTTCCTACGCACAGGAGTCAGGAGTACGGTACCTCTCGGCTGATGAGGCTATGACCCTGGCCTTGGAAAATAACCCGGGTCTCAGGGCCATAGACCTGCAAACCGAGCAACAACGCGTGCTCAAAGGTGCAAGCTGGAGCATCCCGAAAACGGAGCTTTCTCTTACACATGGTCAGTATAACAGTGCCTATACCGATGATAACCAATTCAACATCAGCCAAAGCCTGGCTTTCCCTACTGTGTATGCCAACCAGAGGAAATTATCTGGCGCACAAATTGAGAGTCAGGAGAGACGTTATTTAGCCTCGGCCAATGAACTGAAGCAACAGGTGAAGGCCACATGGTATGAATGGTGGTGGCAAGAAAGCAGGCTTCAATTGCTTCTGAGCCAGGACAGTATCTTCCAACGCTTTGCAGAATCGGCCACTCTCCGGTATGAAACGGGTGAAAGCAACCTACTTGAAAAGGCCACTGCAGCCTCTCAGGTAGCCGAAATCGCAGTAAGGATTCAGCAGACCAGGGTTGACATTGAAATACTCAGGACACAGCTAAAAACCCTACTCAACACCACCGACAACATCGGTATAGAGATGGAGCCGATGCTTTTGCAGCAAGATTTCCATTTGTCCGAAGAACCAAGCATCTCTGATAACCCCACTCTGGTGTGGTACCAACAACAAATTGAAGTGGCCGACAGGCAAAAATCACTGGAAAAGTCTCAACTGCTCCCCGACATCAGACTGGGGTATTTCAATCAATCGCTCAACGGACCTGGCCAGACCCGCGCCGGAGACCCTATTGTATACTCCTCAGGAGACCGATTTACAGGATTTCAGGTGGGCCTTGCCATCCCGCTTTTCGGAGCGAATGCACAGGTCTCAGAGGTCAAAGCAGCAGAGCTGAAAAAACAGCAAACAAACCTCCAGCTGGAAGCGATGACCAATGAGCTTAACGGGCAGCTAAGCGCTCTCATTCAGCAGCATCAAAAATCCTTGTCCAGCTTGTCGTATTATCAGGAAAATGCACTTCCTCAGACAGAACTCATTCTGGAGCAGTCCCAAAAAGGGTTTGCGAGTGGAGAAATCAGCTATGTAGAGTATGTACAAGGCCTGGACCGTGCCCTTTCTATCAAATTCAATTATCTCGATATCCTCAACCAATATAACCAGACACTTATTCGGATCAGTTACATCTCTGGTATTCTCTAAAAACGAAATCATGAAAAACATAAAATTCAATCATCTTATTTATATCGCATGGGCACTCCTGACTCCCCTATTGATCTCCTGTTCTTCACCTGTGAATGAAACGGAGGATGAAGAACATGACGAAGGGAATATAGTAGAACTGACCCAGGCACAGTATGACCTGGCAGATATCCAGCTCGGTAAAATAGAGCAGAGAACCATCGGGTCAGAGTTACGTGTAAGTGGCATCATCGATGTTCCGCCACAAAGCAACGTCTCCATCAATTTACCCTATGGTGGTTTTGTGAAGTATACAGAAATGTTGCCTGGTACCCGGGTGAAAAAAGGTCAGTTTCTGGTTTCGGTAGAAAACCCCCAGTTTATCCAGTTTCAGCAGGAGTACCTGGAAGGGCTGGCGAATCGTGAGTACTTAAAGGCAGATTTCGAGCGACAATCATCACTATATGATGAAAAAGTGGCCTCAGGAAAGAGTTTCCAGCAAGCCAAAAGTGCTTACCTATCCAATGAAGCCAGGATCAAGTCTATGGAAGCCCGTCTAAAGCTCATTGGGTTTGATCTCCAAAAGGTGCAGGCAGGTGAGATCTCTTCCAGTGTAAGGATCTACTCTCCAGAGAATGGCTCAGTCCGGGAGGTTTTCACCAATGTGGGCAAATATGTAGGCCCTCAGGATGCCATTATGAACATCACCAACTCCGAAGATCTCCATGTAGAACTCTCCGTCTTTGAGGATGACATTCCCCTGGTGGCAAAGGGTCAGCGTATCCGCTTCTCGCTGGCCAACAATCTCAATACCTGGCGCGAGGCCCAAGTATTTCTCGTTGGCAGTGGAGTCAGAGAAGATCGCACGGTGACGGTGCATGGTCACTTAAAAGAAGAATCGGCGGATTTACTGCCGGGCATGTATGTATCAGCCCGAATAGAAACGGGCACTCATGCGGTGTGGGCTGCTCCCGATGAGGCCATAGTGCGCTTTGGAGGCAGGCATTATGTCTTCACCTTCCTGGAAAAGAAAATGGAAAATGGTGAGCCGCATTATGCCTATGAGATGATCGAGGTGAATAAAGGAATCAGTGAAGATGGTTTTTCAGAAGTCTCATTGGCTGACCCTACGCTGGACCTCAGCACCATCGATCTGGTGACGCAAGGAGCCTTCACCCTGCTGGCTAAAGGTAAAAACAGTGAAGAAGACGGTCATGGACACGGGCATTGACTTCAAAACACCTGCCCCATAAATAAAACAGGCCGCTCAAAAGCATTTGAGCGGCCTGTCTTGTTATGTTTATTTCAAACGTTATGCTACCCGATTGACGAAGCGCTCTCTCATCATAATTGGTAAAGTGAACCCCTGAAACAGAATAGAGCACACCACCACCACATAAGTCATGGTGATCAGTAGTTCCTTTCCCGGAAAGTTATGCAGGGCCAATATCAGGGCGATAGGTAAACCACCTCTGAATGCACCCCAGGTCATTACTGGAATAGTGTTTTTATCAAAATCGAATCTGCCAGACATCAGTTTCACCGGAATGAAAATGCTCACCCACCGGCCGAACAACACCACATTCACTGCGATAAAACCAGCCGCAAAGAACTCCATACGCCAGTCCAAAACCAGCATTTCCAGCCCCATCAACACAAAGAGCATCACCGCCATGGTCTCTTCCATCAGGTTCCAGAATTTATAGACATAAGACCCCACAATTTCCTCACCTTTTTTCACCGGATTGGCGCCTCCTCTGCTGAGATAACCAATCAATAGACCCATAATCAACGAAACCATTTTAGAATAGATGCTAAAGAAACCTGAGATAAAGGATCCCACAAGAACCAGCGCAATGGTGATCAAAACCTCAATATGCACATCGTCATTATCGATGAATTTTAAGAGCCTGAAACCAATAAAGCCCATCAACACCCCGATGGTGATTCCTCCCAGAATCTCCAATAGTAAGATTTGGGCAAATGTGACGAACGTGATGTCCTGATCCCCGGTGACGATAGCCACGTGGTAGAGCACAAATGCCAATACCACAGAGAATGCCCCATTGAACAGTGACTCGCCTTCCAGCTTGATCTCAAGTATTTTTGGCAATGAAAACCTTTTGGTGGTGTTAGAGGATGAAATGGGGTCTGTAGAAGAAATCACCGCTCCAAAAACGAGGCTGTACATGTAGCTAATCTCTATATTCAGCCCATTGAGTACATAGTAGAGTATGGTCCCTATCACCAGAGTGGATATGATGGCACCAACAATGGACAGAATGATGATCGGAAGTTTTTGGGTTCCTAGCTTATTGATGTCCATGTTTAATCCTCCCGCAAAGAGAATCACACTAATGACCATTTGATTGAGAACATCCCGAAAATCAAAGGACTTAATCTCTGTCGCAATTTCCCACTGCGGAAACAAAATTTCAGTCATCAGTATTACCACTGAAAGGATAAGGGTGAGAATCATCAGTCCCAGGGACGAGGGCAATTTCAGGTAAAGCGTATTCAAAAAGATGAATAAGCCTGAAACGAAAATGATCAGGGCTATTAAATCGAATATGTGCATTTCACTAAATTTTTACAATTTTAACCTATAAACCCACAGCTGGCATTCAGAATATTTTTGTAAAGCAGACTCAGTAATAATACGCGCTATCCAGTACTTTTAATAGACTTATTTGATGAAAGGCGGCACATTAATAAGCTTCTTTTGCAACAATAGCACTTTTTTCATTCATAATATATACTAAGGTCGCTCAGGAAGGGTTCTTTCATACCATTATGGCCTATCTATAAGACCCTTTCGTATGGCTTCTATTTGAAACAATCATACCTTATATTGTCCTTTTTTCCTGACCAATCTAACCCAACCACCCATGCTCACTCAATTAGAGGAGGAACATAACCTGGAGGATATCCAAAACAAGATTATAGAATTAGCCCTCATTATTTTTTCTTCTCTGGGTATCATTTCTCTCATATTGAATGTAATCAGGGCTGTATACAAAAACATGACGGTGGTGCTCACCATTCATACCAGTGTGGTGATCCTTTTAGTACTTTTACTGATCTTCCGCAACAAGGTCAGCCACAACCTCAAAGCCGCAGGCCTACTCATTGCCATTTATGTGGTCATCACCGTGGGATTGTATCAGCTTGGCTTTGTCGCTTCAGCAAAAGCCCTCATTGTGGTACTACCAGTCCTCACCTCTTTTGTGCTTTCACATCAGAAGGCCATTCTGGTCTCACTCCTCCTGCTGATCACTTACGTCATCTTCGGAGGTCTTTTCGTTTCGGGGGTCTTCACCGATATCACTTATCAAACCAACTACACCTCACACAATGCAGTTTGGCTGTTGGACGGAGCAGTCATTTTTCTGGCCTCATTTACCCTTTTATTTGGGAGTCAGATTTACCGAAAGGCCATCTTGCACAACTTTTCGGTGATCCGCAAGCACAGTGCCGAACTGATCACCAAGGAGCAGAAATATAAAATGCTCTTCGAAACCTCTAATGACGCCATTCTGCTGTTTGATGAGGGGGTCTTTGTGGACTGCAACCAAAAGGCACTGACCTTATTTGATTGTACAGCTCGGGATATAATCGGAAAAACTCCGATTGACTTTAGTCCGGTGGAGCAACCCGACGGTCAGCTTTCAAAGGAAAAGGCACCAAAATTTATTCAGAAGGCTTTCGAAGGCGTATCACAGTCTTTCGAATGGCAGCATTGCAAACTCAATGGAGAAGTCTTTGAGGCCTCTATAAACCTTAGTCTGGTAGCGCTGGAGGAAGAAAATTATATCCAGGCTGTGATCAGAGATATCACCAATCAGAAAAACGCAGAACGAAAAATAGTAGCTTACCAAAAAGGTCTTGAAGAACTGGTGAAGGCACGAACGCAAGAGCTGGAAGCCGCCAACGAAGACTTTAGGCGTGCCAATCAGGAACTCACTACTCAGAAAGAAATGCTCAGCAAGACGCTTTCTGAGCTTAGGCGAACTCAGGAACACCTGGTGGAAACAGCCAAAATGGCCTCTATTGGTACACTTACTGCCGGAGTGGGGCATGAAATCAACAACCCACTAAACTTCATCATGGGTGGCCTGCATAACCTGGAATGTGCCATCAGGCAGCCGGAATCATTTGAGGATGATAATGAGCTCTGTGCCGTCCAGGAAGAAGGTCTTCAAACCATCAAAGAAGGGATCGGGCGCATTCACGAAATCACAAAAAGCCTGGATCATTTCAATAGGTCCAATCAAAAAAAATTGGGACTATGTAACCTTCACGCCATTATCAATAACTGCCTGCAAATCCTCAATCATGAAATCAAGTACAAGGGTAAGGTGCTTAAAACCTATCACCAACAGGACATTCTTTTTGTAGGAAATGAAGGTCAGTTGCATCAGGTTTTTCTCAACATCATCAGCAATGCCATCCAGTCCTTTGACAAAAATGGCTTGATTACCATCACCACGAAATTGCTTACAGAACAAAACCTCATCGAAGTGGACATCTCCGATAATGGAACAGGCATCTCTCCCACCGATCTGGACAAGGTTTTTGATCCATTTTTCACCACCAAAGATCCGGGACTGGGAAAAGGTCTCGGTCTGTCTATGGCCCATCGGATCATTCAGGAGCACAGTGGCCAGATCAACATCAGTTCCACCACCGATGGCACCCGCGTGGTGGTTCAGTTCCCTTCGAAATCAACGGCTTAAACCTCATTAAGAGAATCAACTATGCTGACGCAGATAGCTTCATATTTATGATCTAGCACTACCTTTGCGCCCATAAACTTCAACAATCCAATTACTTATGCGAGCAGACGCTGCTGCACCCATCACTCAGGAACAGATCAATCAGTGCATCACTGTGCTGGAGAGCCTTTTGGGAGATACCACCCAACTATTTGAACTCCCCGAAGAACAACGCATTGCCCTACTAAAAGCAGCTGGCGCCCTTACACGACCAGACAGGGCAGAATTTGACAAGCGAAGAAAAGATGCCAAAAAAGCCGCCAAGAGAAAAATGGTGGAACGGGATAAGCACATCCGTAAAACCACCGGTATTCGCAGTGCCCGGGAGTCTGTAGTTTTTGAGGCGCCCAAACTAATTTCCCTTACGGGGAAAGAGCACGAGGCAGCACCCGAGCTGGAATCACCCAGAAACTGCTACGTATGCAAAGCAGTGTACACCAAGGTCCACCATTTCTATGATGCTATGTGCCCGGAATGCGCAGATTTCAACTATGCGAAGCGTTTTCAGACCGCCGACCTCACGGGTCAGGTAGCCATCATCACGGGCTCCAGACTGAAAATCGGGTATCACATTACCCTCATGATGCTCAGAGCCGGGGCTACGGTAGTGGCTACCACCAGGTTTCCGGTGGACTCTGCCCTCAGATTTGCCAAAGAGAACGATTTTAAATCCTGGAGTCACCGCCTCAAAATCCACGGGCTGGATCTGAGACACATTCCCTCCGTGGAGATTTTCTGCAACTTCATAGAGCATCAGTATGACCGTCTGGACATCCTGATCAATAATGCCGCACAGACTGTGAGAAGACCGGCAGGGTTTTACAAACACCTAATGGCCAATGAGGAAATGAATACGAATGAATTGCCTCTGCTCACCAGAGGGCTCCTTTCCGACCACCTCTATTGCCTCTCTGAGCTGCAGGAACTGGCCCCTTCAAAAACTAAAAACCAGAACCTACCGGTGGCCTGGAATGCTCCGGAGCCTGGTATAGGGCTGCGTGCTTCGGCAAAACTCTCGCAGATTCCCTATAGCTTCGACAACTCCCTTCAGACCCAGGAAGTATTCCCTGAAGGCAAGCTGGATGCAGACCTGCAACAGGTAGACCTACGCAAAACCAACAGCTGGCGGTTAAAACTGGGCGAAATAGAAACCCCGGAAATGGTCGAAGTGCAGTTGGTCAACGCAGTAGCTCCATTTGTGCTTTGCAACAGGCTTTCCCGATTGATGCGCAAAGAAAACACCGGCAAAAAGCACATTGTGAACGTATCAGCAATGGAGGGCAAATTCCATCGATTCTATAAGGAAGACCGGCACCCGCACACCAATATGGCCAAAGCTGCCCTCAACATGATGACTCACACTTCAGCATCGGATTTTGCCAAAGATGGCATCTATATGAATGCTGTGGATACGGGGTGGGTGACGGACGAAGATCCGGCAGAATTGGCCAGACATAAAACGGAAGTTCATGACTTCCAGCCACCATTAGACATAGTGGATGGTGCCGCCCGGGTACTCGACCCGCTGTTTGACGGAATCAATACGGGCAAGCACTGGTGCGGGAAGTTCCTGAAAGACTACCGACCGATCGACTGGTAAAATGGCCTCCTGGACTCATTTCTATTTGATCAGAATCCAATTTCTGGGCCATAACTACCATGGCTGGCAAAAACAACCCTCGCTCCCGAGTATTCACGGGGCGATAGATGATACATTGAAAGTCATTTTAAAGAGTGCTCCCTTCAAAACATTGGGCTGCTCACGAACAGATGCCAAAGTATCCGCCGAAGATTATGTACTGGAGCTGTTTCTGAATAAAGCCATCGTCCCGGAGCAGCTTCTGCATCAACTCAGTAAACACCTCCCTGCGGATATTTCTGCCAGATCGGTAGCTCCTACACATCAGGGGTTCAACATCATTCAGGGCGCCAGAAGCAAAACGTATCACTATTACTTCAGCTTCGGAAGAAAGCCACACCCCTTTTCCTCGCCCCTCATACACCATGTGAGGCAAGACTTGGATATTGACAAGATGAAATTAGCCGCGAGAAAATTTGAAGGCAATCACTATTTCGGAAGGTATACCCAAAAACCTTCCGCGGAAACGGAACTCCAAAGGGAAATCTTATCTGCTCAGATCATACCCAACGAGTATGTAACTGGCAGTTTTATTCCACAGGATTCTTTTGCGTTTTCGGTCAAAGCGCACGGTTTTATACGCTATCAGGTACGGATGATGATGAGCGCTCTATTCGAAACCGGAAGAGGATTATGGAGCATGGATGACTTAGACCAGTCATTATCTATGGAAACAGACCACACGCACAAGGTCATGCACGTAGCTCCGCCCTCAGGGTTGGTACTCCATAAGGTAAATATGGACGAAACTTTTTAGCTCCATAGAGATACTCCTATTTCTTCAATGAGGCCTTACTGAAAATGTAATCCGGAATTTCAGGATTAATCTGAATACTCTTCACGATAAAATCCGTACCCTCCCCATCCTTCAGCACGTCTTTATAATTCATTTTTTTAGGAAACCATCGGTCCCCAATCCTCTCTACATTGGAGAGGGTTACGCGCTTCAGCAACTGACCACTTTTAGCATACATTTCTTCTTTCAGCGGCACAAACCTTTCCTGATCTATCCATAGTTTCTGCTGCTCATAGGTGGCATCATCCACTTTGGCCACCAGATCGAGTACCCAGGCGCTCCGGCCTTCCACCTCCTCTTCGTCAATCACTTTGGCGTCATACATCTCTATCAGTTTGCGGTCATCCATCATGTCCTCATAAGACAGGTCGGAACCCATGACCGATTGCTTCAGCATATGACCGGAAAGCTGGATCGTACGGTCTGTAGCGGGTGAGTAAATCCATAACCGATCGTCCATTCTTAGCATTTTGGTTCCCTTTTCCCTGTCAGGCGCCAGATATTCCGTAAAGGATTGATCATTTCCCTTTGAATACCCTTTGGAGGTCACAGTACGACTATTTCTCCTTCCGTGAATGACCATATCTGACTCCACAATCTGGGTGTCAGAAGTCATGTTGTAATCCACTTTCTCAAGGATTTTACCGGCATCCGGATTTGTCTGCAGAAATGCACTGCAAAGAATAAGTATTGCAAACGCTAGCTTCATTGTGATGTCTTCATTTTGTCTTAAAAACCATTTCAAACTTCTAGTTCTTTGAAAAGTGTGGCTGTTTCTCTTCTGTAAATGCCAATTCCGGAAAGCGCATTTCCCAGAACCATTGCCACCAACCCCGGAATAAAGCCAATATAGAGCAAGTCGGAGGTGAACGATGCTCGAAGTACGGAGGGCATCATCATGGTACTATCATCCAGCATACCTGTGATATCAATCCCTACCACCTGCAGGTAATACACCCCACCAAGGCCCACGATGGTACCGAAGACTGATCCTATGGCCCCGATTAGAATTGCCTCATAGATCAAGGTTCGATAGATATGGCCTTTTTCCTCACCCAGTGCCAGTCGGATTCCAAACTCCTGATATCGCCGCAATCCCCCCAGTAGGCCCGTATTCCACAATACAATGGACATAGCAAAAACGAAAATCACCACAAACAGGGTAGAAAAAGAGTCCACATAATCAAGGAAACTCGAGAGGTTATTTTGTGTCCTCAAGGGAAACATCTCCGGAGCAAATTCATCAGAATCATCAGCATACTGACCATTGAATGTTTCGCTCATGGCAATGGCGCGTGAGTCATCGTAAGCTCCACTCTTGAAATAGCCCAGCACCTCTCCTGCTCCATCTTCCATATCAAGCATTCGTCGGGCGTCGGTAATATCTACAATGATGGCTCCCCTGTCCAGCGCAGTGGTGCCAAACTTCACCGTGCCACTCACCACAAAGTTTTCGAAAGCCATGCTGCCATTCATAGTAGTGCCCATGTAGGTCACTTCGTCCCCAATCTGAATGTGCAGCTTTTCAGCAAAGTCGTGCCCAACCAAAGTCTCACCAGAGTGGCTGGGCATACTTCCCTTCACTATCGAAGAGGAAATGTTCATCCGCACGTCTTCACCACTCTCTGTGGAAAACAACGCCACGGCCGTCCCAGCTGCAGGACCCTGACCTTTGGATCCTCCCAGGTCATCAGGCACATCAATCAATCCTCCAAATTTGATCCTGTTCACCCATTGCATCTCAGGAAATTGCTTCGCCAGAGATTCATTCAACTCGCCTACTCCCAATAGCGCCAGATCATTGGGTAGCTGATCTTTATTTTCAGCGTAGGCACGAGACATTACTTTTACATGCCCGGTTTCAAATCGAGCATTTTGATCGATCATATCTCCCATCACTCCGCGCATATAACCACTCAGTAAAATGGTCAAAGCCACTCCGATGGTGATAATCATGACGGGTAAAACACTTCGTGTTTTATCCCCAAGGATTCCTTTTAAGAGAAATTTTATCATTGTATTTTACCTTTTAAGGCATCTACAGGGTTCATTGTCGAGATTTTCCTGGCGGGCAGAAAACTGACAATGGTAGCAGAAACCACCACCAGAGCCATTGTACCTAAAATCAGTCCTGCTCCATAAACAGGGAATATTCTTGCCGCCACTATTACTCCCGAGTTTTGAGAAGCAGTGGGCATGCCGATACCAGCCGTGGCCATATAAATGAATAAGGGAATGCCATAAATGCAACCTACAGCAGTTGCCAGCAGGCTGTACATGCTCCCTTCAATGGTGAACAGCCAAACCACCCTCAGACGAGTCATTCCCAGAGCGATGTAGGTTCCTATCTCCCTTTGCCTTCTGAAAATGGAAAGCACCTGAGTATCGAAAATGGCCAGCAGGGCAATGGCCAGCAGCAGCAAGTACATAATAGATCCACTCACTTTTTTCATTTCTATGATATCGCTCAGGTCCTGCAGAAGCTCCCCCTGCGACTTAAATTCCCAGCCTTCTACCTCCATCGAGTTTCTGGCTGTCTCTGAGATGTAAAGTGTTGCGTGATTTTGCAATCCGGTCATTTGCCAGAGCTGATGAATAGAAATCCACATCTGGCCATTATCTACTGCTGGCACATTGGTATCAAAAACATCAACCACTGTCGCCCTCCCAGCATCATAAGTTCCATCCTTATCCCGCCACCGGATGAGCACTTCATCACCCACTTCCAGATTGGTAGCCTCAGCCATCCGTTTCCCAATAATTACCGGGAGGTCGGCGCTACGCTCAGCAAGAAGCTGGGTAGGCAGTTTCAGGGTGGTTTGGCCCGGATCAATTCCCTTAAGGATCACCGACATCATGCGTCCTTCGGGATAAATGGAAGCCTGCCGCATCAGTACGGGAATCAAACCCTTATTTTCGTTGGTCTGTAAAGTATCATGACCGTCCTGCAAAGTGAATGGGTCATAGGGATCATAATCACCATTGAGTAGGTGTCCGCCACCGTACTCCCAGGCAATACCATCACGTCTCGCCTGCTCGTTCCACCCATCGATCATGCCATTGTAAAAAATGATTAAGACAAAGGCAAAGGACAATACGCTCACATTGAGCCAGGTACGCAGACCAGATCCAACAAGGTTTTTATAAGCTAATATGAAGGCTAGTTTCATGGCTTTGACATCTGGTGAGAAATGTGTTCGTCCTGATCGATTTTACCATCTTCCAGATGAATCATTCGATCCAGATAGCTCATTACTTTTTCATCGTGGGTAGAAAAAATAAAGGTCGTTTGGAGGGCTTTATTCAAATCCTTCATGGTCTGAATGATGGCATGAGCATTTTTCGCATCCAGATTGGCTGTAGGCTCATCGGCCAAAACGATATCCGGTTTTTTCACCATTGCTCTGGCAATGGCCACACGTTGACCTTCGCCACCCGAAAGTTTCGAAGGTTTCTTGTCTGCCATATCCTGAAGACCTACCCATTCAAGGGCTTGCATGACGGCCTTCTTCCGTTCCGCTGATGTTTTATTTTGGAGCAAAAGGGAGAATTCTACATTTTCATAGACCGTATAGACCGGCAGCAGATTGTACACTTGAAAGATGAAACCAAGGTGCAAATTCCTCAAAAGGGCTGATTCCTTATGGGAAAGATCAGAAATATTCCTTCCCATTACGATGGCTCTTCCTTCAGACGGACTATCCAATGACCCGATAATGTTGAGCAGGGTGGTTTTGCCAGACCCACTAGGTCCTACCAGTCCCGCAAATTCTCCCTTTCGAAACTCAAGGTTAATGTCTTTCAAGGCCGTAAACTCACCATCCCCCACGGGGAATCTTTTGGTGACATTTTCAATCGATATGATCTTTTCTTCGCTCATTTTAGTGATTGTTTAATGATTGTAAACCAACATCAGCCTTAGACCAGGGCCTGATATGGAATTTACCAGGTCATTTTCTTGTATGCCTTTTTGTATCCTGGGACTATAAAAGGGCATGATATACCCAACAAGGGCCTTGAATTGGTGTTCGTAATTCAGAAAAAAGGTAGGATCACCTGCTGCCCAGTTGTAGAAAAACAAGGCACTCAACTGATCAAAAAAGCCAAGTGGATATGCCATCATAGCTGCAGTGATATGCCCTCTGTGACCAAACCCAAGCAAACGCGAATCATACCCCGCTATGAGGTGCTCCACCACCATGTTCAGCCCATTCCCAATTCCAAAGGTGTAATCAGCCCCGAGGTTGAGGAAGGTTTGGTTGGTAAGGTCACCCAAATCCTTCTGTTTTCGAATGTGTGACACCTCAAACCACAACCCAACATTCACGTCCCATTTACCATCAACTCCCCACCTGTCTTCCGGAATCTGGGCAAATTGTGGTGCGTCCATTAGCAGCCGGGCGTCAGCTGTCCGATGATGATACGAAAGAGCAATCTCCCCTCGGGAAACAGGATATTGTACCCTGCCCCCAAACTCAGGATGTTGGGCATAAGTCCCGGAAGCATCCAACCCTCGTGCTTTTTCATTTCCATACAAACCCCAAAGCCAGATATTGGCATTATTGAGAAAATAATACCTCCCCAAAACCCCATAAACTCCATTGGTCAGCCGAAGAGGATCACGTGGATCGATCTGATTGAACCACTGAAGTGGCCTAAGCATGGTGGCAACCCCAAAATCAATTTTCTGTAAGCCTACCCGTACCTCAAATTGCTTGCCGGTATACCTGGCCCAAAGTCGGTAAGCGTTGATGCTGCCATTCCAGCTGCCAGTGTCGAAAGGCTGGAAAAATACCGAACCAGCTATATTCACTGAAGCTTCCAAATCGAAGGCTTTCCCTGAATCTAACTCAACCCCATAACCCAGCTCGGGGATATATCGTCCTCCTGAGAAAAGTGGGAATTGATTCTCCGGACTATAGCTCCCAACAGCAGAAACCTGCCCATCAAATTCAAGCCTGGGCTGTGCCAGAGCTATCTGCAGCGCTAATAGATAAACCCAACAAAAGAGTAATTTGCGTCTCATTCTGGTTGCTCGGAGGGGAATATCCCGTAAAAGAAGAAATTGGTAAGATCCATTATGGCGTCATGCTTATCCTCATACATGGAAAGAAACCTTTCGTCCATCATCTTGTCGTTGAGGCTATTGAGCATATAAAGGATGAATTCTAACTTGGTATCCCGGCGAATCCATCCATTTTGTTGAGCCATAAACAAATCATACATGATTTCGCTTAGCATCTCTTTCCGGCTTTCTTCAATATAAGCACTTAAAACTGAGTCTGTAGACTGGTAAATCTCTTGAATGAATTCCTGACTGATGTCAACAGACTGTTGGTGCTTTAGGGCAATCACCTTTGCGATCTTCTCCCGAAAGGGTATGTCCTGCTTCATGACGGCTCGGTATGAGTCCATACCCTCCGTGATAAATCCCTTGAGCACCTGAAAAGCCAGATCTTCTTTGTTTTCAAAAGACCGATAAAAGGTCATTTTGCTCACCCCGGCACTTTTGCAGACCTCCTCAACTGATATCCGTCTGACGCCATATTTCCAGAACAGTGTTCTACCCGTTTGCAGCAGAAGCTGTCGGCCATTTTTCTTATTTGATCCTCCCATTCGATATGTTACGACTATCAGTAAACATTACGATATTCGTAACAATAAGTTATAATCGTAACTTACATAGTTCCAACTAAAAGGAAAGTAATAGCGTCTTTAGAGCTAAAAATAAGTCCATGAAGAACCTGCTTTATCTTTTAGTATTCGCTGTGCTGGGATGTACTGATGACCAGCCGTCTCAGGAAAGTGATCAAGCCAATTTGGATCGATTGTGGTCAGAAATACACGCAATGGCGGAGAGCGTGACCTGTACCAGTGCCGAAGAATGGGACTTCAGCGCGGTAGGCTCCAAAGCCTGCGGAGGGCCAGTCAAATTCCTGGCCTACTCAGAAACCATTGATACGGTGAAGTTTCTTTCTCTGGTGAGCGAGCACCGAGATGCTCAGGAAGCTTTCAATATCAAATGGGGTATCTTTTCAGATTGCTCTACTCCACAGGAACCTTCAGGTGTGGCATGTGAAGAAGGTGAGCCTGTCTTGCAGTACGGGCAGTAATCCCCTAAAACCAGTTGCCCTTACCAACCTGACGCTCTTTCAGGTCAATCTTCCAAGTAATCAGTCTCTTCTGGGGCCCCTAAATGCATAGTCGCGTTGGCATGCAGGGGCCTCCACGGGAGTATCCTCCTCCATATACATATTCAAAAGCTTCAGTTTCGGAGAGCACTGCACTCATCAGTGTGGCCCCACCACAAACCGTAGTGGTGATCTGTAGGCCCTTGCCCTAATGGCAAAAGAAACCAGCACTGTACAGGTGATACCCCTATCCGAAACATCCTGTAAGCATGAGACCGCATTAATTGCCTAAATTTCATTTCTCAAAACTTACTAGTCCTTATGATGAAAACATATTCGGCCTTGTGCATCGCGGTGTGCTCCATGGTCATGGCCTGTACCTCTCCACCAAAGTCTGAAAGCTCAGAATCAACCGTGCCAACCACTTTTGAAACCACCGGCAGTATCGAAAGACTCCTCCCCGAACTGGATCTATTGATCCCGGCAGAAGCTAAAATCGAAGTGCTGGCCAGCGGATTTACCTGGTCCGAGGGTCCGCTCTGGCTGAAAGATCAAAATGCCCTGATCTTTTCAGATGTTCCCAAAAACACCGTCTACAAGTGGACAGAACAAGACAGTGTTTCGATCTATCTCCAACCATCGGGTTATGACGGTGACCGCACGGATAAGCACGAACCAGGAGCCAACGGACTGGCTTTGGATAATGAGGGTAATCTGATACTTTGCCAGCACGGGAACCGTCAACTGGCCAAAATGGCCACTTCTCTGGATGCACCAAAGTCTGCTTTTCTACCAATCACCTCTACGTACAGCGGAAAGCGTTACAACAGCCCCAATGATGTAGCCATTAGCAAAGAAGGTGTTTATTATTTCACTGATCCGCCTTATGGACTGGATGAATGGGATGAAAAAGAACTGGAATACAACGGAGTATACAAGATGGGAACGGATGGTCAGGTTTCCTTACTCATCGATTCACTCACCAGACCCAATGGCATTGCCCTTTCACCGGATGAAAGGAGCCTCTATGTGGCAGTTTCAGATCCAAAAGCGGCGAAATACTATGCCTATGAACTGGACATTGATGGCAACATTACAACCGGAAAAATCCTTCTGGATGTAACCCCATTGGTGGGACCTGAACGCAAAGGGTTGCCAGATGGCCTGAAGGTAGACAACTCCGGAAATCTATTTGCAACAGGGCCCGGTGGTGTGCTGGTGATCAGCCCTGAAGGCAAGCACCTGGGCACCATTATGACCGGCCAGGCCACTGCCAACTGCGGTTTCAATGCCGACAAAACAGTGCTTTACATGACAGCACATAGTTACCTGATGCGAATAAATCTCAAACCATAATTCCAACAACATGAAAATCACTTACCTCTTGCTCCTTTTGGTCATGGTCATCGGTGCTGAAGCTGTAGCTCAGGATCACTCCAAAAAAGTAGATCCTTTGCCCATCGGGAGTCTGGCACCAGATTTCACACTCCCTGCCACGGATGGCAACACTTATTCCCTTGCCGACTTTAAAAAGAAATACCTGGCCATAGTGTTCACCTGCAACCATTGTCCTACGGCCCAGGCATATGAAAAGAAGCTCATCAGTATCGTAGACGAGTACAGTAAAAAAGGCGTTGACTTTGTGGCCATTTCACCCAATGATCCGAATGCAGTGAGCCTTTCCGAGCTTGGCTACAGTGACCTTTCGGACGATCTGGAGGATATGAAGCTGAGGGTAAAAGAAATGAACTACAACTTTACCTATCTCTACGACGGAGCTTCACAACAGACATCCCTCAAGTATGGTCCGGCCGCCACACCACACGTGTTTGTGTTCGATCAGGACAGAAAGTTGGTCTACTCAGGACGAATAGATGATACGGAAAATCCATACATCACTCCAAGAACCACAGATTTGATCAATACACTTGATGAATTGTTGGCAGGCAAACAACCTTCTACCCCTACTACCAAGACTTTCGGGTGCTCCATCAAATGGGCCTGGAAAAACGATTGGCTGGCCAAAGAACGTGAGGGCTGGTCAAAAGAAGAAGTGACCATCCAACCCATTGCTGTGGATGAGGTGGCCGATCTGGTAAAAAATACCTCTGAAAAGCTCCGTTTGATTAATATATGGGCCACCTGGTGTGGACCTTGTGTGCAGGAGTTTCCGGATTTCGTAGACATCAACAGGATGTATCGCGGCAGAGACTTTGAGTTCGTGTCCATCAGTGGCGATAAATTATCCAAAAAGGACAAAGCCCTTGAGTTTCTGACCAAAAAGGAAGCTTCAAATACCAACTACATCTACTCCGGTGACAATATGTATGACCTCATTGAAGCCGTGGACCCCAACTGGCAAGGGGCATTGCCCTATACCCTACTGGTGGCTCCGGGCGGTAAGATCATCTATCAGGTAGACGGCACCATAGACCCTTATGAACTTAAGAAAGCCATTGTAGGCTATTTGGGAAGGTTCTACGCTGATAATTAAACGCTTCTAAAGACACCAGGCAGTGCGCGTCTGAGCACCAGACGCGCACTTTTTTATCCTCCCATCCAGTAACTCCTCTCTGGGATAATCTTTACATTTGGCAAAAAGTCTCTTCCTTGGGAAAAATACCAGCCATACTTTTACTCTGTGTCCTGAGCATACCGTTTATGGGTACGTACACCTGGCTCCGTGTGGAGAAATACCAGTTAAAGAGACAAATCAAAAGACAGCTCATAGCCCAAACCAATAAAAATGACCTGATCCTTCTAAAAATAGCCCATAAAGACAGTTCGTTGCTCTCCTGGGAACACTCCAAAGAATTTGAATACCAGGGCGAAATGTATGACGTGGTAGAAAGGCACCAAAATGGGGATACCACCTACTACAGGTGCTGGTGGGATCATGAAGAGACCCGACTCAACCGACAACTACAAGCGCTGGTCAACAAGGCATTCGGAAAAGATCCATACCATGAAGCCAACAGAGAACGGGTCGAAACCTTCACCAGTGGGCTCATATGTGTCCCCATTCCTATTTTTAAATTCATCACCTCAGCTTCGACCTTTCAAAGACAGACTCTTGAGATGACCCCTATCTACCGTCAGCAGAAACCACCTCTCCCTCCTCCCCAGCAATCCTGATCTTCTCGGTAAGCGTTCATGCAGGCAGCATGAGCCAGCACTCCTGTGTGGAGTGAAATCATTTTTTCAATCACAAAAAAAATCGAATGAAAAGATCAATCATGCTATGGTCATTAATGACCATGGCTTGTCTGGGATATGCCCAGGTAGTGACGGTGCAAGACCTGGAAACAGGCCATCCCCTGGAATTGGTGACCGTGGTGAGCAACCAGCACAATGCCCTACTCACCACCAACTCGCAAGGTCAGGTTAAAATCAATCCATTTATCAAAGCTTCCAGAATCGATTTCAGAATGATGGGATATAAGACCATCAGCGTGAGCTTTGATGAGCTCGAACTGGCTGGTTTTCTGGTGGAAATGAGCTCCTCACAAGTCTCACTCGATCAGGTGGTGGTATCGGCCACCCGCTGGAGCCAGACGGGCCAGGAGGTGCCATCCAAAATCATCACCATCACCCCGAAGGACATTGCTTTACAAAACCCACAAACTGCAGCGGATTTGTTGGGAGGATCCGGGGAAGTATTTATTCAGAAAAGTCAACAGGGCGGCGGTAGCCCGATGATTCGTGGGTTTTCTACCAACAGACTTCTGTACACTATAGATGGTATCAGAATGAATACTGCCATCTTCAGGAGTGGAAATCTCCAAAATGTAATCTCTCTCGATCCCTTTGCCACAGAGAGTGCTGAGGTGCTTTTCGGTCCCGGATCCATCATTTACGGCAGTGATGCCATCGGTGGAGTGATGGCCTTTCAAACACTTACCCCCCAATTTTCACTGGACGAAAAGCCACTGATCACGGGAAAGGCAGTGACAAGGTATGCCTCGGCCAACAATGAAAAAACTGGCCACTTCGATGTATCCATCGGTTGGAAAAAATGGGCCACCGTGACCAGTATTTCCAGCTACAACTTCGGCGACCTGCGAATGGGCAGCTATGGGCCAGAGGAATACCTGAGGCCTATTTATGTGCAACGCCAGGACAGTCTGGACGTGGTAGTCACCAACCCCGATCCCAAGGTTCAGGCCCCTTCGGGTTACACGCAGATCAACATGATGCAGAAGGTCAGGTTTAAGCCCAATGCCCGATGGGATTTCCAATATGGGTTTCACTATTCAGCAACCTCAGATTATGCCCGTTACGATCGGCACATTCGGTATAAAAATGGGTTACCACGAAGTGCTGAATGGAACTATGGACCGCAAATCTGGATGATGAATAATTTTACCGCGACCAACAGCCAAGTAAATCCTCTATATGATCAGATGACATTAAGAGCAGCTCAGCAGCATTTTGAGGAGAGTCGCATCGACAGGGATTTTAACGGAGACACCCGGGCTTCCCGGTTTGAGAAAGTCAACGCATTTTCTGTCAATCTTGATTTCGCAAAGGCTCCTGGCCCTAAAGCAAACATCTATTACGGACTGGAGCTGATCACCAACGACGTGGATTCGCGTGGAACGGATGAAGACATTACTACTGGTGAATCTGTGACTGGCCCTGCCAGATACCCAGAGTCTACCTGGTCGTCATACGCTGCGTATCTTACCTACCAGTACAATCTTTCAGGACAGTGGATGCTTCAGGCCGGAGGTCGATACAATCTATATGCCCTGGAGGCTGATTTTAGCAACAACCTCCCCTTTTATCCATTTCCTGAATCGGAGGCTTCACTCGCTGATGGAGCCTTTACAGGAAGCCTTGGCATGTTGTACCATCCAGGACAAACCTGGTCGGTGAGTGCCAATGCCTCCACCGGATTCAGATCACCCAATGTAGATGACCTGGGGAAAGTCTTCGACTCTGAGCCGGGTACTGTGGTCATTCCCAATACGGGTCTTTCCGCTGAGTATGCCTACAATGCCGAGCTGGGGATTGCGAAAGTGTTTAACGAAACGGTAAAACTGGACCTGACCGGGTACTATACCATTTTGGAAAACGCCATGGTGAGACGGAATTTCACACTGAATGGTGAAGATAGCATCATGTATGATGGAGAACTAAGCCAGGTACAGGCCATCCAGAATGCCGCAGTTGCCAATGTGCATGGCGTTCAGGCAGGCCTGGAGGTGAAGTTGCCAGCAGGTTTTGGTTTTTCTACCCAATACAATTATCAGAGGGGCGAAGAAGAACTTGATGATGGCACTAAAAGTCCCTCCCGACATGCAGCGCCCTGGTTTGGAGTGACGAAACTCACTTATGCCTCCGGAGGGTTGAATATTCAACTCTATGCGGTGTACAACGGAGAAAAGCGCTTTGCCGATCTGCCGGAAGAAGAAAAAGCCAAGGATTACCTCTATGCCATGGATAAAAACGGAGATCCTTATTCGCCTGCGTGGTATACACTCAACCTGAAGGCCATGTATCAGATCAATGATGCATTCACAGTTACCGGGGGAATGGAAAACCTGACTGACCAGCGATACAGACCCTACAGTTCGGGACTGGTAGCTCCGGGCCGGAACTTCATTTTGGCACTGAAAGCCAAATTTTGATAGTAACCCCGCGCCTTTGGCAGAGCCAAAGGCGCGGGGTTTTATCGATCCAGCCATGCCTTAAACTCAGACACACGCTCTCTGGCCACAATCACCTGCTCTTCTTCAAATCCCGCAATCACAATCTCCAAACGTGAGTTGGTGAAAGCAATGATGTCTTTGATACAGCTCAGGTTAACAATAAATTTTCGGCTGATCCGAAAGAACTGGTCTGCGCCTAAAAGATCTTCCACCTTATCCAGCGTATAGTCCACCAAAAATTTGCGTCCTTCTTTGGTAAACAGATAGGTAGCCTTATCCTGACTATAGATCAATTGAACATCCACGGTCTCCACTGTCTTTAAGTGTTCTCCCACTTTTACCACAAACCGCTCCTTGCCTTTCGGTTGCAACGATTTCAAAAGGCCATCAACTTGTTCATTTCCTTTGTTGGCATGCCTTTCGAATTTTTGTATGGCCTTCTCTAACTCCTCCGGATCGATGGGCTTGAGCAAGTAATCCACGCTGTTTGCTTTGAAAGCCTTCAGCGCATACTCATCATAGGCCGTTGTGAAGATAATGGGCACATCCAGTTTGATCTGATCGAAGATGTCGAATGAATTGCCATCAGCAAGCTGGATATCCATGAAGACCAGATCTACCCTGAGCGCTGGCAATGATATCACTGCTGACTCAACCGAGTCCATGGTCAGCACACACTGATAATCAGGCCTGGAGGCCAGCACTAATTTTTTCAGTCGCTCCGCTGCGAGTTTTTCGTCTTCTAAAATGATGTATTTCATATGTTCAATGTTGTAAAAACAATCATTTGCTCATTTCACCTTTTCATTTTCAATAAAGGGAGGGTCACTTCAAAGGTCTTTTGATCATTGCTAATCACCACCTCCTGGTCAGATAAGTATTGGTAGCGCGCTTTCAGATTGCTCAGACCGATCCCCGTGGAATCCTTAGTCAGCTTTTCCTGCACATTGTTTCTGACCATCACTGTATCATCCGATATAATAATTTCTACACGTAAAGGCTTCGCTGACGAAACCACATTGTGTTTGATCGCATTCTCCACAAGCATCTGCAAAGCCAGCGGTGGCACCATCCCCTCTCCATTTTTCTCAATGCTTAGATCAAAATTATCCCCAAATCTGATCTTCTGAAGGAAGCCATAGCTAGTCAGGAAGGCGAGTTCCACATCCAAAGGCACCATCTCCTGGTCCTTATGCTCCAATACATACCGATAGACATCTGACATCTTGCGAATAAACTCAACCGCCTTTCCCTGATCCTCATACACAAGTTCACTAAGTACATTGAGTGAGTTAAAAAGAAAATGTGGGTTCACCTGATTGCGCAAAGACTCATACTGAGACTTCAAACTCTCATTTTTTAATTTTTCCACCTTAAACAATGCTTCTTTCCAGTTGATGTAAAATGCACGTCCGTGAAAAAACATGCTGATAATCAAAGTGATAAGGATGGCGATGATAAAGTCCTGAAACCTGATATTTCTGATCAAATCGAGGAGCTCTGAATTGCTATTCCACCACTTGAATAACACAATCACTGCCCCAAAAGTGAAAATGGTGTAGGCCATCATGCACACCATCCCCACCGTGATCCTGGTGATTGGCTTTTCTACCCAGGAGATTTTTGTGTTCAGATAATCAACAATATATCCGTTGCCTTTACTCAGGGAAACCCAGATGGTGACAGAAACGGCCACATTCAATACCGTGAAACTTGATGTGAGAAAATTAAAGAGCGCGCCCACCAGCGCGATGATGAAGATCTCCTTTAATTCGCGGATGAGTGTTTTTCGGGTTATTCTCATTGGTTGCAGTGAGCCAAACTGGCCTCAGCCATCCCCTTACCCCAGGTGGGTAGTGTGGTGAGTTCATCTGGTGTTCGCTCAAATATATCGTAAGCCCTTTGAATATACCCACATGCCTTTTCAAATCCACTACCAAAAAACTGAGCGGTTCCGAATTCCATTTGCCCCATGAGCAAAACAGCACGTGGATTCTCAGGGTCCAAAGCAATGGCTTCACCAAAGAGCGCATAAATGGTAGGCGAAAGAGTTTGCCCCCTGGTGGCAGGGTCCACGGTCAAACGCATCATTTGCACAAAACCCTCCAGCGCCGCCAGCTCAGAATTCTTTTCAATCTTCTTCGCTTTCTGTACTAAAGCGAGCGCATCATTCAGCACTTTTTCCTTAGTGTCAGGGTTGGTCTCCCTTGTTCCCCAGAGCGTGAGACTAAGTGAATGATAATAAAGCGGCAACCATTCCTTACTTTCCTTTTGAGCAATACGCTCAAAATAATTGGCACAGCCCATATAGGCTTCCTGATCATCCGCCGCTTTGAGGAGGTCTTTTCCTTTAAGGACGGCTGCTTCATACTTAGACTGTGCGGCAGCACTTCCGGCTACCAACATGAGGATCATTAATACAGTTTTCATCTTAGTTTAAGTTAATGGTGTGAGTGTTATTGTTAGTAGAAACTTCTATTCTGGCATCGCTGTAAGAGGCAGGACCAAAGCGACTGGGTGCATTATTCGAAAAGGCATAGTCTTCCGTTGGGATCCCCATGAAATTGGCATCTAGCTGGCCATTCCCGTTTTCATCGTGGTAGATGGAAATGGCATATTCTCCACTGGGAAGCCCTTCAAAGGTTACACTTACTACCTCCAGGTTATCTATTTCAGCTCCCATTTCTCTACAGGCCTCTTTGAGATACTTGCCCTCACTGTTAAACAGCGCGACTCTAAGCTTGCCTTCCTGATGGGCAAATTGTTTGACATATACGGTAAAATTCACAGGGCTCTGTCCCACTGAAGGATACATATAGCTCAGAGCCAATAATAGAAGGATAGTTTTCATGATATTATAAGTTTTCAAGTTGATTGTTAAATGCACCGATAGTAATGAAGCAGCCTATGAAGATGAATCGCTTAGCCGGAAGGCGTATCGCTTCTGAGGCATACATTCCATTTTCTCCAGGCTGAGAAGCATAGTTGAAACCAAAGACCTGATCACTCCCCAGCAAGTTGGTAGCCGATGCATACAGCACGACTCTGGGCGTGGGCAGATAAGCCACATTGAAGCTGAGATCATGATAGCCATCTGTACGGCTCTCGTTGAAGCCGTCAAGGTTGGGGTTTTCATAAGGTCTGCCTGAAGTGAGGGAATAAGTGGCTCCCATTTGGCTTTTTAGCAGTGGAAAAAACCGCTTGATGACGAATGAAAAATTATGAGCTGAGGTAAACCCAGGCGCTGTTTTCTCAGGATAATTGAGGTACTTTCGTTCACTCTTCATCCAGGAATATGACACCCAATAATCAATGTTCTTAATTCCCCCTCGATCCCTCCAAAACACGTCCAGGCCATAGGCATACCCGTCTCCATCGCTACTGAACGTTGAGGGGTCATATGGGCTTTGGAAGCGGACCAGCTGATCGTAGTCCTTCAGATAGGTTTCTACCCTGAATACCTTGTTTTCCTTGATCCGTTGATAGTTGAGAATATAATGTGCAGCCTGCTGCTGATTCAGCTCATCGGTGAGTTTCAGATATTCTGATCCGGGGGCCTGATAGAAAAGGCCTGATGCCAACGACACCTGAGCATATTCATCCAGCTTATAGGCCATGGAAAGCCTCGGAGCCAGTCGCGCTTCTTTGAGAAGACTCAAATACGACAAACGACCGCCCACCCGCACCACGAGGTTTTGTGTGATGTATTGATCCAACTCCGCAAATGCGGCGGTATGCGCCTGATTGTAATCAAACTTCAGTGAGATACTGTCAGCAATGGTTTCTTCAAAATGCTGATAATAAAGCTCTACTCCAGTATTGAGGATGCTTTTAGGGGCAAACTCATGTACATATTTGGCTTTCAGGTGCTGATTAAATGTGGGCCGTTCGATGGTGGTTTGATTATAGATGAGATGATCTTCATTCCATGAGGAAGAAGCCCCCAGATATACATGATCCGTCTCTCCAACTGGCAGCTCCAGATTGGCACTTACAAAACCATTTTTGTTATTCACCCCTATCGCGTTCACTCCGCTAGGATTCAGGATCGTCTTTTGCTCTAATGACATACTGGAAGTATTGCCCATAGCCAGAGCTTTCAGCCTTCCTCCGTTGGAGAGGTTCTTTTTATAGGCCACATTGGTATTCCAATCCACAACACCTTGCTTCCAGTCTACCCGCTGATCAATCAGGTGGTTATATGGGTTGAGGTTGATATAGCCTACTTTGGCAAACAGCGACTGCTCCTCCCACGCTTTGGTAACACCCGCCTCCAGTCCTAAAGACATGATTGAAAGGTCTACTTTGCTCACCGGATCTACCTCCAGGGTATTCAGAATAAGCGCAGAAGAAAGTGCTTGCCCGTATTCCGCAGAATAGCCCCCGGTGCTAAAGAAGGTCCCTTTGAAAAGGAAAGGAGAAAACCTGCTCCGTGTCGGGATATTATTAGCCGAAGCACCATAGTAATTGGAAGCTTCCACACCATCCACGTAGATCTTAGTTTCATCGGCCGTACCTCCCCGCACAAACAACCTCCCCGACTCACCCACCGTCTGAGTACCTGGCAATGTATTCAGCGCGCCTGTGATATCCGCCGTAGCACCGGCAGTGGTAGCAATATCCAGACTCTGAAGCACCACTACCTTTTTCTTATCGCTAGCCTCAAAGGACCCAGCTGAAATGGTGACCGCATCTATGGTATTGAAGGCTTCTTTCAGCTTGATCTCAAAATGATTTTCCTGATCCGGCAAAAATGGAAGCTCTACACTTTCAAAACCCATAAAGGAAACCACCAATACCTGCGCTCCTGTCTCATAAGCGTCAAAATTGAAACGCCCGTTTGCATCGGTAGTGCCACCGTCATACGTATCCTTGAGATAGACATTCGCCCCGATCAGGGTCTCCCCTTTCTGATCAGAGACCACCCCACTGACAGTGGACTGTGCCAAAACCATGGTTTGAGAAAAAATAGCCAGGTAGATTGTGATTAGATATTGCCTCATCGCTTTCGTTTTTGATATCCCGAAAGTGAGGGCTTTGAGTGGATTCAGAAATTAAATGTTTCCGAACTGTAGAAAAGAATGGATGAATTGTAGGAAGCTCGGGTTATATTCATTTGATGTTTTTAGAGATATTCATTCTCAAAAAAAGGGCCATAGCAAGACAGCTCAGTTCTTAAATATTCTTTTGAAATTTATTATGCATGCATAACATATTTTTTATATCTTTGAGATAGTATGCATGCATAACATATTAACTCTATCAATAAAAGCATCTCATAAGACCATGGAAGCAGTAGCACAAAAATCAGCGATTAAAGGCGGCGAGTTCATCATCAGAGAAACATCAGCAGACGAAATATTCATTCCGGAACATTTCACAGAAGAGCAAAAAATGATGGCTGCTGCCACCCAGGACTTCATAGACCTGGAAATCACCCCTAATGTAGATCGAATAGACAGCATGGAACCGGGACTCATGCCCGCTCTAATGGAAAAAGCCGGCGAGCTTGGACTATTGGGAGTGGCTGTGCCCGAAGAGTATGGCGGGCTGGGTATGAATTTTAACACCAGCATGTTGATGGCCGACATCATTGCCGCATCGGGATCTTTTTCTACAGCCTATGGTGCGCACACTGGTATAGGCACGTTACCTATCCTATACTATGGCACAGAAGAGCAAAAGCAAAAGTATCTTCCCAAGCTGGCCTCTGGTGAATGGAAAGCTTGCTACTGCCTGACGGAACCGGATGCCGGATCTGATGCCAACTCAGGGAAAACCAAAGCAAAACTCTCAGATGACGGAAAACACTACATCATCAATGGTCAGAAAATGTGGATCTCCAACGCGGGCTTTGCAGACCTCTTTATTGTTTTCGCGAAAATCGATGATGACAAGAATCTAACCGCCTTTATCGTGGAGAAGGAATTTGGCGGCATCACCATGAACGATGAGGAGCGTAAGCTGGGCATCAAAGGTTCCTCTACCAGACAGGTGTTCTTTAACGACTGTACTGTGCCGGTGGAAAACATGCTTTCTGAAAGAGAAAACGGATTTAAGATCGCCGTGAATGTGCTGAATGTGGGTAGAATCAAGTTAGGTGCCGGAGTGATCAATGGCTGCAAAACGGTCGCCTCTCAAGCAACCAACTATGCCAATGAACGCAAGCAGTTTGGAGTATCTATCTCCAGCTTTGGGGCTGTTAAGGCCAAACTAGCCACCATGGCTACCAAGACTTACGCCATAGAATCAGCTGCTTACAGAGCAGGTCAGAACATTGACGATCGCATAGAATCGTTGATCAACGAAGGTATGGACCCAAGTAAAGCCAAACTGAAGGCTTTAGAGCAATTCTCGATTGAATGTGCCATTATCAAAATACACGGATCTGAGGTATTGGACTTCTGCGTGGATGAAGGGGTGCAAATCTATGGAGGTATGGGCTTCTCAGAAGAAGCACCCATGGCCCGGGCCTATAGAGACGCCAGAATCACCAGAATCTATGAAGGTACCAACGAGATCAACCGCATGCTCCTGGTAGGTATGATGTTCAAGCGGGCTATGAAAGGCGAACTGGACCTTTTGGGACCGGCAATGGCCGTAGGCAAAGAGCTGACGTCCGTGCCTTCTTTTGAGACTCCGGATATGAGTGCCCCACTGGCTGAGGAAAAAGATGTCCTCAAAAAACTGAAAAAAGCCGCACTGATGGTGGCCGGAAAAGCAGCTGAAACTTTTGGCCCTACCCTCAACGACGAGCAAGAAGTGCTCATGCACATCGCCGATATGTTGATTGAAATCTATGCTGCCGAGTCTACCCTACTGAGAACCGAAAAACTCATGGGTATCTATGGTGATGAAGGCAGTCAGCTGTATCAGCAAATGGCCAAACTCTATATGCACGATGCTGTTCAGAAAATCAGAAATCATGGCGAAGAAGCCGTGGCCTGCTTTACTGAAGGTGACGAACTCAAAGTTTTACTGATGGGTATGAAAAGATTCACAAAAATCAATTCCGTCAATACAAGGGACCTAAGAAGGGCCATCGCTGATAAAATGATATCAGAAAACAAGTTTCCTTACAGTCTTTACAAATAAAATTCTGTTGCACATTTTTAAAACAAAAGCCGGTCTCGCCGGCTTTTTTATTTATCTGGCTTTAAAGTTTACTTTGATTACCAGATCGCATAATTTTAACTGAAAATGGCGAGTATCGACATGGAATCCTTCAAGAAACTGACGACAAAAGAAAAAGCACTCTCCCTTAACCTGGATGATCGTATATATGGTACCATAGCAGAAATAGGTGGCGGTCAGGAGGTTGCCGATTACTTCTTCAAAGCCGGAGCAGCATCTGGCACCATCGCCAAAACCATGTCGGCCTATGACATGACCTTCAGTGATGCCATCTATGGAAAGAGTGAGCGCTACGTTTGTGAGGACAAACTCATGCGAATGCTCAACAGAGAGTACTCACTCCTCTCCCAACGTCTGACCCAGCGTGCCAAAAGGTCACATTTTTTTGCATTTGCCAATACGGTAGAAACGATTAACTACAAAAGAACCAATGAGGGTCATGGCTGGATCGGGCTGCGATTTCAGAAGCACCCGAATTCTGATCCTAATGACTGTGTCATCCATGTGATCCTCAAAGACAATGATCCCCTATGGCAACAGCAGGTACTCGGGATGGTGGGCGTCAACCTCATCCACGCCTGCTACAACTACGCTGAGCCGGAAGACATTCTTAATTCCCTCATTGATAATATCCACCACAGTCGTGTTGAAGTGGATATGTTCAAAATAGAAGGCCCGGACTTTCATCATGTGGACAATCGGCTGATGAGCCTGAAACTGGTGAAAAATGGCCTGACCCATGCCGCCATGTTTGATCCCAAAGGCAAGGTACTCCAGCCATCTGCAGTGCTTTATAAGAAAAACATTTTTGTACTCCGCGGACGGTTCAGACCAGTAACGCATGTGAATGTGGACATGATGCTCACAGGCATGCGGGCTTTTAGGAATGAGAGCGATGTAGAGATCAAAAACATCATGCCATTGGTAGAGCTCACGCTCAATGACCTCACCATGGAAGGTGAAGTAGACGAAACAGATTTTCTGGACCGTGTAGACCTGCTCTGCTCACTTGGTCAGAATGTACTCATCTCCAACTACCAGGAGCACTACAAGCTGGCTTCCTATCTTTCTAAATTCACAAGACACAAGAAGCTAGGCATTGTACTGGGGTACTATAACCTTCAGCGGATTTTCGATGAGTCCTATTATGAAAACCTCAAAGGAGGAATCCTCGAGTCATTTGGAAGGCTATTTGGTAGTAACGTGAAACTCTACGTGTACCCGGCCATTGATGCCAACTCCAAGGAAATTGTCACTTCAGAAAACTTTACTCCTGAGGTTCACCTGAAAAATCTCTACCAGTATCTCAAAGACAATGATCAGATTGAGGATGTACAGGGCGCCAAAACAGAGAATCTTCATATTATCTCTGATGATGTGCTTAGAATGATCGAAAATGGTGAAGTGGGGTGGGAAAAATTTGTCCCTAACAAAGTATCCGATGCCATCAAAGACCACCACCTCTTCAACTTTCCGTACGAAGTACCTTTAGACGAAGAAGACCTCTAAAATCACTTTCAAATGATTTTTCAAACCCGTCCTTTGCTTTGGGCGCTTTTGTTATATTTGACGTTTAAATTTTCTTAAGCGCATGTCAAACAGAGGATCATTCTCCAATAAATTGGGTTTCATTTTAGCAGCAGCCGGATCGGCAGTAGGGTTGGGTAATATTTGGAGTTTCCCTTTTGAGGTGGGTGCAGGTGGCGGTGCGGCCTTTTTGCTAGTCTACCTGTTCTTTTGCTTTATCCTCTGCTTTCCTGTGATGGTAACCGAGATTGCCATCGGAAGAAAAACACAGCTTAATCCCGCAGGAGCTTACGAAGCACTGGGTTTTAAAAAGTGGCGTATTTTGGGCCTTCTGGGCATCATCAGTGGGGTGGTGATTCTCTCTTTTTACAATGTAGTTGCCGGTTGGGCTTTTGGTTTTTTCATTGAACTCCTAACCGGGCATTTTGAAATAGGAAGTCAGTTTTCCACGTTCATTAAGGATGTCTTCAAGGTGGGACTCTATGCAATGGTATTCATGTTTGCTACCGCCTTCATCGTATCCAAAGGGGTATCTGGAGGGATTGAGCGGGCCTCCAAAATATTAATGCCAACATTGATTACCATGATATTAGGTTTGGTCGTTTATTCCCTGACACTAGATCATGCATTTGAAGGCATTAAATTCTACCTGGTGCCCGACTTTTCTGAGCTTACCCTGAGTGTCATGGGCAATGCCATGGGACAGGCCTTCTTTTCGCTTTCTCTGGGAATGGGTGCGCTGATCACTTATGGCAGTTATGTAGGTAAAAATGATAATATTGTGACGTCTGCGGCATTTATCACTTTAGCGGATGTTGGAATTGCTTTTATTGCCGGACTAATGATGTTTCCTATGGTAGCCTACCTCACTGATGGCACCATGGAAGGAGCCGGCCAGGGCGCAGGCCTGATTTTCACTGTGCTGCCTGGGGCTTTCGAAAGCCTGGGGCCCCTACTCGGCGTGGTAATTGGTTCCTTGTTCTTTTTGTTGCTCTCCTTTGCAGCCCTGACCTCCACCGTTTCCCTTCTGGAAGTACCCGTAGCATATATAGTAGACGAGAAGAAAATCAAGAGAAACCGTGCTGTATGGATCATGGCGACCATTATTTTCGTTTTGGGTATCCCGTCACTCCTTTCCAATGGATACTCAGGGTTTTTCTCCAGCTTCATCACCTATGTAGGTGCCGAGAATGCCACTTCTTTTATGGATTTTGCACAGAATGTGGCCAACGATACTTTCCTGCCTTTGGGTGGATGTCTCATCTCCATCTTTGCGGCTTATGCCTGGAAGACAAAGAATCTGAACGAAGAAATCGCTTTGGGCTACCCCAATTATATGGGATCCTTTATCCAGAAGTATCTTAATTTCGCAGTAACAATTTTGTGTCCGCTGGTTTTGGGAACCATGTTCTTATTGACCCTGCTGCAGACTTTTTTCGGTGTGACGCTTTTTTAGTCCTTTCGGAAAACCCCGGGATCTTTACTGTCAAAATAAATCACATAATCTCCGCTCGGGAGACTACTGATATCTGCCGTGGTACCCTGACCGGATAATACCAGATCTCCGCCGGCATCAAAAACCTCGTAGGAGGCAGCCCTGGACAGGTACAGTGTATTAGTGGCATTATAGGGCTTAAATGTCACCGGCTCAGGATAGAAATGAAAATCCACTTCCCGTGAAAGCAGATAATCTCCCTTCGGGGTGATGTACTTTATTCTCAGCTTGTTGGCCCCTTCTTCCAGCAAAGGTGAATAACTATACTCAGCACCCCCAAACTCACCTTTTGCTGGAATGGTATCCCCCTCTATCCAAATACCGAATTGATACTTTTCCAGCGTGAATACACTTCCAGACTTTTCGCCGCTTGTCTTCCAAACCAGTGCTGTATCTGCAAACCCAACTTCCCCGAAGGAAAATGTGCTATGAAAATGAATGGCGTCAGGGTTCAGTATGATGGGCTTACAACCTGGAGCATGTTGAACTTTGATGGAAAGTGGGGAAAACTTATCAATTCCATCGAAATCAAGTTTGAGAGCACTCACTTTATAATTTAAACCAAGTTTGCTTCCATTCACATAAATAGCGGTGACACAGAATAACTTGGATTCCCGATCGTAGGGATTTTGGATAAACAAAGTCTTCCCCTGATAAACCCCCGTAATATGCAACTCAGCAGACTCCTGAAGGAAATGGTCTGTGATAAAAAATAATTCTAGTAAGAAGGCAATCTTGAGCAAATCGGCGGATTTGGGTTAAGTGATGAAGTTAAAAAAAATTGTCATCAGATTAAATGAACATCACTTTTAAATCCAATTTACGTTGATATATATGTTCCATTAATTTGAAGTTACCTGATTATATTTTAAATTATATATAAACCTCTAAACACATCAACCATGCACTACCCCAAACGTTTCCCCCACCTGATATTATTACTTCTGGTCATTGCTTCCTGTAGCCCGGAAAAGCCAGCCACCAATGAGGAAAAGGTTTCGTTTGAAGGCTCCTGGAATCTCGTCGCTTACATTCCCCACTCGGAAGGTCTTACTGAATGGAATACCTACAGCGACGACATTCTTTATCAAAAGCATTTGACCTCAGATCATTTCACATGGATTAAATACGACACTAAAAATGAGCAACTGCTGGGCATGGGAGGAGGAAGCTACAGCATCAATACCGGGCAGTACGTGGAAAATATTGAATTCTTCTTCCCTCCGGGCAGCTCAGAACTTGGTCAGGCCATTCCATTCAACTTTGAGCTCACTGATGGTATCTGGTACCACACAGGGTATGCCAAGGAAATGGACATGGACATGGAAACGGGCGAGATCGTGGTAATAGACTCCAATAAAATTGAAGAAAAGTGGATAAAAACCAGCCTCCCTCCTAATACCAACACCAGTGTGATGGGTACCTGGGAGTTGACCTCATACCTCGATGCCAGTCAGAAGGAATTTATGGAATATCCTGAATTTATTGGATACATTAAACTGATTACTCCTACTCATTTCACCTGGATCTATTTCGATAAGGATGCTGATGAGATCTACGCCTCAGGTTCGGGAAGTTACCGATATGAAAATGGGAAATACTCTGAAACGATCGACATGATCTATCCTACTAATAGCGGACAGATCGGAGAAACGATCACCTTCAAATCTGATATTGAAAACAGCAAATGGAAACATGCCGGGTACCTTCCCAATATCATTATTGATAGCACAAATGGTGACATTGTAAGGGATTCAATATTAATTGATGAAGTTTGGGCACTTCACTCAGATAAATCCATGTAATCAAGCTGAAAAATTTAAAACTTATGGTTACCTTTTATCGTTAAAACGTATTCAACCACAGGAGCCAGACTAAGAAGTACAATTTATTCACCGAATAATTAAACTTGATTGACGAGATTATCATGAAATTTATATGGTATAACCCCGATTTGGATGCTTATCAAAAAGGAACCATGGAGGACTATTCTCACTTAATAGGCTCAAGTGAAAATGGCGATAGGTTTGATATCCTCTATGAGTTTGCAGATTCGTCAGATCGGCTGATTGACAAAATTCTAGGTTCGCTCAACATTGTGAGAAGTCAAAAAGTGGCTACTAACTAAGTCACTCTGTCCATCCGTATGTCTAATCGCATTTCCTCTCCGGATAAATCTTCTCTATTCCTTCTGCTTTTTTCTTTTCTTTTCTCATGTCATCCCAAAGTCGTTGATTTCGTCAACACCAAGTCTAACTTCAATGCATTTGACAGCTATTTGGTGGTTAATTTCAAGGCCAATCAAACCGATATCTCCGAAGAAGGCCGAAAGATTCTTTCTGAAATAGAACAAAACATTCACCTAGAAATGAACAGACGAGCTTACCGCCCCATCAACACCAACCCGGACCTGGTGGTGAGGTATGAGCTCATTTCTAACCAAGCCATCAAGACCCAACAAAACAACTACGGATACTCTCCGTATTCCACTTTTCCCTCGCAAAGCTATATCACCGTAAAAGCGGTACTGGAATCGGCACTGCTAATAGAAATCACAGACGTGAAAACAAAAAAACTGGTCTGGCAGGCAAGTGTGGACATGGACAAGTACACCAAAAAAAGCAAGCAGGAAGAAATCATCAAAGATGCTGTCACTAATCTCTTCGATACTTACCTTTACCGGGCAAACTCGAATACTCCTGACGAATCTTTGATATCAGCTAAATGACAGACTTTGGTTTCCTCTCCCTGCTACCTCCCATTCTTGCCATTTTTCTCGCCATCAGAACCAAACAAGTCATTGTATCCCTCGTTTTCGGGCTACTACTAGGCTATGTCATCATTGCAGGAGGTAACGTTTTTGAGGGGATTCTATCTACAGCAGACCATTTGGTACAGGTATTTGAAAGCGCAGGAAACACACGCACCGTCCTGTTCACGTTGCTGATTGGAGCCCTCATTCAGCTGATTCGCTACTCGGGTGGCATCAACGGTTTCGTTGGAAGAATTCAGAAGTCCATTTTGAAAAGCAAAAACCCGAAATCAAAACTACAAGTGGCTGCAGGACTTACTGGTTTTTTTATCTTTATAGAATCCAATATTTCTATCCTGACCGTGGGTACGGTCTTTCAATCACTTTTCGACAAGTTTAATATTTCCAGACAAAAACTGGCCTACCTGGCAGATAGCAGTTCGGCCCCTTCCTGCATCCTGTTTCCGCTGAATGCCTGGGGCGCCTACATCATAGGTTTACTGTCGGTATATGAGGGAGTGGCTCCATTTAAAACGCTTCTTTACTCCATTCCTTTCAATTTCTACCCAATACTTACATTGGCGCTGGTATTTTTCCTGGCAGCCACCAATAAAAGCTATGGACCGATGAAAAGGTTTGAGCAGAACACTGTTGATACTCCTTCAAATCAGGAAGAGCTACCGGAGGGAAAAGCGCGAAACATGCTTCTTCCTCTTGGAATCATGATCATTTCCATGCCTCTGTTTCTCATTTATACCGGCTGGTCAGCTGAGACGTCTGGTTCTTTTGGCACTAAAACCTGGGATGCCATAGCCAATGCCTCGGGTTCTGCGGCCGTATTGTATGCTGTGATCTCCGCAGTAGTTTTTGCCGGAGTATTTTATGGCTTCCAAAAGAAAATTAGTCTTGGAAACTTCATAGAAGAAAGCATGACCGGAATGAAAGAAATGCTCTCTATGGCCATCCTCATGGTACTCGCATTTGCTATTGGCACGCTCTGCAAAGAACTTGGCACAGGCGTGTATGTGGCTTCGGTCACCTCCTCCTGGCTTTCACCCTCGCTCGCTCCGGCTATTATATTCCTCACAAGCTGTTTTATTGCATTCAGCACAGGTACCTCCTGGGGCACTTTTGCAATCATGATTTCAATCGCTGTACCTCTGGCTCAGGCCATCGACCTGAACATCTACCTGGCCGTGGCAGCTGTACTGGGTGGTGGTGTATTTGGAGACCACTGTTCACCTATCTCAGACACCACACTCATCTCCTCCATGGCCTCTGGATCAGATCACATAGAGCATGTACAGACGCAGCTACCCTACGCCCTCTTCACTGGAGGGTTGTCCGTAGTAATGTATCTGATCATCGGTTTTTTGGTTGCTTAAATTACTCTGAATAATAAGCCGGCGCCAGGTCACGCGCGTTGTAGCTGTTTTTCATGGTTTCACCATAGGCACCTGCCGAACAGATCATCAGGATATCTCCACGTTTGGTTTCTGGCAGCGTGATGGCCTTCCCGAAAGCATCTGACGATTCACAAATGGGTCCTACCACATCATATTGTCTGGTGTTTTGAGCTTCAGAGAGACTCACAATTTTATGGCTAGCCTGGTAAAGTGCTGGTCGCATCAGATCAGTCATGCCCGCATCCAGTATCAGGAAGTTTGAATGATCGCTTTCCTTGAGGTAAAGTGCTCTGGTAACCAACGTACCACACTGCCCTACAATGGATCGCCCCAACTCGAAATGCACCTCCTGATCGGGGAGCAACGTTAAGTGCTCATGAAACACCCGGAAATAGGACTCAAAATCCGGTATTGGATGCTCCTGAGGATTCTCATAATCAATCCCGAGCCCCCCGCCAACATTCAGGTGTGGAAGTGAAAAACCGGCATTCAGAAGTTCCTTTTGTAGGTGATTAACCCGTTCGCAGAGATTTTTAAACCGATTCAGATCGGTAATCTGGCTACCAATATGGTAATGCAACCCAATGAAATGAACATTCGATAGGGATTTAAGTAAATCCAATGATTCCAGCAATTGCTCTCCGGAAATCCCAAATTTATTTCCCTTGGCACCAGTGGTAATATAGTGGTGCGTGCCTGCCTCTATTGCCGGGTTGATGCGAATGGATACATTAGCTTTCTTTCCCTTCTTTCCGGCGATCTCATCGATCACCTCCAGCTCCTGGATGGATTCTACATTGAAGGAGAAGATATTTTGATCAATCGCATAACCGATTTCCTTATCCGTTTTGCCCACTCCGGCCAAAACAATGTTACTTGATTTAAAACCATGCTCCAGGCCTATTTTAACCTCGTTGCCACTTACACAATCCACGCCCAAGCCGGCCTTTTTTATTCGCTCCAGAATGGGTGTATTATTATTAGCTTTCAATGCATAGTGTACATGGTATCCATACCTATTGGCTGAAGAAAGGGCCTTCAGGGTAGCATCTAGTAGTTCGAGATCGTAATAATAGAATGGCGTTTCTCTCGCTGAGAAAAAAGAGCGCAAATTTTTCAAAGGTCTCTTAAGTTTATTTACAGTACTTTTTAAGGATGGCTTTAGCCTCAGGAACGTCGAGGTTAACAGCTCTGCGTATGTCATCACAAGCAGACTTGGACTGCTTCTTATGGATTTTGAGTGCTCCTCTGTAGAGATAAGCCTCACCATACTCTGCGTTGATATTGATGGCCAGCGTGTAAGACTCCATGGCGCTGTCCACATACCCCAGCTGATGCTTTGCCCTGGCTACCAAAAAATGTCCCTGAGCAGAATTTTCATTGAGCTCCAAGGCCTTATCCGCAAAAATCACAGCTTTGTTATAGGCCTTTTTAGAATAGTACAGCTTTGACAAGCTCAGGTTGGCATTCAGGTTCTGATTGTCCAGGCTAAGTACCTGAAGAAAATCCTGCTCAGCCAAATCCAGCTTACCGATTTCTTCATAGGCACGCCCTCTATTATAGAGGTGATTAATGGCAGAAGGATTGGTCTCTAATGCCTTGGTGTATTCTTCAATGGCCTGCTCAAACTCCCCTCTCCCATATAGCCTATCACCGCTACTGGAAGTTTCTCCACCGCAGCTCGTTAGAAAAAAAGTGATAAGCATGAACACCAAAAATCTCATAACACATGTTTAGCTGGCAAATATAGAACTGACTATTGATAATCAGGCCCATATTTTATATTTCTATAACCCGTAAGGTCACAATATGCTTTGCCAAAAAACATCTCGGCTTCAATTCTGAGGGGCAAATGATTGGTATCTGCAGAAATCCAGGCCACTATCCCTTGTTCATTTGGGAAAATATCGCTCGGCGGCACCAGAAAATTCACCTTATAGGCCTGTAAAAGCCCCACCTTGGAGTCTATCTCTTCTTTTCCATTGAAGACCAGTTCAAAATTGTAGAGCTCATCTTCATAGAATGTTTTGATCCGAATGGTGTCCCCTTTTCGATATTTCTCGAATTCCACATTTCTGAGAAAAAGGTATGAGCTCATCAGATCATACACATCCCCTTTGATCTCATACATGCGCTTCGGGTTGCGTTTTTCCTTCCTCGGGTCATAGCGCATCACTTCCACCTTTCCCTGAGCGTGATCAAAGTAGGTTCTCTCCTCACGCACGTATTTCCCCTCTTCGATGTTTCGATACGCATGCATCGGAAGTAAATCCTCCTTCTTCACATAGGCTCCCCAGCGATCGTCCACATGGGTGAAAACTCCCAGAAAGCCAGCGGTCTCGCCTTTGATCTCCACCTTGTAACAGTCCTCATTCTTGTAAGAATGAAAATTATCATCGATGTCCAGAGAAGCTTTGCCCACAGTAAACCAGCCATAGCTGAGCTTAAAATCAAGATGCTCGCCCGTCCTGAATTTGTAGTTGGCCGTAGGATCTTCATTTTCCGTAGGCTGCGCTTCCAGAAAATAACAAGAGAAAAGAATTAGAATGAATGAAAGCATAGAGTGAATCTGTTCGCTGAACATTACCGTAACAACTTATGTGCCAGAAAAACGATTACACGGACACGTTATTTTCTCTCAGTGCAGTATTCAGTGAGGTTTTTTTATCGGTACTTTCTTTCCTTTTTCCAATGATCAGGGCACATGGCACCTGATACACTCCCGCAGCAAAAGTTTTAGGTATGGTACCTGGAATAACCACTGATCTCTCTGGTACATAACCACGATGCTCTACAGGCTCTGGCCCTGTTACATCTATAATCTTAGAACTGGAAGTCAGCACCACATTCGCTCCCAAAACGGCTTCTTTGCCGATACGAACTCCCTCTACCACAATACACCTGGAACCGATAAACGCATTGTCTTCGATGATGACCGGCGCTGCCTGAACGGGTTCGAGAACACCGCCAATCCCAACACCACCACTAAGGTGTACATTTTTACCAATTTGCGCACAGCTCCCCACGGTTGCCCAGGTATCCACCATGCTGCCTTCATCCACATAGGCACCTATGTTCACATAAGACGGCATCAGCACCGTGTTTTTATTGATGAACGAACCATACCTGGCAATGGCATGCGGAACCACTCTGACACCAAGCTGGTCATAGCCAGACTTAAGCTTAATCTTATCGTGAAACTGAAATGGGCCCACCTCTATCAACTGCATCTTCATTAATGGAAAATACAAAATCACGGCCTTCTTCATCCATTCGTTCACTTGCCATTCTCCGTTCTCCAAAGGCTCAGCTATCCGCCGCTTCCCCATGTCCAGATCATCTATCAAAGTCTTGATGGCCACTGACACTTCTTTGTTTGTGATCAGAGATCTGTCGTCCCATGCCGACTCTATGATTTCGCGTAATTCCTGCATATATCCGTCACTGCTATTTTAAAAGTAAAACCAAGGAAGCAATATTAATCAGGTAAGTCAGATGCCAAAAACAATTTGAAATTTATTTTGCCAATTCTTGAAAACCCGATGCGAATATTTTGCTTACCAAGCTTGATCCAGGCACAAAACCTTACACCATTCACTCAGTAACAAAGCCTTGAAGCATCCATTGAATAAAGTTCAAATATCAAATCAATGAAAGAGCAATAACAATTTGATTTATAATTAGTTAAATACCCAGACAAAACACATGTTAAAAATATTTTTAGATATGTCTAAAAATATTTTTACCTTTGATTTCATGAAACTAAGTCTTGCAGAAGAGAATTATCTCAAAGCGATCTACCATCTATCCGATGGCGGAGATTTGGGAGTTTCCACCAATGCCATTGCAGAAGAACTGAGCACAAAACCAGCCTCCGTCAGCGATATGATTCGGAAACTTTCGCAGAAAGATGTGGTAGACTATCAAAAATATAAAGGCGTTCAGATTTCTAAAAAGGGAAAACAAATGGCGCTTCAGGTGATCCGAAAGCACCGCCTTTGGGAAGTCTTTCTGGTGGAGAAACTAAACTTTACCTGGGATGAAGTACACGAGGTGGCCGAGCAATTGGAGCACATCAAGTCACCAATACTCATCAGTAGATTGGATAAATTTCTGGGCTACCCCACCATGGATCCTCACGGTGATCCCATACCCAATGAGCACGGTGAGATCAAGGAGAATCCGCAACTCCCGCTCACAGAGCTGAGCATAGAAAGTAAGGGGATCGTGGTGAAAGTGCCGGACGGAGATCCCTCTCTACTCAGGCATTTGGATAAAATAAAAATGCGTCTTGGGTCCATTATTCAGATCAAAGACATTGTAGAATATGACCAGTCTGTTCTCATTCAGATCGATCAATCCTCTGAGGTATACATCTCTGGAGAAATTGCTAAAAACATCATGTTGGCTGTGAAATGAAAATTGATTTAACGAGATGACACCAAATCCAATTTTAGCACTGATCGTATTCTTTGCAGGTGGGGCCCTCATATACCTGGGTTGGAAGTACAAGCTCTGGGCCAGGGTATTTCACGACTCTGAGCGTGATCGGAAAACGGCCATGGAGGATGTGCTGAAGCAGCTCTACCATGTAGAATACAGTGGCAGAAAAGCAACACTTAATGCCATGGCAGGCGCTCTGAAACTATCCGATAAGAAACTGGTAAGTCTGATAGAAGAAATGTCTGCCCTCAACCTGATACGTGCCCAAGCGGACACCATCTCCCTTACCCGGGCTGGTAAGGATTATGCCCTTCACATCATTCGCGTGCACAGGTTATGGGAAAAGTATCTCTCCGAGCGCACGGGTATCGACAAATCCGAATGGCACAATCGCGCAGAGCAAATGGAGCATACGATGACCTCAGAAGAAGCAGAAGAGCTGTATCATGAGCTCGGGAGCCCACGCTTTGATCCTCATGGGGATCCTATCCCGATGAAGACCGGAGAGATCATTGAATCCAATGCCATCCCCCTTTCCGGAATTCGCGAGAACGCCCTGGTAAAAATCGTGCATATCGAAGATGAACCTGAAGTCATCTATGAGCAGATCATCGACAAGAAGCTCCATATGGGTCAACAACTAAAGGTAACAGAGATAGATGATCACAGGGTCAGGTTCTTTTCTGAGGGACAGGAATATGAACTTTCTTCGATAGTAGCCAGTAACATAGGAGTAAGAAAATTGAGCGAAGAAGAGGTGTTTGAATCTGGCAAGGTTCGCCTTTCTTCTCTACGTCAGGGAGAAAAAGGACAAGTGATCGGTATATCCTCGGAGTGTAGAGGTGCCAATCGTCGCAGACTTCTCGACCTGGGATTTATCAAAGGCACGTCGATAGAAACAGGTCTGGAAGGCCCCATGAAAGAGCCTAAGGCATACCTGATTCGCAACACCCTGATTGCTCTGAGAAATGATCAGGCGGATTTGATTTTAATAGAAAAAACGAAATGACACCTATGAATGACGTAGTGGACAAGGGCTGTGAGACATGTGCATTTTACAATGCAGCCCAGCTCAAAAAATTGGGTATCAACGTAGATAATGCAGATTTCGTGGTGGCCCTGGCCGGAAATCCCAACACCGGCAAGAGCACTGTCTTTAATGCCCTCACAGGCCTGAGACAGCACACCGGAAACTGGGCCGGAAAAACCGTAACCCGCGCAGAAGGTGGCTTTCTTTACAGTGACAAAAGATTCAAACTTATTGATCTGCCGGGTACTTATTCCCTGCTCTCTACCTCTGAAGACGAAGAGGTGGCTAGAAATTTTATCCTGTTTGGCCGGCCGGACGTGACGGTGATCGTGGCAGATGCTGCCAGACTGGAACGAAACCTAAACCTTGTGCTTCAGGTGCTGGAAATCACAGACAAAGCCGTTCTATGCCTGAACCTGATGGATGAAGCCACCCGACATGGAATCAAAATAGATGAGCGCACACTGGCGAAGGATTTGGGAATTCCCGTGGTGGCTACCAGTGCCCGATCCAATGAAGGCATTCCCGAATTGATACAAACCATTTATGAAGTGGCCTCTAATCAAATCGTATGTAAACCTCATCGCATCAAAAGCTTACCCGCAGAGGTAGACCAGGCGGTGGATGAATTGAGTAAAAAAATACTCAAAACCTACCCGGATCTTCCCAATAGCCGGTGGGTAGCCATGCGACTGCTAGATGGAGATCAGCAGATCTTGAACGCGTTAAAAAACGGTGATTTTGTAAGCACTACCTAAAATGGAGAAGTTAAAGAACGAAACGGACGAAATATTGACCTTTGCCTCCTCTCTCAGGTGGAAGATGGGCGAAGACTATCATGATAAACTTACAGAGGGAATCTACTCAGATGCCGCTGCCATTACCAAAAGGGTGGAAATCAAGAAAAACGAAAAAGAATCCTATCACTTCGATAGGATGCTTGACAAGGTGCTGACCAGCCGTACGTTTGGGTTTCCCATTATGGCGCTGATCCTGTCTGTGATACTCTGGATAACTATTCAAGGCGCCAACTATCCATCGAGCATGCTCAATACCCTGCTGCTGGAGATGGTTTATCCATTCCTCAAGGGTCTTTCAGCTCAATTGGGAGTGGTATGGTGGCTGGATGGCTTTATTCTGGATGGTGTGTACATGGCCGTGGCCTGGGTGATCGCAGTGATGCTCCCTCCTATGGCCATCTTTTTCCCTCTGTTCACCTTGCTGGAGGACTTTGGCTACCTTCCTCGTGTGGCTTTTAATCTGGATGGGTTGTTCAAAAAATCAGGTGCTCATGGCAAGCAGGCGCTCACCATGAGTATGGGCTGGGGCTGTAATGCTGCTGGTGTAGTGGCTACCAGAATCATCGACAGTCCAAGGGAGCGACTCATTGCCATCATCACCAACAACTTTTCGCTTTGCAATGGCAGGTGGCCAACACAGATCCTTATAGCCACCATCTTCATCGGCGCGCTGGTACCTGCCGGATGGTCAGGTCTCATCTCCAGTGCTGCAGTCATTGGGATTGCTTTTCTGGGCATTTTCTTCACATTCTTCACTTCCTGGTTTCTTTCCCGAACCATGCTGAAAGGTGAAGTATCTACTTTCACCCTGGAGCTTCCCCCTTATCGGCCGCCACGTTTTTGGAAGACCATTTACACTTCACTGATTGACAGAACGATCATCGTATTGTGGAGGGCCATCGTATTTGCGGCGCCCGCAGGGGCCGTCATTTGGCTGATTTCAAACATTAGTATTTCGGAGATCACTCTCGCCGCATATGCCATAGACTTTCTAGATGAGTTTGGCTTTTTGATTGGGTTGAATGGAGTTATACTTCTGGCTTACGTAGTGGCCATTCCCGCTAATGAGATTGTGATCCCAACCATATTGATGCTTACCGTTTCGCATTTTGGCATTGTGGACATGGGAGCTGGTGATGGAGTGATGTTTGAACTGGACTCCACTACCGAAACAGCTAATATCCTCAAGACCGGTGGATGGACGCTGCTCACAGGGATCAACCTGATGCTTTTCAGTCTGCTTCACAACCCCTGTAGCACCACCATTTATACCATTTACAGGGAAACCAAAAGCTGGAAGTGGACTTCTGTAGCGACTTTCTTACCGATCGTATTCGGTCTGATTGTATGCTTTCTGGTTGCCCAGTTTTGGAGGATTTTGTTTTGATACTGAAACCATGGAAAAGAAAAGGCCTCAGGACGAGGCCTTTTCTTTTCCAAATGTGAGCTAAAAACCACTACTCGAGGATCAATTTCCTAATCAGCTGCCCTTTTACATCTTCAATGATCAAATAATAAACACCCCGGTCAAAATCACTCAACTCCAGGCCTATCTCCTGTCGTCCTTCACCCTGAACGAACACCAACACTTTACCAGAAGTATCCAATAACTTCAGATATCTTATAGGTCTCCCGTTCTCAATACTCACGTGACCATCTAAAGAAGGATTGGGATAAATAAGCAACTCATGATCTGAATCAAGACCAAGCAGCCCTATTTCTACCTGGTCGGTGATCTGTATGGAAACAATGGCTATATCCGAACTTGTGAGGTCACTTACCTGAACGATAAATGAAATGTTTCGATTGACCTCAAAATCCAGTGCCGTAGAATCATCAATGGATAACACCCCACTCTCCATATCCAAAGCAAATGTGCGATCGCTGTTTCCGGAAATGATCTCATAAGTGAGAACGTCCTCATCTTCATCTGTTGCCACCACCGTGCCAACCACTATCCCGGAACGGGTATTTTCCTCCACTGAAAAGCTCTGATCCAAAATCACCGGCTCATGATTCTCTGGTGTTTCATCAAGATCAACCACATGAATGGTAACGGTAGCTGAATCAACTGATAAATCATCACTTACAGTTACAACCAACTCAAAAACTGGACTCACCTCAAAATCAAAAAGGCTGGAATCGTTGATGAATAATACCCCCATTGAGGTTAATGTGACTGGATTGCCTGAGTTACCCCGAATGATGGAAAAGGCAAGCGCATCACCGTCAGCATCGGTCGCAACGACCTCTCCTATTTCATGACCGCTAGGGCTGTTCTCTAACACCGAGAAGGATTGATCCAAAATGATCGGCACGCCATTTTCATTTACGTCCGTCAGATAGATGGTAATCAAGGCAGTGTCTGATTCTGCACCATCACTTACTGTCATCGTCAGCTCAAAATAAGTATTGACTTCATAATCCAAACGTGAAGAATCAGCAACCAAAAGTTGTGAATGTAACAACTCAAAGGGGGATTCTTCACTATTCAGAATAGTGAATATCAATGAATCATTCTCTTGGTCTACGGCCGTCAGCTGACCAACCTCATAGCCTTTAGGGCTGTTCTCTGGGATTTCAAAGGTTTGATCAGAGAATGATGGGCTGGTATTTTCATTAATATCTAATAAGGTAACAGTCACTCTGAAAGTGGCTTGCTCAGATAGATCAGTAACGATCACATCAAAGTACAGCTTCTCTTGTTCCTCAAAATCAATTAGCGAAGGATCTTTTACCGTCAATTCACCACTGACACTCACCTCAAAAGCTGCCGAACTAATATGGGAGTCCATCTCAAAGATCAGAGAATCTCCGTCTTCATCCGTGGCGGACAAATACCCAACAAGAGTACCCATAGGGCTGTGTTCGAATACCTCAAATGTCTGATCCATTGCCACTGGTCGATCGTTCACGTTTGTGAGGTTAACGGTAACTATAGCGGTATCGCTCAAAGCGTAATCCTGGACTACCACGATCAAATCAAAAGACTTTTTGATTTCAAAATTGAGTAAGGAAGAGTCTTTAACTGTCAAGATCCCGGATTCGAACACTTCAAATACCAGCTGGTTATCACCAATAATTTCGTATTGGAGAGAATCGCCATCCTCATCCTCCCCCACGAGATAACCCACTGAATAGCCGTAAGGACTATTTTCAGGAATCCCGAAAACCAGGGTTTCTATTGTGGGGCGGTCATTCAAATCTGTAACATCTATCCATACCTGAGCCGTGTCCTGGTATTCTCCATCAGATACTTCAATGGTCAGTTCGAACAACGGGTTTTGCTCATAATTAAACATGGCCGAATCATTGATCAGCAAACGACCATCACCCGACAGCTCAAAGGCTAAAGATTCATTGCCAGAAACAATACCATAGCTAAGTGTATCGCCATCTGAGTCGGAACCCTGCAACACATCTACGAGATATCCTACGGGGCTATTTTCTGGAACAGATAACCTAAAACCATCCAACTCTGGAGGTGTATTGGAGATTGGAATTCCAGTTCCGCTTAGAGAAACAAGCACTTTAGACTCATTAGGGTCATTACTTAGTATTTGCAGGGTACCGGAATGAGTAGCCACTGTGGTAGGGGTATAAGTCACAGTTAAACTATGGTCTTCACCCACTGCCAGCCCAAGTTCGGTGGTCTCCACGGTAAAATCCGGATAATTAGAAGCTATGGATCCCACCAGCAATGAATCATTACCAAGATTGGAAATGGTGAGTAAATGCTCGCTGGTTTGTCCCACTTCTACCTCCCCAAAGTTGATCTGAAGTGAAGACAACATAATGTCCGGGATTCCTGATACCTGAAGGGATACTGGCACGACAATCTGCGGGCTAGCAAAATCATTGGAACTTATCTCAATATTGGCCTGGTGCCTACCAACTGTCATTTCGGCACTGGCAAAACCCACATTGAACTCAGCAAAACCACCTGCTGTAATGGTGTCTTGTGTATGATCTACAGATAACCATTTAGGTCCGATCTGTAGGGTTTCAAGGTAAGCGCTCATCACAGAAGTCATCGTATGGTTATCGTAATACCTACTGCCAGTACCTGCAAAAAGTAAGTAGTGAATACTTCGCACATTTGATAACCCATTTACACTATGGTCGTCGTAGTTGGTATTGGTGCTAAATTGATGTGTTGCATCTCCATTATCCTCCACTATGATCAAGTGGTTTATCGAGGGGTCTCCGGAATTATAAACCCTCTTCACAAACCCGAGAAAAGTCCTTCCTGCCACGTCCATTTCTATGACTGCTCCATCCACACTACCCAATCCATCTGCACCCAGGTTACCACTAACGTAAAAAGTCGTCACCTCCTCCAGGTTGGCTGCTAATACAAACAAACCTGGCTTTTTAAGGGTGAAATACTCTCCTGATCCGAATGCATTACTGGTTGTGATCAGATCGTTGGAATAGGGAATGTAACTCCCCAAATTGGTGCCCAGGTAATTACCACCGTCATACATATCTCCACCTCCATCATTGATCCCTGTTCCTTCCACTCCGTCGGAGAAGTCATAGCGATTGGATATCAGACCCGTGATGGATTGAAATTTCTCATTAAGACTCTTTTTGAGGTTTACCAGGTCTACGTGATCTGTGGCCTGAACGGTATTCTGCAACGGACTCCTGGTGTGCTGTCTCCAATATTGGGAGAGATCTGGTGCAGAAGTCTCGTCTTTGGATACCTGATCATCGGCGCTGGTAAAAACAGGACTAGTCTCTACCTTCACCTGTCCTTCCGGCTCACTCACCTTTAAGCTAATAACCAGATCAGCACCACTACCTGTATTTTCGATCCTTAGATTTTGTGAAGTCTGCTCCCCTAAGATTAGGCTTTCGGAAAGCGAACCAGGTGCAACTGAGATCTCCGGAGGAAGGATACCTTCTCCCGACAAGCTCACGGTTATCACCCCTTCGTCAGGGTCATTACTTACTATAGTGAGCGTGGCGTTCACTATGCCGGAGGACTGAGGGTGATACTTGATATAAAACTCCCGCTCCCCTCCGGGAGGGATGGTAAGTCCACCTCTGAAAGTTGAAAAATCTGAATGATCTATGCTTGACGAATGAATAATCAATTCATCAACCCCCACGTTGGCTATGGTCATCGACTCTATGGCAGAATCGCCAACAAAAACCTGGTTAAAATCCACGGCAACACTCAATGGATCTATATCAGGTGCGGAAGTCACCTCCAGAGCAACCGGCACCCTGGTGGTAGGTGTTACCGGGTCATTGGTTATCAGCCTAATTTCCTTTTGGTATAGCCCTCCTGCCAAACCGTAAGCGTTGAAGTTAAGCGCTAAATGAGTGCTCTCCCCGGCATCAAGAACGCCTTCATTCACCCCAGCAAACAACCAATCGCCCTGATAATACTTTCCAGCCTTCAGCACCAACGCATCACTGTTCCATGCGTTCCAGTACAACTTACCCTCATCATGAGCCAGACTATAGGCAAAATCATCGTTAGGTATTCGGATGGTATCATTTATGTGCATGGCTCCATCCGAAATGGTCAAGGGGTATATATTACTCTCCCCATTAAAAGTGAGCGTCCAAACAGTACCATTGGACCAGGCCAATTCCGTCACCTCAGCATTTATCCCCACATAAGTATTGAGGATGGTTCCATCGAAATCGACCACATAAAAAGGCTCATTATACTCAATAGCCTGGGTCAGTATAAAATGAGTCCCATTAAAAGCGATTGCTGGATAATTAGAAAATGGAACTGAAAATGAACCAGCGAAACTCCCACCGGAATCATAGGCCCGAACCAATCCATCATAACTTCCAATCCACAACAAACCTGCTGCATAGGTGATGCCATAGGGGCTAGAATGAAGCGGGAAACTTTCAACTACTTGTCTGGCGCTTAAGCTGTACTTATCCAGCCTCGCTTGGTTATAATTTACAGTGTAAATGGTATCTCCTTTTACGTAGATTCCCGTGGAACTCGAAGTGAAGTTTGCAAGAGTATCCAATACCTCCCCTTCGATTGACCCAAAGTGTGACCCTCCGGCCTCAGAGGATAACTCTGGCACATCCACCTGTGGAGATGGAGCTCCATAAAAGCCTACGGGTGTAAGTGCCACAGCACCTCCATTATTTATTTCAAGAGACCACTCCAACTCGCTACCACCGGTATTCTCCAGGGTTAGGGTTTGTGTGCTTTGCAAGCCAGTGAGTAATGACTCTGACAGACTATCCTGATCGACACCTGCAATAGGTGGATGCACGGCCTGTCCCAGCAAATACACAATATAGGGTACTTCATCCGGATCATTACTGGAGATACTCATCTGCACAGTATCATCAGCAACCACTTCCGGACTATAGATAATCTCCAGGGTTTGAGTCTGCTTTGGCAGCAAGTAAAAAGAAGTAGTATCCACGGCAAAAGAAAGGTGATCAAATACCACGTCTGACACATAAAGTGTATCCGTTCCCTCATTCTCAATTTGGAGGGGCCTGGAATTGCTGGTACCGACAAATGTTTTCCCAAAATCAACCGTATCCTGATCAACTTCCATATCAGGAATACCGGTCACAAACAGGCCTACAGGAACACTGACAACCGGAGATGCTGGATCGTTGCTCAAGACATCTATCTCACCAGAATAAAGTCCACCGTACAAACCCTTTGCATTTAACAATACTTCAAAGTCACGATACTCACCAGCAGGGATGGTATCAGCTTCTGGTACCTTCAACCATTTCTGACCAGATAATGAGAGGGTATAGGATGTGATATTCCCCAACAATGGAGCTGAATTAAAACCACTCAAAGCCAAGTACTCAACGGTCATTCCTGTCACAATCACATGCCCCGATCCATATGAATACTCCGCCGTGGTAGGCCGTGTGGAATACTCCGTGGAGGTGATCACCGTTGCTCCCTCTGGCAGGTCAGTCAGATAAGTATGATTTGCAGAATTCCCCTCCAAAACGAGTGGTAAATCTTTTCCTATGGGATGATCAGGTGCGTCTAAAGTATTGCGATTATCAGCGCTTCCGTGAATAATATTAACTCCTCCAACAAGGCTCACATTGCTGCCTTGAGTGGCCAATTGATATTGAATTACTCCACCATTTTCTACATAGTCTTCAAAGCGTTCACGGTTATTACTGATCGTCTCATAGTACTCGTAGTTCTGATCTCCTGTGGTGATTATCAAATCATAGGGCTCCAAATCATGACCACTCAAAACCTGAGGATAGATGGTCATAGCTGTAATTCCAAAAGTCTCTTGCATGAAAGATCGCATATCCATACCCCATGCGCTCGAATTTTGAATGATAAGTACCCTTGCCGTGTCCGACAGGTAACTACCGAAATCCTGAGATAAGCTAGTGGGATCATGCGTAGAAGAAGGTGCCCTGCTCTGTGTCAATGGTTTTGTGATGGTCTGGGCATGTATTCTGCTCTCGAATTGCACAACCAGCTCGCTGCCTCCTGCGGTATTATCAACTGTGAGGGTTTTTATGACCGTCTCATCGGTCATCAGAGCCGCTGAGATGCTGTCAGGGGAAACGGTCATCACCGGTGGGTTCACCCCGGTTCCTGTGAGTGAAACAAAGGTAGAGTCTCTATCCAAATCATTGGTAGCCAGTAAGAGGCCCCCCTCGAAAACACCTGCCGAATCAGGATTAAAATAAACAGCCAGCTCATAGGATGCTTCCGGGGCTAACAAAAGATAGGCTGTGTCAATGGCAAAAACAGAATCCAACAAAGACAAGCTTATTTCCAAATCATCTGTACCCTCGTTACTGATCAGAATGGACACTTTATCTGAGTATCCCACATAAGTATCGGCAAAGGGTAAACTGTCAGAATTGATACTAAGCACAGGCGCTCCGGTTACCTCCATCACTACGGGTATGCTCAGCTCGCTGCTGGCCGGATCATTGCTGAGGATGTTGATATTAGCTCTGTATTGACCTCCAAAGAGGTCTTTTGCACTAAAAGTCAATGGAACTTCCTGAAGTTCCCCTCCTGCGATGGTGTCCATCGCTACCCCCAGAGAAAGCCAGGAGCTTCGGTTGGCACTTGCCACTGCATTTGCGATCATTCGGGCTGCATTGTCATCATAGTTGAAGAAATCATAACCGATGTATACCACATCTCCCCGGCCTACATTTTTGTGAGCGACCACAGAATGATCATAATATGATACAATATTCGAAGCGGCAGAGTCCGCAAGAGACATCAGGAATGTTCCATCCTGGGATAAAACAGCTCCAGATATTCCCTCAGTGAGGTAGTGCATCGAGTCTTCCACTGTCAGCACCTCAGAATAGACCGGCATAAAATATTCCATATGCATAAGACCAGAACCATCAATAATGTTATAAGCAGATGGGTTTCCACAAAGTATGATAGCGCCTCCTCGTTCGGCAAAAGCTGTTAGAACCTCAGCCCATGAAGCTCCAAGGTTCTCAAAATAAGAATTAGAGGCATACTCCTGCTCGGGAATGAGGAAGACATCCACTGTATCCAGCATTCCTGCCAGCACCGTAGCAGAAGTAATGGTGGTACTGCTCAATCTGTAATCCGTAAAGTATTGAGAGATGGCATTTAAGGTATGCAGGTATTCCTGATCCATGTCTGCATAGGTAACCCACGACAGAATATTCACTTGACCGGAGAGCGCTGACATAGTTTCCATTGAAATCGGGCCCGATTTGGACATTCCCTGGTTATTCCCAGAACCATCAGAAGGGGACATTTGGATCAGGTGCTGATTGGCCTTGAAAAGCTCCGTCTCCTCTAATTCAAAGTGGATTTCGGCTTTCCAGATCAAGTCACTCCCCCCGACCGTATTATCAATGGTAAGGATCTGTGTAGCACTGTCACCAGTGTAGAGTGCTTCATGGAGGCTGTCAGGGCTCACATTCATCACTGGTGGATTCACCCCTATACCCGATAGACTTACAAGGGTAGAATCCTGATTAGGATCGTTAGAAATCAACCAGAGTGACTGAACATAACTTTTGGCGGTGTCCGGCTGAAAGAATACCTGGAGGTCATAAGCTTCACCCGGCCCAACAGACACATGCAAGGTATCTGTAATAAACGTACTGTCACTAAAAGCCACGTCAACCGTGAGGATATCAGTTCCTTGGTTAAGTATGGTCACTGAGAGCTCCTTTTCGTACCCTGCATAGACACTTTCAAACTGTAGAGAATCATTGATAACTTTAATAACAGGCACGCCGGTTACTTCCATGTGTACAGGAATCGTACGGTTTTGCTTGGCAGGATCGTTACTTTGTACAGTGATACCCGCCCTATACACCCCACCATACAAATCCGTGGCATTTAGCTTGACCGGAATATCCTGAGATTCACCAGCCCCAATTGTACCTGACTCAGTTTCCATTGTCAACCATGCACGCTGGCCCCGTGCTCCCGCTACAGCATTGGAAATCACCCTGGCGGCATTGTCATTATAGGCATAATAGTCATAACCAATATACACTACATCCCCTCGTCCAATTCGCCTGTGGGCCACTGCAGCATAGTCAGAATAACTAATCAGGTTGCTCGCGAGTGTGTCCGAAAGGCTCACAACAAAGGTGGCATTTTGACCCGTAACATGGCCAGTAACCCCTGCGGTGAGGTAGTGTGTGCTATCCTCCAATGTCAATGCATTGCCGTAGGCATTAGCAGCATAAGCCATGTGCATCAAGCCCGATGCATTTAAAATCTCACCTGATTCATGGTCTCCACAGAGAATAATCGTGCCACCACCCTTCACAAAGGATCTAATCACCTCAGACCATGAAACTCCCAAATCATAAAAATAAGAAAGACTCCCTCCATCTTCTTGCTCGGGGATAAGAAAAACATCCACCGTATCCAGCATATTTCCCAACTCCGCTGCAGACGTGGTAATGGTAGTACTCAGCTGATAGTCTGAATAGTACTGCGAGATCGCGTTGATCGTATTGATATATTCCTGATCCATGTCCACAAAAGTGGTCCAGGCCAGAATGCGCTTATTCCCTGAAAGGGCCTGCATACTTTCCATAGGGATAGGGCCGGCAGTGGCCATCCCTTCATTGTTACCCGATCCGTCAGACGGCACCAGGTGCGCCATATGTTCATGAGCTTTATAAAGCTCCGTGGCTTCCAACTCAACAATCCACTCCGATTCCCAGGTCAGATCCGATCCCCCTTCGAGGTTATCGAGGGTAAGTACGAGCGTTGTGCTATCCCCGGTGAACAGGGCTGCTCCTAGGCTGTCCGGACTTACCCCAAATACTGGCGGATTTATTCCCCATCCCGTGAGGTACACGTAGATAGAGTCCTGATCGAAATCATTGGTGACGAATAGTAAAGCTGAGCTAAAACTGCCCACCGAATCAGGCTGAAAATAAACTGGCAAATTGAACCCTGCAGAAGGTGAAATGCTCAGGTGTGTGGAATCCGTGCTGAAATACTCATGCTCAAAATACAAATCGAGCTCCAGGTCATCGGTCCCTACGTTGCTGATAAACAAATTCAAACTATCAGAGAAGTTCACAAAGGCATCCTCAAAAAACAAAGTGTCATGAGAAAGCGCCACATCAGGTGCACCCGTAACGAAAAGGGACACCGGAATTTCTTCCAATTGTCTTTCAGGGTCGTTGGTCATCAGCATAAGGTTGGTTTCGTATACTCCCCCATACAAACCGCCAGCATCCAACGTGATCGCCACATAAGCCGTATCACCCATAGCTACAACGCCTTCAGAAACACTCGTATACAACCAATTACTGTTGCCAGCGGACGCCACGCCCTCCTTTGGATCAACTGTCCTTTCAGGAGCAGCTACTTGCCCACCCTCCACACTCCATTCGGATGCAGCTAGCACTATAGGTGTGTTAAAGTCCGTCACTTTATCAGCGTACCAGCATCCATCATACATGCCACTGGTCATTAAACCCGACATGAAATCACCCTCCCGAAGGCCTGCGTATCTTGTGCTGGATTCAAATACCCATACAATGGAGTCTCCATCCATACTCCATAGACCATTGGCGCCCTCGCTGGTAGTGAAAGTATGATCTTCGAAAAAATTCATAACCACACCGCTTACTCCTCCATCGCAGAACCAGTCATAGGTCACAAGCCACTCTCCCAAAAAATCATCCACTAATCCGGTGGACAACTCATACTCCAGGTCTGAAAATCCACTGTTATGAATGGCCAAAATAGTTTCAGAAACCCCACCGGTGTACAGTGAGTCCGCAATGCTATCTGGTGATATGACCAGGGTGGGTGGTTCGGCCCCCGAGCCGCTGGCAAAGATGGACACTGTATCTATGTTGGAATAAAGTGTAAAAGTGGCGGAAGTATCCAGTGTTTCTGTTGGGGCGAAACTAAACGTGATGGTTTTCGAGGACAGTTCTCCAAGAGAAAAGGATGTATCCGAAACGGCAAAAACATCATTGTCAACATTAATATCGCTCACCACCAGCAAACCACTCCCCTGATTGGCCACCACCACCTCTATGGTTTCGGTAATCCCCACAGGCACCTGACCAAATACCACAGAATCTGTGACAATCATCAATGGCTCTGAAGAAGCCACACCAACGGCATTCCAGGCAGCAACTACTGCCGCATATTCATCACTGCCTGCTCCATATAAGTCCAATGCTGCCTGCTCTGATCCTATACGTGCATCTGCATAGTCTGAAGTAGAGGTTAAGTAGACTGTGAGGTTTCGGTAAGCGATCTGTTGTGCAGCCTCTAAGCCAATCCCGTTCACCTGGTAGCTGTAGCCATTGTCATTGGTACCTGTACCTCCTTCTACCAACAGGTAATACCAAAAATTCTGGACACCACTGTTGTAATGCACTCCACCATTGTCCCCTGAGCCATAATACCAAAGATCTCCGTGATAGGTATCCGGCTGACCCTCAGCATTCGGGTTACTCATGGAGCGGATCATGCTCACTCCGTCATAATATATCTCGTCACCCAGGTTCCAACTGGCCGTTTCGGGAAAAGTGGTAAACTCAATCGACTGACCAAAAATATCACTGAAGGATTCATTTAATGCCCCTGACTCGTACGAATAGACCAGGCCCGCGCTGTACTCCGTGACGGCATGGGAAATCTCATGCCCCACAATATCCAGAGAGACCAGCGCAGAAGCACTCGCATTTCCGTCGCCATAGGTCATTCTCGAACCATCCCAGAAGGCATTGAAGTACCCATTTGAGTAATGCACATAGGACCTGATGGCCGCCCCATCGTCATCATAACTATTCCTACCAAAATTCTCCAAAAAATAGGCATAGGTGGCCGCCGCTCCATAATGAGCACTCACCCCTGCTCTGCTATTGCTCTGATCAAAATAATTATCTGATTCTGAAAAAAGTGTGGCGCTTCCATAGCTGGTACCGTGCTTCAAATCATAAGTATATATTCCTCCTCCTGTGGAATCGTCTGACAAGAAATAGTTGGCTCCATCAAAATCCATAATGATTGGCACCACCCCATTATACAAAGACAGTCCGGTACCGGTGGTCGTAGCGGTATGAATTTTATTATAAAAATTGATCACCTCGCCAGTATGTGCATCAATCTCTACATTGTATCTGCCCAGGGGCTTTTGTGCATAGATATCAAACTGATAGACGAGATTCAATGCTTCCGCCTTATCATACCGCTTTCGGCTTAATGCCAGTTTAGATTCAGGAAGAAAAGATGCCCGGGCGTTTTTACTCTCCCGCTTCAGGAATCGCTCATTTTCTTCATCCTGCCACATATATACCTCAGCGCCCACCTCATCCAGGGCAAGCTGCAGTGCAGCCTCTCCACTCAGTGTGGGCAGGGTGTTCACGACAATCTTACGCTCAATGCTCCCATTAGCAGAAACGGCCGTCTCCCCCTTCGCATGCACGATGTAGTCTGCTCCAAGCACCTCCAGCCCTTTATACTCCTGCACGTACCTGAAGTGCTCTTCACCCTTATGATTCGCGATTTTTGCTTTCAGACGAAGTGTGGACTTTTCGGGCAAGCCCAGCAACATGCCCAATGCTGGCAGGGAGTCCATCTTCAGGCTTTTCTCAAACCGGATAAACCGTGGTGATCCGGCCTTGTCCAACAAAACCTCTTTGGCTTTCGGGATTTTCCGGCTGGCGTTTCCCCCTTCCGGGAGGCGCTGACTATGAGACAGTGTAGCTACAAACAACAAAAGAAACGATGCTGTGAAGCGAATATGAGCGGCGGAACACAAATTCACAAATAGAATAGTTAAGGTTGGCGGTTTTATTCTTTTACAAATATGAGGTAAAATACACCCCTCTTTTATAAGATAAAAGGAAAACCGCCGCATTTCACCCGTAACGACCACCGTCAGGTTCTATTTCAAGATCCAAAACGAGAAAAGCTCTCCAAAATATGAAGAGCCTTTCCGTATTTAGCTGGTTCCTAATGAGAAGCCCCCAGGATCATTCCACATGTGTACCAAAAGACATTTTGAAAATCACCGGGATTTCTCAAGGATAAAGTTTATCCCTATCGCTGAGTTATACAATACCTAGTTTTAAGTAGTTCTGCCATGGTCTGACTAATTTTGGCGCATGAATATGAACGATACCATTATTGCCCTGGCTACCGCCCCGGGAGTGGGTGCCATTGGAGTCATCAGAGTCTCCGGACCGGCTACCATCGCCATCGTCAATAGTGTATTCAGGGGCAAAGACCTCACTGAGGTACCCAGCCATACCATCCACCTCGGAACCATTCGTGATGAGGAGAAAATCGTAGACGAGGTGCTCATTTCCATCTTTAGGGGCCCCAACTCCTACACGAAAGAGGATGTGATCGAAATTTCGTGTCATGGCAGTCCCTATATCATCCAGCAACTCATTCGCCTGCTCCTCACCAAGGGTGCACGTCTGGCCAAAGCCGGGGAGTTTACTCAGCGCGCCTTTATCAATGGGCGCTTCGACCTGGCGCAGGCCGAGGCAGTGGCCGACCTGATCTCCTCAGAAAACGAATCCATGCACCAGGCCGCCATGAACCAGATGCGCGGGGGATTCTCTCAAGAAATCTCTAAACTCAGAGAAGAGCTGGTGCATTTTGCCAGTATGATTGAGCTGGAGCTGGATTTTGGTGAGGAAGATGTGGAGTTTGCCAGTCGTGATGACCTCAAAAAACTCATTTATAGCCTGAAAGGGCTAATCACCCGCCTGACGGAGAGTTTCACGCTGGGTAATGCCATCAAAAACGGCATCCCTACGGTGATCGCCGGAAAGCCCAACGCGGGTAAGTCCACCCTGCTCAATGCTTTGCTCAATGAAGAGAAGGCCATCGTATCGGATGTACCCGGAACCACCAGGGATGTCATTGAAGACGTGATCAATGTAGACGGCATAGCTTTCCGTTTTACGGATACGGCTGGTATTCGCACCACCGAGGATAAGGTGGAGGCCATTGGTGTAGAGCGCACCTATGCTAAAATGAAAGAGGCCTCCGTAATTATCTACCTGATCGACCTGATCAACGACACGAAAGAGGACATTGAAAAACAACTGGCTTACCTCAAAGCCCTCAAAGTCCCCTATCTGCTGATTGGAAATAAAATGGACCGGGCAGACGCCAACCTATTGAACGCACTGGAGTCAGAAAACGCCCTGATGATCTCTGCCAGCCAAAAGGAGAACCTCGAAAACCTCAAAGAGGCCTTAAAAACCTTGGTTTCCCTGGATGACTTCAAGACCGGAAACACCATAGTGACTAATCTGAGGCACTACGAAAGTCTGATGGAAACCAACAAGGCACTGGATCAGGTGATCGATGGCATTGACCGGCAAGTGACCAACGACTTTGTGGCCATGGACATCCGCAACTCACTCTTTCACCTGGGGCAGATCACTGGAGAGATCACCACCGATGATCTGCTGGAGAACATCTTTAGCAAGTTTTGTATCGGAAAGTAATTACTTTTCTTTTACTTAGCTAAACCCTTCTTTTAGTGCATTTTAAGCGGTTTTTACTTCTTTTATTTGTTGCTAATCTTCCCTTATTTTCGTATATTTCGTTTCTAATTTGTTGCTATAGAAACAATTTTTGTTGTTAGCAACAGATTTACAGAGCACCGGAGAGATTATGTTACATACAGATACAAACTGATACAATCAGATACGTACTGATACATTTTCTCCCCTTTTAAAGAAACGTCATGAGCAGCAACATTCGAGTTCCTAAAATCTGTCAGCACTGCGGCAATGAGTTCATTGCCAAGACCACAGTGACCCAATTTTGTGGTGATCTATGTGCCAAACGAGCCTACAAGAAAAGGCAGAGAGAAAAGAAGGTTCAGGAAATTCCCTCAGTTGCTTCTCAGAAATCCCAACACAATCAGCAAAAGCTACAGGACAAGGATTTTCTCAGCATATCCGAAACCTGTGAACTACTTGGAGCAAGTAGAATGACCCTTTACCGCCAGATAAAGAGCGGTACTATCAATGCTGCCAAAATCGGGAGACGTACCATTATCAAGAGAACTGAAATCGAAAAACTGTTTCAAGCATGAAGGTTACACTAAGAAAACGCAATCAAGGTGGCCAGACCAGTTTATACCTGGACTACTATCACCAAGGGAAACGCAAAACGGAGTACCTAAAACTCTACCTCGACCCTAACGCCAAAACCAAAGAGCAAAAGGAAGTCAACAAGAAAACGCTCCAACTGGCTGAGACCATAAGAGCACAGCGACAAATCGAAATCCAAAACGGTGTTTATGGATTCCGTGACAATGAGAAGCTGAAAGGTAGTTTCACCGCCTACCTTGAATTGCTTGCCAATAAACGCAAAGACAGTCCGGGCAACTACGGAAATTGGGATAGTATGATCAAGCACATGAAGGCATTTATACCACAGGATATTTCCTTTGAGTTCGTGAATCGTGAGTTTGTCCAGGACTTCAAAGAATACCTTGACAAGAAAGCCACCGGACATGGAATCCAGAAACTTTCTCAAAACTCCAAGTACTCCTATTTCAACAAACTAAGAGCTGCACTAAAGCAAGCGGTGAAGGATGGTATCATTCCACACAATCCAGCAGAAGGAGTTGAAGCATTCAAGCAAGGAGAACCGGAAAGAGAGTTTTTAACACTGGAAGAGCTGCAAGCAGTTGTTAAAGCTGAATGTGAAATACCTCAGCTAAAAACCGCTTTCATTTTCTCATGCCTTACTGGCCTTCGTTGGTCAGATATAAATAAGCTTCTATGGTCCGAAGTGCAACACTCAAATGATATGGGCTACTACATTCGTTTCAGACAGAAGAAAACCAAAGGAGCGGAAACACTGCCTATCTCAGAGCAAGCCTTCGGTTTGCTTGGCGAACGCCAAGACAAAGACGAGCGAGTGTTTAAGGGATTGAAATACTCTGCCTGGCATAATCTCAAATTACAACAATGGGTAATGAGAGCTGGTATTACCAAGACGATAACCTTCCATTGCGCCCGTCACACCTATGCCACCTTACAGCTTACCGCAGGAACTGACATATACACGGTCTCAAAATTGCTTGGCCACAGGGAGTTGAAAACCACTCAGGTCTATGCCAAGATCATTGACGACAAGAAGAAAGAAGCAGCTAACAAAATCAAGTTGGATTTATGAGCACCGAATTAGACATATACAACCGCATTCTATTCCTCGACCTTCGGCCTTGGATGATTAGCAATGTTTCTGAAATGAAGTTTAAACAGGATTTAAACGACCTTGAAAAGACCTATTATCAAGTACAACCGAGCTTTGAACTTTCTTTTCTCAATCCCCTATCCAACAAGCGGAAATACTACACCTCACTCATTGACCATGAAGCAATCCGCTTTCTCAACAACCTCCACAAAGCAGTTGAAGAAGCTGTCAACGATAACGAAAAGAAATACCATGTTCATTGGGCTTTGACCAGAACATTACCACAAAAACTCAAAGAGCTTGCTCAGGTATTAATTGAACGCCAGTACCAAGAAGAGCAATACCAACCCAAGACAGGATTATCCAGCCAGGACAAAGTCTTGGCTGATGAATCCTTTATCATTCATTACCTAAAACATGAATTGGTTAGGTTGTACATGGAGATTCAGGAAGCCTACCCAAGTTTGCTAAAGCAAGATCCGCTAACCGAAGAAGAAATCTATTACACCTACTTTGAGCAAACAGCACCTCAACCAAGTGTAATCGTTGAAGCAACCAAAAAACCACTGGCCAAAGCTGCACCTATCAAACCTGATTCGGTTGAAACCTCCACATTTCAGCCCATATCAAATGATGTTCGCCCTGAAAAGAAAGGCATTTTGACTTTCAGTACCATTATCAAAAACCCTAATCGCTTTGGCAGTTTTGAGAGCAAGCTGCATGAGTACGGTTACATTGATGCTGACTACAACTTCACAAATAAGCATGGAGCCAAGAACGAACTGGCATGCATCTACCTCCACTTAATCAATAAAGGCTACTTCAACAAAAGGCAGTTTCCGGGAAACAAGGAAATCAAGGATGTAGCTATTCGCAAGTTCTTAGATCACCGCTACGCTACTGATATTGACAAGCAATTCAGAACTTATCGGAATGACCCTGATGCTGTAGCGGATTATGTAGATACTCAGTTCTGGCTTACCCAATTACCCAATTGTTGAATTGCGGTAATTTGCCGTCAATTTACCAATTCAAATTTCCACTCTTTTTCAATAACCCTTGTAAATCAACCACTTACAAGGAATGAAATTTCCATTTCTAAGGCTACCAAACCCTTCTACGGAACTTTGTCAAGTCCTTGATAATCAAGGATGACATTTGGCCAGATGTCCATTTCTAATTCTCTAATAATTAAGAAAATGGACGAAATATTAGAACGTCTCAAAATTATCGAGAAGCATGTTTTAGATCAAAACCTGATTCTCAAAAACGTACTGAACTTCAATGAAGCATGTCAGTACCTTGAATTGTCGCAATCGCACCTGTATAAGTTGACGAGTGCGGGTAGTATTCCATACTACAAACCCAACGGGAAAAAGCTCTATTTCAACCGTGCTGAATTAGACCAGTGGTTGCTTCGCAACCGCAATTCCACGCAGGATGAAATCGATCAGCGAGCTGCCGATTACTTAATCAAAAAAGGGAGAGTGAAGCTATGACAGAGATTATTGATTTAATCCTGAAGCTCTCTCAGGAGATTAAGACCATAAAGGCATACTTGCAGCAATACCAAAAGACACGACTGGAGAGATTCAATGAATCGTGGATTGATGGACAAGATGTAATGCAGTCGCTCCATATCAGCAAGCGAACCTTGCAGACCCTTCGGGACAATGGAACACTACCATACAGCCGTGTAAATGGCAAATTCTTCTACAAGCTCTCTGACATTGAAAAGATGTTGGAAGCCAATTACCAACCTTCAAAATCCACAGGTCATGGAAATAAGTAGAGAAGCCATTTTACACAAGACGCACTACGGCCTGAATATCTATGCCTATGTGTTGCGCCAATACTATCAAGGTGAAACAGTCCTTTCCCTTTCGGGAAGGGACTGTAAACCCACCAAGAACCCTTTCAATGCGGACAAGCCCACATTGATTGTGAAGGTAGTTGACGGATGTGCTACGCACACCGACACAGAAGAAGCCATTGCACAAGGCAATGTCTTTGATTTCGCCTCATTGCATTTTGGCTTATCGGGTCAGGAACTCAATGAAAAGCTGAATGAAGAATTGCATTTGCGCATAGGTCATAAAAATGGCTTTTACACTCAGGAAGAGTCACAACCACAAGTGGTTGCTCCTGTGCATGTGAAGCTAAAAGCTCCGCTTTTCAGCTTCTACACCAAGCCAGTTACCAATATCAATCCAACAAGAGATATTGATTTGGTAGAAGCCTATTCGATTATCAAGGGAGATTCATTTGCTACGTGTACAAGTACACTTCGCAGCATTCAGGATGTCAAGGAAGCCCGTAAGTACAAGGCGTTCAATTTCGATTACGTGACCTTCTCAGGCACTTTCTCACAACGAAATGATAAACACCTTAGAAAGCATTCAGGGCTTCTTACAATTGATTTTGACCATGTAAGCGACCTATCTGGATTGAAAGCGGAATTACTCAAAGACCAGTACTTTGAAACGGAGCTACTGTTTGTATCTCCTTCAGGTGATGGGTTGAAATGGGTAATTCCAATAGAGCTTACAAAGGCAAAACACCAGGACTATTTTAAAGCGGTAGCAAACTACATTCAGCACACTTACAAGCTGGAAGTAGATCAGTCAGGCAAAGACATTTCCAGAGCATGTTTCCTGCCTCACGACCCGCAAGCATTCATTAATCCCAAATACCTGTAGGTTATGGAAAAGAAAACGTTTAATCCGTTGGAATGGATGGAGAATCCTGCCCAACAATCGATAAATACAGAGCAAGCTCAACCATTGAGCAACAGCAACGAATCAGAAGTAGAAACTATCATTCAGCAAATTGAAGCGAACCAGATAGATATTACCACCGCTTACAGCGATTGGCGGAATATCGGCTTTGCCTTTGCTGATGAATTTGGAGAATCAGGCCGTGACTACTTCCATAGAATCAGTCGCTTCTATCCTGATTATTCAGCTTCCGAATGTGATCGGCAGTTTGACAACTGCCTCAAAGCAAAAGGTCAGGGCGTTTCCCTGAAAACCTTTTTCTACCATGCAAAGCAAGCTGGAGTTCAAATTTCCAAGCCAAAGACAACCAGCCAACCTACCAAACAGGAAATGCCGAATCTTCCAGATTCTTTATTTCCTGAACTTCCTGACTTTCTTCAAAAGGTGGTAAGTGTTGTCACATCCAATGAAGAAAAGGATCTGTTGCTCTTAGGCTCTTTGGTTTCAATCAGTGCATGTTTGCCCAAACTATTCGGAATCTATGATGGTAGAAAAGTCTATTCCAATATGTTTCTGTTTATTACAGCCCAAGCCTCCGCAGGTAAAGGCCGCTTGGTACATTGCCGCCAATTGGTCAACCCTATCCATAAGGAGCTGAGAGAACAAGCCAAGTTGCTAAAGCAACAGCATGAATTGGAAATGGCTGATTACAATACCAAGAAAGGCAAAGAAGAAGGAGTTGAAAAACCCGGCAAGCCACCTGAAAAGATGCTGTTCATTCCGGCCAACAATAGCTCTACTGGAGCCTATCAGCTTTTGGGTGATAGTGATGGCAAAGGATTGATTTTCGAGACAGAAGGCGACACATTAGCTCATGCCTTCAAATCCGATTATGGCAACTATTCTGATGGATTCAGGAAAGCATTCCACCATGAAACAATCAGTTACTATCGAAGAACTGACCGTGAGTATGTGGATATTGAAAACCCCTGCCTTTCGGCAGTGCTTTCAGGAACGCCAAAACAAGTTTCGGCTCTCATTCCTAATGCTGAAAACGGCTTATTCAGCCGATTCATTTTCTACTTTATGAATGTACGTCCAACTTGGAAAGATGTCTTTGCAGACACCACTTCTCAGGGCTTGGATGAGTATTTTGACACTTTAGGAGCTGAGTTCTACGAACTCTTTAAAGTATTGAAGGCAAGTCCTGAAATGCAGTTCTGCCTTACGGCAGACCAGCAAGCACAGTTCAATGGGTTCTTTGCCCAGGTGCAAGACCATTACATGACCTTGCAGGGCATTGACTACATGGCAACCATTCGCAGATTAGGATTGATTGCCTTTCGTATCAGCATGATTCTTTCCGCTTTGCGGATATTGGAAACAGGCGATACAAGTACTCAAATCATTTGTGAAGAACGAGACTTTCAAACTGCACTTGCTATGGTTAGGGTGTTAGTCAAGCATTCAGCCAAAGTGTTTACTGAATTGCCGGAAGATGTGAAACCAAGCCCTCGTAAGAATAGGAAACAAAAGTTCTTAGATGCCCTGCCCCAAGAGTTCAACAGGCAGAAGTACCTGGAAGTAGCCAAGCAAATGAATATTCCTGATAAGACAGCAGAAGGTTATATCACTGAGTTTGGTAAAAGTGGCCTAATACACAGAGAGAAGCAAGACCACTACATAAACCTGAATAGTCAGGAAGTTCAGGATTTTAAGGATGCTAAGGACTGACCGTCCTTGGCTTCCTCGGTTTCCTTAAAACCCTGAAGTAACTCACTTCCAAATCTTTGCCTTTATTATCCCTTTATTTTCTTATATTAGTCAAATATTGACAAGTCATAAATTGAAAGGTCATGCATTTTGGTGAGCAAATCAAACAGCTACGTGAAAAAAGAGGATTATTACAAAGACAACTTGCAGCAAGTTTGGAAATAGACACCCCTATGTTTAGCAAGATTGAGCGTGGAGACAGAAGGGCAAAGCGTGAGCATGTTGTTCAACTTGCAGAACTATTGGATTTTGATGTTAACCAACTCCTTTCACTGTGGCTTTCTGATCAAATATTAGACATTGTTAGCAGTGAGGAAGTAGCCTTGGAGGCATTACAAAATGCTGCGACAACACTCAAAAAGAATAAAGGAAAATAAACGCTATGGGAAAAAACTCACTATTCTTTAATATTCTGACATTCGATTGGCCGAAAGCTCCAATCACTTTTTACTTTTCAGATCAGGACAACGGAAAAAGCCAAAAGCTACACTTCACGCTATTTCCAAATGAAGCAGAGAGTTTGTTTCCCAATGTTGTTAGAAATAGCACCAACGAGCTTTATACCACATTCACAGGCGAGACTGAAGGCTTCCAGCCTTTGCAGATAGATTTTAAGACCGAGAATCCCGACCTGATAAGGAGATACTACAACCGCCAAATCAATTTCTATTTCCGCTCCATTCAAAAACAAATAGTAAAGGTTGGCTTTGTGAAGGAGAACCAGGTATGGTTAAAGTCTCGAAAAAATGAAACCTCTCAATGGTGGATATATGAGCGTTTCTCGCTCAAAGTCCAACTGAATACCGTTAGCAAGTTTCCTGAAATACTGCTATCCTATGATGGTCAGTCAAAAGTCTCTAAGCAAAGTGCAGCGGAACTAATCCATCAAGTAAGTCCTACATGCTTCAATTGGGTTATCAATGCCAATCAAATCAAAAGATGGGATTGGATTCAAAATGAAGAAGAACCGGACTATGACAATTGCTTTCCGGTACTGAACAAAGACTTGGAAGGTGCGTTGGGCATTTCTGCGGAAGCCCCGCCCCGAGACAATCGTTATCCAAAGTACCTCACACATATTCAGGCATTTTATAAAAAGTTTATCGATACTCCTAAATTCAGAGAGCTAATCCCTTTGCACAGTGGAGGCTTTATGGATGTTCCGATAACTCGTATTGACACCACTACACCTGAGAGCAATCAATTACTCTTTGGTGGCAACAATGCAAGTGAAGTTCCCAAGTTCGCACTGAGAGACCATAAGCCATTCAAACCAAGCCCCTACTCAAACATCCATTTGTTCTTTATCCTGCATGAAGATGATAAGGACATGGCCGTGAAGATTGAAGAGTATTTCAGGAAAGGCTACAAATGGTTCAAGGGAATGTATGACTATGCCAGATTACTGTTCCATACAGAGAAGGGATTCAGCATTGTTTTTAAGGACAAGGAAAACCCTATTCCTGAAATCGAAAGAGAACTATCAAACCGAGTCATAAACCCGGAAGTAAAGTACATAGCTGTTTATGTTACTCCATACGGCAAATTCGAGTACGACAAGGAGAAACGAGAAATCTATTACCAACTCAAAGAAGTCTTGTTGAAACGCAACATTACTTCTCAGGTAATTGATTCCAACAAAATGCGTGAGCAAGGTGAAGGATGGGTCTACAGCTTGCCAAACATTGCAGTTGCAATGTTGGCCAAATTAGATGGTATTCCCTGGCGTTTGAACACCCCCCATAAAAACGAATTAGTAGTTGGTGTAGGAGCTTTCAAGCATGTCGATGAAGGTGTACAATATATCGGTAGTGCATTCAGTTTCGGCAACAATGGAAAGTTCAATCGCTTTGAATATTTCCTAAAAGATGAATTGGATGTTTTGGCGGGTTCAATAGCCAGTTCCATAAAGGAATACGCCACAGTGAATGAAGACCCTGACAGGCTCATTATTCACTTCTACAAGACCATGAGCGAGAAGGAACTGGAACCCATTCAGGAAGCATTGGAAAACCTGAATCTTTCGATTCCGGTATTCATAATTGCTATCAACAAAACCGAATCAGAAGATATAGTTGCCTTCGACAACTCTTGGAATGAATTGATGCCGCCAAGCGGCACATTCATTAAGATAGGAGAAGCGAAATACCTTCTTTTCAACAACACTCGATACAACGGAGTGAATTACAGTAAGGCAGATGGCTTCCCTTTTCCTATCAAGCTCAAACTGAAATGTACCCAACCTGAATTGCTTCAAGAAATACGAGTAGTCAGAGAGTTGATAGATCAGGTGTATCAGTTCAGTAGAATGTATTGGAAATCAATCAGGCAACAGAACTTACCAGTAACAATCAAATACCCCGAAATGGTGGCTCAAATCGCCCCTCATTTCGTAGGTGAAGAAATACCGCCTTACGGCAAGAACAATTTGTGGTTTTTATGAAAGAAAATTTAGAAAATAAACTAGAAGATCGAAAAATTAAGCCAACCACAATGCGCCTATTAGTGCTTAGAAAATTGGTAGAATCTGGTGCAGCCATCAGTTTGAGTGATCTAGACGCAAAATTCGAGCAAGCGGATAAGGCAACACTTTATAGAACACTCAAAACCTTTGAAGACAAGAAGCTGATCCATAGCATTGATGACGGTACAGGTTCTGTTAAATATGCACTCTGTGAAGAAGGATGCGAATGTGAACCACAGGACCAGCATATCCACTTTCATTGCATAACGTGTGGCGAGACATACTGCCTGACACAATCCAAAATACCTCAAACTGTTATTCCTTCAGGATTCAAAGCCGCCAGTGCCAGCATGGTGTACAAAGGCACTTGTGCAAATTGTACCTAAACTTTGCAAACAGGTTGCATTCCTAAATCAATACATTTGTAGCAAGTGAAGCTTATAGTACACATATCATTCTCATTGATTTTCATCTTGCAGGTTATGTCCCCCAATTTGGACATGTGCTGCGAGTTGAAAAAACTACCTGACCTTTTCTCGCACTTTGAAGAACACAAGGCAAAGGGTGGTGACACATTTTTAGAGTTTTTGGTTGAAGATTATGTACACCACGATGAAAATAGTTCGGGGCATCATGACCATGACAAAGATGATGACCTACCCTTTCATGGCCAGCATCAGTGCTGTCATGGGCCCGTATTTATGACCCTTTTTCAGTATTTTCCTGAAATAGAAAATTTCTGCCTTACCAACCAAGTTAAAGTTTCTACTTATAGCTTTTCTCTTTGCTCTGAGTACTGTGAATCTCCTTTCCAGCCTCCCAAGGCCTGATTTTTCCAGACACCCACAGAAATCAATCTTTAAATTATTGCCAAAGGCAATGACTTAAATACATTTTGCCGTGCCGTCTGGTATCCCCGATGTGGGATATATATGCCCCTTTCAATTCATTAAATCAGGAAATAAAATACGGAATAAATGCTAGATAAAATCATTCATTTTTCAGTCAAAAACAAGTTGATCATCGGCCTGCTTACACTGAGTCTGGTCATTTGGGGAGGCTATTCACTAATGAGGCTTCCCATTGATGCCGTACCGGATATTACAAATAATCAGGTACAGATCATCACCTCTTCTCCATCTTTGGCAGCTGAGGAGGTGGAACGCTTAATCACTTTTCCAATCGAAATCACCATGGCCACCATACCAGAGATAGACGAGATACGCTCTTTCTCCCGCTTTGGCTTATCAGTGATTACCATTGTGTTTAAGGAAGATGTAGATGTATACTGGGCACGGCAACAGGTAAGTGAACGCCTGACCGATGTACAGGCACAAATCCCACCGGGAGTCGGCCAGCCTGGGATGGCACCAATTACAACCGGGCTGGGAGAAATCTATCAGTATGTGGTAGGAACTAAACCGGGCTATGAAGATAAATATGATGCCCGTGAACTACGCACCATTCAGGACTGGATTGTCAGAAGGCAATTATTGGGTACTCCCGGAGTGGCAGATGTGAGCAGCTTCGGTGGCTATCTCAAACAATATGAGATTGCCATTGATCCCGACAGACTCAAAGCCATGAACATCTCCATTGCCGACATTTTTCAAGCATTGGAAGAAAACAATGAAAACACAGGGGGAGCCTACATCGAGAAAAATCTTAGTGCCTATTTTATCAGAAGTGAAGGCCTGGTGAGCAGTCTGGACGACATCCGAAATATGCTCATCAAAAACAATGAAAATGGAATCCCTGTCCTTATCAATGATGTAGCCAAAGTCCAATTGGGAAGTGCTGTAAGGTATGGTGCTACCACCCGTAATGGTGAAGGCGAAGTGGTCAGTGCTATTGTGATGATGCTGAAAGGTGAAAATTCCGCAGAAGTTATAGAAAATGTAAAAAACCGAATTGCAGAGATCCGCAAAACACTGCCTGAGGGCGTTACTATCGAACCGTTTCTTGATCGCACCAAACTGGTCGATACAGCCATAGGCACAGTAAGCAAAAATCTGGCAGAGGGAGCCTTGATCGTGATTTTTGTTTTATTGCTTCTTCTTGGAAATCTCCGTGCAGGTTTAATCGTAGCATCGGTCATTCCCCTTGCACTCATTTTTGCCTTTGGCATGATGAACCTTTTTGGTGTATCAGGCAACCTGATGAGTTTGGGAGCCATTGACTTTGGCTTAATAGTGGATGGAGCGGTGATTATAGTAGAAGCCACCCTGCACCATTTGGGTTTACTGAAGCTAGGAAGGAAATTGACCCAGCAGGAAATGGACAAAGAGGTCTATCATTCAGCCAGCAAAATCAGAAATTCAGCAGCATTTGGGGAGATCATTATTCTCATCGTGTATCTACCCATCCTTGCTTTAGTAGGGATTGAGGGGAAAATGTTTGGCCCTATGGCACAGACAGTGAGCTTTGCTATTCTGGGCGCTTTTATCCTTTCGCTTACTTATGTGCCGATGATGTCTGCATTGGTTTTGAGCAAGAAGACCGAATACAAACCCAATATTTCAGATAAGATCATGACTTTCTTTCATAGATTGTACGACCCTACAATCCGTTGGGCAATGCACAAACGGCCATTGATGATTGCCTTTGCTCTAGGATTGTTTGGCATATCCTTATGGGTGTTTTCCAATATGGGTGGTGAATTTGTACCTACCTTAGAAGAAGGTGATTTTGCCGTGGAAACAAGGGTAATCACAGGAAGCTCTCTCCAAAACACCATAAAAGCAACTACCCAGGCAGAAAAAATCTTATTGGAAAAATTCCCCGAAGTAACTCAGGTAGTTTCTAAAATCGGTGCTGGGGAAATCCCCACCGATCCTATGCCTGTGGAAGCAGCAGATTTGATGATTATTTTAAAGGATAAGGAGGAATGGGTTACCGCCTCTAACCGCGAAGAACTGGCTAATAAAATGGCCGAAGCTTTGGAGGTAATACCTGGGGTAACTTTTGGCTTTCAGCAGCCCATTCAGATGCGGTTCAACGAACTGATGACTGGGGTTCGACAGGATGTGGCCGTAAAAATTTACGGAGAAAACCTCGATGAACTTTCTGAATATGCAAGGCAGATTGGAAAACTGGTATCTGGTGTAGAAGGAGCCGTTGATCTCTATATAGAGGAAGTGACGGGAGTACCACAGATCGTAATTAACTATAAACGGGCACAGCTGGCTAAATTTGGCCTGACCATCCGTGACGTTAACCGCTCGGTGCAAGCCGCTTTTGCGGGGGCATCTGCCGGATTGGTATATGAAAACGAAAGACGTTTTGATCTGGTGGTTAGATTGGATAAAACCAACCGGGAGGATGTTGAGTCGGTTCGTAACTTATACATTGCCCGAAAGGATGGTCATCAAATACCACTGTATCAGGTCGCTGATGTAGAGATCAAAGAAGGCCCATACCAAATCCAACGGGACGATACACGAAGGAGGATCATAGTAGCCTTTAATGTGCGCAACCGGGATGTAGAAAGCATAGTAACAGAACTTCAGCAGAAAATTGATCAGTCAGTGGTATTGGCTCCTGGCTACACAGTTTCTTATGGTGGCCAGTTTGAAAACCTCGTGGAAGCTCGTGAAAGGCTTGCCATTGCCGTTCCGTTGGCTCTTCTACTCATTTTTGTTTTACTCTATTTCACTTTTGGTTCAATTAAGCAGGGCATCTTGATTTTTACGGCTATTCCACTTTCTGCGATTGGAGGCATTTTCGCCCTTTGGCTTAGAGATATGCCTTTTAGTATATCAGCAGGCGTTGGATTCATTGCATTGTTCGGAGTAGCAGTATTGAATGGAATTGTACTGATCAGCGAGTTCAACCACCTCAAAAAAGAAGGAATTACAGATATTTTTGAAAGGATTTACAAAGGTACGAGCGTGCGTCTCCGTCCAGTGATTATGACTGCTGCCGTGGCTTCCCTTGGTTTTTTACCTATGGCCCTCTCTCAATCAGGTGGTGCCGAAGTGCAACGGCCGTTGGCTACTGTTGTAATTGGGGGCTTGATTACAGCCACCTTTTTAACATTGGTCGTACTGCCCATCCTTTACTATTATTTTGAAAGAGGGATAAAAGTAAAACCAGGAACGGTAGCTCTATTGTTATTCATTGGTGTGTTATTCTTCCAGTTTCCTGAAGCAAAGGCGCAGGAGTCTCAAAAAATCTACCAATCGCTGGATGAGGCTATAAATACGGCCATTCAAAACAATCCCGGGCTTAAAGCAGCAGATTTACAAACCCAGCAAGAAAGGTCTTTAAGAGGTGCAAGTTGGAACCTACCCAAGACAAATTTCAGCCTTACCCACGGCCAGTACAACAGTATCTACAATAATGACAACCAGTTCAATATTTCACAATCCATTGCATTCCCTACCGTTTATGCCAACCAAAGCAAATTGGCAAATGCTCAGGTGGAAGCAAGTGAGTGGCAAAAGACAGCTACCCAAAACGAATTGGTGCGACAGGTGAAGGCTACCTGGTATTTCCTGTGGCTGGAGAAAAACAAAAGGCAATTATTGATAGAGCAGGACAGCATTTATCAACGCTTTGTAAGAGCAGCCAGCCTTCGCTATGAAACCGGAGAAAGCAACCTACTCGAAAAAGCAACAGCCGAATCGCAGGTAGCTGAGATTAAAGCCATGTTACAACAAAATCTGGCCGACATAGAGATTTACCAAACTCAGCTACAAACCCTCTTAAACATTGAGGGCTCATTGGACATAATGGCAGGCAAGCTTGAAGTACGGCAAAGTACTGCTCTGTTAGATTCACAAGGGATTACCAATAACCCTACCCTGGCGTGGTTTCGCCAGCAAATGAAAGTGGCCGAAAGAGAAAAATCAGTGGAGAAATCCCGGCTACTACCTGACCTCACGGTAGGTTATTTTAACCAATCGCTCAATGGACCAAATCAGGATATAGACGGCAATCCAGTGACCTATACATCTAGCGACCGTTTCACGGGCTTTCAGGTAGGCGTAGCTATTCCTTTATTTGGAGCAAAATCCCAAGGTTCGGTGATAAAAGCAACTGAACTCAAAAAGCAGGAAGCCGAGGCACAATTGGAAGCTATAACTAACGAATTGCAAGGCAGGTTAAAATCTCTGATTCAACAATACCAAAAATTTCAGGCCAGCCTTGATTATTACGAGCAAAATGCCTTACCACAAGCTGAACTTATTCTAAAACAAGCCCAAAAAGGATTTGAAAGTGGTGAAATAGGTTATGTGGAATACGTACAGGGACTCAATCGGTCACTATCTGTTCGGTTTAACTACTTGGACATCCTCAACCAATATAACCAGACCAATATCGAAATCGAATTCATTTCAGGCATTCAATAAAAGAAATCAACAATGAAAAATATAATAACATATTTCAACAGAATCTCAATGGTTGTTCTTATCGGATTGGCCATTACTTCCTGTAGTTCTAAAAATGAAAGAACAACGGAGGAACACCACGAAGAAGGTGATAATACTGTAGAACTTACTCAGGCACAATTTGAGCAGGCAAGCATAGTCGTAGGAACCTTTGAACAGCGGGTTATTGGCTCAGAACTCCGTGTCAATGGAATCATTGATGTACCCCCGCAAAGTAATATTTCAATTACCATGCCTTATGGTGGTTTTGTGAAAAACACCGAGATGCTGCCGGGTTCAATGGTAAAAAAAGGTCAATTATTGGTCGTGATTGAAAACCCAGAATTTATTCAGTTTCAACAAGATTATCTTGAAAGCCTTGCTAGTCAGGAATTTCTCAAAGCAGAATATGATCGTCAGAAAGAGCTATATGATGAAAAGGTGGCTTCCGGCAAGTCTTTTCAGCAAGCAAAAAGTGACTATATGGCCAATGAAGCCCGTATCAAAAGCATGGAAGCAAGATTGAAGCTGATTGGCTTCAGTGTTTCCAAAATCAAAGAAGGTAACGTTTCAGCCTCCGTCAATATTTATTCACCTGTAACAGGAGCTATTCGAGAGGTGTACACCAATGTAGGAAAATTCATCAATCCTCAGGATGTCATCATGGACATTACCAATTCGGACGATCTTCATGTGGAACTGACCGTTTATGAAAATGATGTCCCAAGAATCAAAGAAGGCCAACGCATCCGTTTTGCCCTGGCAAATTCACCTAATGAATGGCGTGAGGCAGAGGTATTCCTAATAGGCAGTGGCGTTAGGGAAGATCGTTCTGTAACTGTCCATGGGCACTTGAAGAAGATGCATTCAGATTTGAAACCCGGCATGTACATAGCTGCGAAAATTGAAACCGACAGTAATAAAACATGGGCCGCTCCTGATGAGTCAATTGTAAGGTTTGGGGGTAAGCACTATGTCTTTGTCTATGCTGGTGAAAGGTCGGAAGACGGTCAACAGATGCATGATTTTGAAATGTTGGAGGTGCAAAAAGGATCAAGTGAAGACGGTTTCACACAAATTAGTCTCTTGGAAACATCTTTGGAGATCAGCAGTCTGAAATTGGTTACATCAGGTGCATTTACATTATTGGCAAAAGCAAAAAATTCAGAAGATGAAGGAGGACACCTTCACTAATAAATGGCTTAATAGAGCCTTTATTTTAAGCTTAATCACCATCTTCTACAATCTGGTAGAAGGTGGTATAGCCACCTTTTTTGGCTCACAAGATGAAACACTGGCTCTGTTTGGTTTTGGTGTTGACAGTTTTGTTGAAGTCCTTTCAGGTATTGGAATTGCCCACATGGTTGTGCGAATGAAAAAGACCCCTATTGAAAGTAGAGATCATTTTGAAGTGACAGCACTCAAAATCACTGGCACAGCCTTCTACCTATTAGTTCTAGGGTTAATCATAGGTGCAGGTTTATCTATTTATTATCAATCAAATCCTGAAACCACCCTAGTGGGAATGATCATTTCTATAATTTCAATTTTGACCATGTACATTTTGTACAAGCAAAAATTGAAGGCTGGAAAAGAGCTGAGCAGTGAACCCATCATTTCAGATGCCAATTGTACCAGGACTTGCTTTTACCTTTCCTTCATATTGCTTGGCTCAAGTACTTTGTACGAATTATTCAAAATACCTTATGTAGATGCGATTGGAAGCCTTGGCATAGCCTGGTATGCATTTAAAGAAGGAAAGGAAGCATTTGAAAAAGCGAAAACCAAACAACTAAGCTGTACTGATAATTGTTGTTAAACCTCAATTGATTAGAAAATGCGTTTATATACACTGATGCCCGAAAAATTGAAACCTTATTTCTATGCCGAGTTAAAGCATTACAGGGAAAATTTTAGCAAGGGAAATTTAGAAAATGCTTGGAATCATCTTGAACGTGCTCACATTCTAGGGCAGACCTATCCTTGGCATCACAGCTACGTTCATTGGAAAATGCTCCTTTTTGGCATTCATATTAAAAGTGGTAAAGAAATCCTCGGGCAAATTCCAAGACTTCTTGTGGGAGGAGTGAAATCATTCGTTGGTAAAATTCCGGTTGGCAATACTGGTGGTGCAAACATTCCCCCACTAAAGCCCCTACCCATTTCAGATGAGTTACTATCTATTTTCAAAAAATCAGGAATAAAGAATTATGGGACATAATCACAATCATACATCTAAAAATTATGGGAAAGCTTTTGCTATTGGTATTGGGTTAAATACTCTCTACGTGGCAGTAGAAGCCTTTTATGGCTTAGCAGTCAATTCATCTGCATTACTGGCAGATGCGGGACATAACATGAGCGATGTATTTAGCTTAATCCTTGCCTGGGCTGCTATTTGGATTTCTACAAAGAAACCAAGTGGAAAGTATACATACGGTCTCAGGAAATCCACGATACTGGCATCACTTTTCAATGGCTTGCTCATTATCATTGCTTCAGGCTTTATTTTATGGGATGCCATTCAAAAGATTCAAAACCCTATCGAAGTTCCTGGAAACACCATCATCATTGTAGCCAGCATTGGCCTAATAGTCAATACAGGTACCGCACTAATGTTTATAAAGGGTCAGGATGACCTGAACATAAAGGGAGCTTTTTTGCACATGGCCGCAGATGCGGGTGTAACCCTAGCGGTGCTCATTGGTGGTTTGGTAATGAAATATACAGGGGCATTTTGGGTTGACCCTGTGCTTAGTTTTCTAATCGTAGGAGTTATTTTGTATGGCACATGGGGCTTGCTTTCAGACTCAGTCAAATTAGCAATTGATGCAGTTCCCGAAAAAATCGACCTGAATGAGGTCAAGCATTTTCTTGAAAAAATTGAATGTGTAGAAGAAGTTCACGACCTGCATATCTGGGCTATGAGTACTACGGAAACAGCCTTGACAGCCCATCTCGTAATTCCATATGGCTGTGAAGACCAGCTACTATATGACATCAGAGAAAAGCTACATGATATGTTTGAGATCACCCATACCACTTTGCAAGTAGAGAAAGGTTGGGATGATGATCAGTACAGACCTTACAATAATTAACTAAACCAATTCCACATCCATGTGCTTCCAGTAAGTTCATTGCGTTCGTTCAAAACATAAAAGCAACATGAATAAGAAGAAGATTAAATGTGCTTGTTTAGGGGACGTTTTCAATCTACCCGTTACCCAATTAACCTATCAATTCTAAATCATATTATTTCATAATTCTGTAAAAGAGTAGCATAATTCTATAAAACAACAACCGCTTTATTTTCGTATCTTTGAAGTAAGTGAAAAGAATAATATCCATAACGCTCGCTTTACTCATGTTGGTTTCCAGCGTGGGATTTTCAATGAACACCCATTTTTGTGGTGGTGAGGCGGTGGAGACCTCTTTTTCAATCGGGCTTCATAATCCTGATTGTGGTATGCCCGACATGGATAGAGAGTGCGAATCCATTCCATCCAAAGAGAAACAAATAAAGCAGAAACCTTGCTGTGAAAATCAACATCAGTTATTGCAGTTGGATGAAAATGCAGATGTACAAATCACATCTATTGAAGTTAACCCTGTTTTCTTAGTTGCATTCATCCATTCGTTTGTTCAGCCTGTTTTATTTGCTGATCAATCTTTTATTCATAACACCTATTATTCTCCCCCCATTCCTGACAGGGACATTCAAGTCCTTTTTCAGACGTTTTTGATTTAAGCCATATACTACATTTTGATGTTCCTTGTCCTGTGACTCTGGAGCATAGTGGCATTTATTGCCATTGAACAATCTATTTCTGTTCAATCAAACTCAAATGTATTATGCTTAATAAAATCATTAAATATTTCTTAGAGAATAAGTTAGTCACTATTCTCGTTCTCACAGGTTTTGTAGCCTGGGGAATTGTAACTGCACCATTCGGGTGGAAAGTTGGTGCATTGCCTTCTGACCCTGTCCCTGTGGATGCCATACCGGACATTGGCGAAAACCAACAAATCGTTTTCACCCAGTGGTCAGGCCGTTCACCTCAGGATATAGAGGATCAAATCTCCTATCCATTGACTACCTATTTATTAGGAATACCTGGTGTTAAATCAATCAGGAGTTCATCTATTTTCGGATTTTCCAGTATCTATATCATCTTCTCAGAAGATGTAGAATTCTATTGGTCTCGTTCCAGAATACTTGAAAAACTCAATTCCCTGCCATCGGGGCTATTACCCGAGGGTGTTCAGCCAGCTTTGGGGCCGGATGCAACCGCCTTGGGTCAAGTCTATTGGTACACCCTCGAAGGAAGGGATAAAGACGGCAACCCCACTGGTGGTTGGGATTTACATGAAATACGTACAGTACAGGATTTCTATGTAAAGTATGGCCTCAATGCAACCGAAGGAGTATCAGAAGTTGCTTCTATTGGTGGTTTTGTTAAAGAATACCAGATTGACGTGAATCCTGATGCCCTGAAAGCCTATAATATTCCGCTTCACAGGGTGATGCAGGCAGTACAAAAATCCAATAAAGATGTAGGTGCCAAAACCATTGAAATAAACCAAGCCGAATACTTAGTACGAGGTTTAGGTTATGTCAAAAAAGTACAAGACATAGAGAAGGCCGTAGTTGCGGTACAAGATAACGTACCGATTAGAATAAAGGATATAGGAGTTGTAACACTCGGCCCTGCAACAAGGCGGGGTATCCTAGATAAGGATGGTGCAGAAGTAGTGGGTGGTGTAGTGGTGGCCAGATATGGAGCAAACCCTTTACAAGTAATTAATAATGTAAAAGATAAAATCAATGAAATTGCGCCTGGTCTTCCAAAGAAAACATTAGCTGACGGCAGAGAGAGCCAGCTAACAATTGTTCCGTTCTATGACCGCTCAGAATTGATTTACGAGACCTTAGGCACACTAGAAGAAGCTTTATCACTGGAAATACTCATCACTATTTTGGTGGTAATTGTGATGGTTTACAACCTAAGAGCTTCATTCCTCATTTCCAGCCTTCTTCCTATTGCCGTACTCATGGTTTTTATTGCCATGCACTATTTTGGTGTAGATGCAAACATTGTGGCACTATCAGGAATTGCCATTGCTATTGGTACAATGGTGGATTTAGGAATCATCCTTTCTGAAAATATCATAAAACATATAGACGAAGCACCTCCCGGCCAAAAACTTATTGAAACTATTTACAACGGAGCATCAGAAGTAGCCACTGCAATTCTAACTGCTGTATCTACTACCATCGTTAGTTTTATTCCTGTATTTACCATGCAGGCAGCCGAAGGTAAGCTGTTTGGTCCATTGGCATTTACAAAGTCATTTGCACTTTTAGCTGCTTTGATCGTTTCCTTACTGATTCTCCCCACCCTCGCACATTGGTTTTTTGGCTTCAATATCAAGAATAAGTTTCTGAAAAAGTATGGCCATTATGGTTTAGTATTCGTGGGAATTGTTAGCCTCATTTTAGGGCAGATTTGGGCTGGTGTACTGCTCATTCTTTTCGGTGCTATAGGTATCATCAAAAACTTGGAAAGGATTAAGAGTAAAAAACTTTCACGAATCTGGAAATTCTTACTGAGCTATGCGGAGTTGATTGTTGTACTTATTGGCGTAGTATGGCTTTTGGCTAAATACTGGCTGCCTTTAGGAGCTTCTCAGTCTCTATTCATCAACTTCATTTTTGTATCCTTACTTGTGGGTTGTATTCTGGGTGGTTTTACCCTGTTGGAATATCAGTATAAACAAATACTCAACTGGTGTTTGAACAACAAGATAAAGTTCCTGTTCATACCGACATTCCTGATTTTTTTAGGGGCAACTATCTGGCTTGGCTTCAATAGCGTTTTTGGCTTTGTTTCAAAAAGCTTTGAAAAGGTAGGATGGAATATCAATCAAACGAAAGGATGGTCAACTATGGTACATACCTTTCCGGGGATTGGTAAAGAATTTATGCCTTCCCTTGATGAAGGTAGCTTTTTGTTGATGCCTACATCTATGCCTCACTCCGGGGTAGAATACAATCGCAAAGTGGTTGGCCAATTGGATATGTTGCTCACAAATATCCCGGAAGTTGAATTGACTGTAGGCAAACTGGGACGGGTAGAATCTGCACTAGATCCTGCACCCATATCCATGTATGAGAATATTATCAATTACAAATCCGAATACATTCTCAATAAAAAAGGGCACAGACAGAGATTCAAGGTCGATACAGACAATAGATTTATTACCGTATCCGGTGATACTCTAACCAACGCTGAAGGTTTGGAGCGAGGAATAGAGGCGAATGAATTAATTGCTGATGAAAATGGTGAGTATTACCGCAACTGGAGAGACCACATCAAATCTCCCGATGACATTTGGAATGAAATAGTCATTGTAACCAAATTACCAGGGGTTACTTCTGCACCTAAACTTCAACCTATAGAAACCCGATTGGTCATGCTCCAAACAGGGATGAGAGCACCAATGGGCATAAAGGTGTATGGCCCTGACCTAAAAACCATCGAGAACTTCGGTTTACAATTAGAAAATATCCTGAAAGAAGTTCCATCGGTTAAGGCAGAAGCCGTTTTTGCAGATAGAATTGTAGGTAAACCGTACATCCATCTCAACATTAACAGGGATGAAATTTCACGATATGGATTGAATATAGAAGATGTGCAGCAGACGATTGAGACTGCTATTGGTGGTATGAAAATAACCTCTACCGTAGAAGGACGTGAACGCTTTCCTGTAAGAGTGCGCTATCCAAGAGAATTAAGGGACGACCCTGAAGCATTGGGGAAAATACTGATGCCTACACCAACTGGTGCACAAATTCCTTTATCTCAAATAGTAGATTTTGAATACATAAGAGGGCCACAAGCTATAAAAAGCGAAGAAACCTTTCTTGTGGGTTATGTACTATTTGACAAGCGAGATGGGTTCTCTGAGGTCACAGTAGTTAATGATGCTCAAAAGACAATTCAAGACAAAATTGACTCAGGTGAATTAAACGTGCCCTCTGGGGTGAGCTACAAATTCTCCGGTAGTTATGAAAATCAGGTTCGTGCAGAGAAACGACTATCCATTATCGTTCCGCTGGTACTGGGTATCGTATTCCTAATTCTTTACTTCCAATTCAAATCTGTTTCTACTTCGCTCATGGTATTTACAGGTATTGCTATGGCATTTAGCGGAGGGTTTATTATGCTCTGGCTATATGGTCAGGATTGGTTTGTAGATTTTTCATTATTCGGCACCAATATTCGAGAGCTATTTCAAATGCATACCGTCAATTTAAGTGTAGCGGTATGGGTAGGATTTATAGCCCTATTTGGTGTAGCCACCGATGATGGTGTTTTGATTGCTACCTACCTGGATCAAAGTTTTGAACGCAATAAGCCCGCCACTATTGAAGAAGTAAGACAGGCGGTAATTGAAGCAGGACTCAGAAGAATAAAGCCCGCTTTGATGACAGTGGGTACAACCATGATTGCATTGTTACCTGTACTTACTTCTACAGGTCGTGGTTCCGACATCATGATACCTATGGCAATCCCATCATTCGGTGGCATGGCCTTCGCATTAATCAGCATTTTCATTGTACCTGTGATTTATTGCTGGAGAGAAGAACGTAAAATCCTAAAAGCACAATCATGAAAAAGTACATTATAATTACAGTCATCACTTTGGGATTTTCTATTTTGGCAAATGCCCAATCCCTAGATGAATATTTCAAAATTGCTGCTGAAAACAATCCGGGACTACAAGCTAAATACAAGTCTTTTGAAGCAGCGATGGAGCGGGTTGCACAAGTGAGCAGCTTACCAGATCCAAATTTGTCTTTTGGCTATTTTGTATCTCCAGTAGAAACTCGTGTAGGCCCACAAAGAGCACGTTTTTCTTTGACACAAATGTTCCCTTGGTTTGGCACTTTAAAAGCTCAGGAGAATGTGGCTACATTAATGGCAGAGGCCAAGTATCAGGAGTTTCTTGATGCCCGAAACAAACTACATTATCAAGTGTCTGCGGCATATTACCCACTTTATGAACTACATAGACTTATAGCAATAGAGGAGGAAAATACAAGTATTTTATCGTCCTACAAAGACATTGCTACCGTCAAGTTTCAGAATGGTAAAGGTGCAATGGTGGATGTGTTGCGGGTAGAAATCATGCTCAAAGATGCAGCAACCAATTTGTCCATTTTGAAGCAAAAGAAAAAGCCACTTGAAACCCGTTTCAACACACTACTGAATCGACAGGAAGACGAGACAATTATCGTTCAGGATTCATTGTATGTAGAAAACTTGCCTTTAACATATCGAAGGGATTCTCTATTGACTTCCAATCCATTACTCGATGAGTTGAACTTAAAAATAAAGGCAAGTGAAGCTCAGGAATTAGCCGCAACCAAACAAGGTATGCCTAAAATCGGTGTAGGCTTAGATTATGTCATTGTTGGCCAACGAACAGATATGTCTGTTCCTGATAATGGTCAGGACGTATTGATGCCGATGGTGACTATGAGCCTCCCTATTTTCAGAGGTAAATACAAGGCAGCTCAGAAGGAAGCCCAACTGATGCAGGAATCTTATGCGCTACAAAAAGAAGATGCGGTAAACAGACTTACAAGCACGTACGAAATGATTTGGTTCGAAATTCAAAAGCAACTCGACCAAATCATACTTTATGAAGAACAGATCATGACATCTCAGCAGTCTTTGAATCTACTTTTTACCGCTTATGGCAATTCAGGAAAGGACTTTGAAGAGGTCCTCAGAATGCAACAACAAATTCTAAAGTATCAAAAAATGAAAGCTACTGCCTTGTCTGATTACAACATAGCAATAGCAGAACTCGATTATATCACAGCTAAAACGAAATAATCATGGAACATCAACATCATAATCATACGCACGAAAATCATAATCATGGCCATGATCATCACAATCATGACCACCACTCTGGTCAACATCAGTCACATGGTGACCATCATGGACATCATGAACACATGATTGAGGATTTCAAAAAACGATTTTGGATTTCTTTGATCATCACACTACCCATCATTGTGCTAGCACCAATGATTCAAGAGTTATTGGGTTATCAACTTCGTTTCAACGGAGACAGATATGTACAGTTTATCCTTTCATCTGTCATCTTCTTTTATGGAGGCTGGCCGTTTTTGAAAGGATTGGCTGATGAAATAAAAAAGAAAGCTCCGGGAATGATGACGCTGATTGCTTTAGCTATATCAGTCGCCTATTTCTACAGCTCGGCAGTCGTTTTTGGCCTGGATGGAAAAATATTCTTTTGGGAATTGGCCAGCTTAATTGTCATTATGCTTCTGGGGCATTGGATAGAAATGAAATCCGTAATGGGAGCATCAAATGCCTTGCAGGAACTTGCCAAGATGATGCCCTCAACTGCTCGCAGAATCAAAGAAGGTGGTGAACATGAGGATGTACCGATAGCCGATCTAAAAAGCAATGACATCATATTGGTACGTCCGGGAGAAAAAGTACCTGCAGATGGCATTGTTGTAGAAGGCGAAAGTCATGTCAATGAGTCTATGCTTACAGGAGAATCAAAGCCTGTCGCTAAGAAAAAGGACAATCAGGTCATCGGAGGTTCTGTCAACGATAATGGCACCTTAAAAATCAAAGTGAAGCATACGGGTGAAGATTCCTACTTGTCTAAGGTGATAGGAATGGTGAAGGAAGCTCAGGAAACGAAATCCAAAACCCAAAATCTGGCGGATAAGGCTGCTGCATGGTTATTCTATATAGCTCTGGGTGCAGGCGTCACCACTCTGGTAGTGTGGTTAAGTATAGGAAAAGATTTTGAATACGCCCTGGAACGCATGGTTACTGTGATGATCATTTCCTGTCCTCACGCATTGGGCTTGGCTGTTCCGCTGGTTGTGGCGATTTCCACGGCTGTGTCCGCTAAAAACGGATTGTTGATTCGTAATAGAACTGCATTTGAAAATGCTCGAAACATTACAGCAATCATTTTTGACAAGACAGGTACGTTAACCAAAGGTGAGTTTGGGGTAACACGTTTCAAAAGTGTATCTGACCAGTTATCAGATGATGATTTGTTACAAATAGCAGCCTCTATCGAAAACAGTTCTGAACATCCCATAGCAGCAGGTATCGTCCGCAAAGCAAAATCGAAAGATTTGGCTTTGCAAGAACCTGAAAACTTCCAAAATATTACAGGAAAGGGAATTAGTGCAAAGCTAAACGGGGAGGAAATCAAAATTGTAAGTCCCGGAATGCTCAAAGAACAAGGAATTGATGCTCCTTCTGATGCATTTAAAACTGATGATGAGACGGTAGTATTTGTATTGATTGATAACGCTCTAGCTGGCTATATCGCTCTTGCAGACGAAGTGCGACCAGAGTCTTTATCTGCCATTAATACTTTAAAAGAAAGGGGCATAAAAGTTTACATGGCTACTGGCGACAATCAACAAGTTGCAAAAGCAGTGAGCGAGCAACTTTCTCTGGATGATTACTTTGCTGAAGTCTTGCCAGAAGACAAACAACGCATCATCAAAGAGCTTCAACAGAAAGGAGAATTTGTGGCCATGACTGGTGATGGAGTCAATGATGCTCCTGCTTTGGCTCAGGCCAATGTTGGAATCGCTGTAGGTTCTGGGACTGATGTTGCAGCAGAAACAGCTGATATTGTTTTGGTCAACAGCAATCCAAAGGACATTGCAAACCTTATTCTTTTTGGCTCAGCTACATATAAAAAAATGATGCAAAACCTTTGGTGGGCAGCCGGATACAACATTCTTGCAGTTCCATTGGCGGCAGGTGCCTTAGCAAGCATTGGTATTATCCTTAGCCCTGCTATTGGTGCAGTACTGATGAGCCTAAGCACTGTAATAGTCGCATTGAATGCACAATTATTAAAACGTCAAATAAAGAAATAAGATGAAAAATATAAATAGATCAACAGTCATTATCGCCATTAGCACACTAGCTATTGGTCTGATATTGGGATGGTTAATATTCGGTGGCACTGATAAGACTTCCGAGAATGAACACATCCACAACGCTGGTGAGACAAAAGAGACAATTTGGACTTGCTCCATGCACCCTCAGATCAGAAAAAACGAACCGGGTGATTGTCCTATTTGCGGAATGGATTTAATTCCGCTGGAAAGCGAAACCAATGAAGTTGACCCAATGGCGGTGAGTATGTCTCCAATAGCCATGCAGCTCGCTCAGGTACAAACCATGAAAGTTGGAAGGGACAACACTAATAAATCTTTACGTTTAACAGGAAAAGTACAGGCCGATGAACGGTTGCTTTATACGCAATCTTCTCACATACCAGGTAGGGTTGAAAAACTAACCGTGAATTTTACAGGTGACTTTGTTAAAGAAGGTCAGATCATAGCTTACTTCTATTCTCCTGATTTAGTCACCGCACAAGAAGAACTGTTTGAAGCAAAAAAAATCAAAGAAACACAGCCTGCATTGTTCAATGCGGCAAAAGAAAAGTTGAAAAACTGGAAGCTCACAGACAAGCAGATAGATCAGATATTGGCATCTGAAAAAACGATTGAACTGTTTCCAATTCTTGCCAATGTTTCGGGTTATGTTACTCAAAAAAGGGTCAATCTTGGTGACTATGTTAAACAAGGTGAAGCCTTGTACGAAATTGCAGACCTGTCAAAAGTATGGGTGCTTTTTGACGTCTATGAGTCAGATATGAGTTGGATAAATAAAGGTGATGCCGTTTCATATACCATCCAATCTTTACCAGGTAAAACCTTTAATGGAGCGATTAGCTATATCGACCCTGTCATTGACCCGAAAACAAGAGTAGCGAAAGCCAGAATTGAAACCGCAAACAAGGAATTACTGCTCAAACCGGAAATGTTTGCCAGTGGAACGATTGAGTCAAAAACCAATACCTCTAATACATCTTTGACCGTTCCCAAAACTGCCGTTATGTGGACGGGAAAACGCTCTGTAGTTTATGTGATGCAAACCTCAGCACAAGGCATTGGTTTCTTGATGCGAGAGGTGACACTGGGACCGGAGTTAGGAGAAAGTTATGTGATAGAGTCGGGTTTACAATCTGGTGAAGAAATTGCAATCAATGGTACATTCAGTATAGATGCTGCTGCTCAATTAGCAGGGAAACCAAGCATGATGAATCCGGAAGGTGGTGTGGCAATGACTGGTCATAATCATGGAGGTAACCAGAATACGACAATGACAAATATGCCAGTTAATTCAAAGAAAACAGCAATATCTGATGAAGCCAAAAAGTCACTAGTACCATTATTTGATAGCTATTTCAAAATGAAAAATGCGCTGGTGAATGATGATTTTGAAAAAGCTAAAGTAGCAGGAAATGAAATAAACAGCTCCCTTTCAAAAGTGAACATGAATCTTTTCAAAGGAGATGCCCATACGCTTTGGATGCAACAATCATCAGTATTGAAACAGAGTGCACAGCATCTTGAACACCTTTCTGATATAAAAGCTCTAAGGGCGAGTTTCATTAAAGTTTCAAAATCGATGATAGCTATTGCGGAATCCTTTGTGCCAATCACTACCCCTGTATATCTACAACACTGCCCAATGGCTGATTCTAATAAAGGGGCAGACTGGTTGAGCAATAAAGAGGAAATTCTCAATCCTTACTTCGGCCAGGCTATGCTCAGTTGTGGTGAAAATACTAAAACGATCAAATGAAATCGTGTTGTAAAACGGGAGATCAGTCTCCTCCTTCAAAACTTAAAAAATGGGCTTCAAGAGTGATCTGGGGTATTGTGCTCCTTGCCATTCTTGGCTTATCAATAATTCAAATGTTTAACTTATAAATTCTAAAAAAATGAAAAAATCAAATTCAATGCTTGTCTTAATACTCTCAGTTAGTTTAAGTCTATCGCTAATTGCTTGTGGCAATTCAAACCAAAACAATCAGGAAGAATCAGCGAAACAGCACGATCACAGTGCAATGTCGCATGAGGCAGACCATTCTATGGCCACAGGTTCAGAAATGAGTATGGAAGAAAATAAATCTATTACTGATTTAATAGACAGTTACCTCGCTTTAAAAACTGCATTAGTTCAAGATGATTCAAAAGCTGCTGCCAACGCAGGTCAAAAACTTGCCGAAGCTACTTCAGGTCTGGATATTTCCACTTTTGATGCCACCAAACAAGCGGCAATCAAGGAAATATTGGAAGTCCTAAAAGAACATGGTGAGCACATTGCCAAAAGTGAAATAGCACATCAGCGAGAGCATTTTGAAGGCATGACAAAGGACTTCATGGACTTACTTGTACAAGTCGGCACGGATAGAACCCTATACCAGCAATATTGCCCCATGTATAACAAAGGAAATGGTGGGAGTTGGTTAAGTGCGTCACAGGAGATCAAAAACCCTTTATTTGGCAGTAAGATGCTTACTTGTGGTTCAGTAAAGGAGACCATTTCAATGAAATGAGAAAATGGCATAGATTAGCCTTAGGGGTACTATTTATTGTGTTGTTGGGGATTCAATTCTTCCCCATTCAACGCAATGAAACAGAGTTAGTAAGTAATGCTGATTTTATCAAATCCTACCAACCACCAATTGCTATTGGCAATATGATTCAATCATCGTGTTACGATTGCCACAGCAACCAATCAAGATACCCTTGGTATAGCAATGTTCAACCCATAGGTTGGCTATTACAAAATCATATTTCAGCAGGAAAATCTGAATTAAACCTATCTGCATTTGGCAATCTTTCGAACCGCATGAAACGAATGAAAATAAAGTCAATCATTAGTCAAATTGCAGATGATAAAATGCCACTTCCTGCTTATGTGCTTATGCACCCTGATGCCAAATTGGATTCCTTAAAAAAAGCTCAATTGACTAATTACTTTGACTCATTGGTTAATAATTTTGACAAATGAAACCTGTTTTAGTTTGAGGTATAAAGAAGTACATAAATCAACCCTCCCACACCCATGTGCTTCCAGTAGGTTCATTGCGTTCGTTCGTACCTCTCTCACTTCAATCACCCACTTCCTGCACCGCACAGCAAGAGTAGCCCGATATTCCATTCCGCAAAACTGCATTCCATACCGTGCCACACTTGCTTTTCCCAACGCACACCCCAACGCAGGTAAAGCGGTGTTCGTCAGTCGTTCCGTTTTGTTCCGCAAAAACATATCTGCAAGGGTGCAATAAACTCCCGGAGTTTATGCCGATTTTTATCGGTGGTCGCCCTTGCATATACCGTTCACTTACCAGTTCGTTTGCGCTCCAGTCGGTGCTCACTCATTGCCGTTCACTTGTTTTGCTTCACACACTCTCTCCATCCTCACTCGCAGCTATCTCATCCCCCCCAAACCCCTTCTATGGTGTTCGCTATACTCACATTCTAAATTATTGGGGGTCTGTCGCTGCTTATTGTTTTTGCTCGCCTGCGGGTCGCTGCGGGCTGATCGGGCTGTCATGCTTTTTGCAGCTAATCCAGTGTCTACAGTCGCTTCATTTCAGTCTCTCGTTCCTCTTTCCTTTCATTCAGCCACTTTCAGCACCCCACACAAGAGTAGCTCATTCACTTCACTACACGAGCCAACATAGTTCCATTCCGCAATACGGCTGTTTGACCTTCAATTGGTATTTGGTGGATGAATCAAGATGTCAAATACTCCAACACGAACAACAGCCATTAATTGCTTCATTTCACCCCAACAATCGTTTCGTTCCGTTCAATCGCTACCCTTGCCTTTGCCGACCCTGATGCCAAAAATCACGCCAGCCCTGCCGTAAACGGTAGGCGTCTGCCGCCCTCATTCTTCGGGCTTTTGCAGCCACCACCCTTGCTCCGCTCGCAGGCGGCTCGCATGAATGGCTACGCCTTAGTTTACCTGCGTTCACCCACGACAACCACTTTCTAAGTCATTCAGTAATAATTATTAAGTATTTGCTTAAATATTAAACTAATTTCCTTTCCTTAGCATTTATTTAAGCGACTTCTTAAATACAGTGTATTATGACCAAAACATGTATCAGAGTCTATGCGGACGTTGATCAAATCAATCAATGTAAACAGGACATCGAAAAAGTAGAGGAATCAGTCAGCCGATTAGCCAAAGCACTTAACCTTGCTGGTAATGAAGTGCGTTTAAAAATTCTCTTTTTATTGGAGAAAGAATCCAAAATGTGTCCTTGTGACTTGAGTGATATTTTGAACATGACCGTTCCTGCAATATCCCAGCATCTAAGAAAATTAAAAGATGCAGGATTAGTGGAAACTAAGAAGGTTGGTCAAACTATTTTCTATTCAATATCAGAATCAAACACCAATATCCTGAATCCCATATTTAAGTTGTTGGAATCCGAAAAAGTATCAATATCATGAAGAATAAGCAATCAAATTCATTGGCAGTCACAAGCCTATTGACGGCTGTAAGCGCATCTCTTTGCTGCATCACTCCGGTACTGGCATTACTTGCTGGATCAAGTGGTATTGCCGCAGCATTCTCGTGGTTAGACCCCTTTCGCCCTTGGTTGATAGGAATTACCGTGGTTGTATTAGCCTTTGGATGGTATCAAAAATTAAAACCAAAATCAGCTCAGGAAATTGCATGTGAGTGTGAGGATGATGAAAAGCCCTCCTTTTGGCATTCCAAGAAATTTCTGGGTATAATGACAGTGTTTGCAGCGGTCATGCTTGCTTTCCCATATTATGCTGATGCCTTTTACCCCGAAACCCAACTTTCAATTTCCGAGAACGCTAATCTTGAATCGACTTATGAAATAAATATTACTGGAATGACCTGTTCAGGATGTGAGGAACATGTAAAACTTGAAATTGGCAAACTTTCAGGTATTTCAGGGTTAGAAGTTTCTTATGAAAAAGCCAATGCCGTAGTGACCTTTGATGAGTCAAAAACAAATATTGATGAGGTTAAAGCTGCTGTAGATAAAACTGGTTATAAAGTAGAATCCATAAATAAACAATGATGAGCGAAGTAGTTCTTGAATCCACAATCACTTGTCCCAATTGCGGTCATAAAAAAGAGGAAATTATGCCAACTGATGCCTGCCAATATTTTTATGAATGTGAAAAATGTCACAAGGTATTAAAACCTCAATCAGGAGATTGCTGTGTGTATTGCAGTTATGGTTCTATTCCTTGTCCCCCTATTCAATTAGATAATGGCAAGTCATGTTGTCAAAAAAAATAGAGACAAGCAAAGTTAGGCGGGTTCGCACAAGCCCAACGCACAACCGGGCTGTCAAGGTCAAGCCCTACGGGTTTTGATAAAAATCTCCACCCTACGGGTAGTATTTTTCCCAAAAACCTTGTCAACCCTCCCACACCCGCCTTTTCAAGAGCTTTCTCTTTTCTTTTTTCCCTTTTTTCTTTTCTCTTTTGAAAATGTCTGTGCGAAGCGCAGCGAGCATAATTCTAATGGCTTGCTATATGAAATCGTTTCGCTTGAAAACACACAGACCAGAATCCACCTACACCAAACCCCATTTCTTTATCCTGAATAAAGGATTGAACAGTGGGAAACCGCTGATTGCACCTTGCCCGAATTGCTTTGTTTGCCTGACTGAAAATGAAGGAGACAGAGAGTTTATGTACTGGCTTTGCTTCGGATTGTGGCGTTCCAAATCCTTCCAGTTCTTTCTTCGTGGATCTGTAATCCCTTTCATATCCATTCACGAATTGAGAAAGCACTTGATTGAATCAGAAACGAAAGCAAGCACCAATGCCCAGGCATTTGAAAAGGCTATTAATGCACTCAGACTTTTAGAAATCCATGAAGAAAAAATCAAGGTCTCCTTGAAGATGGTAGATACAGCAAGAAGGTCAATTTTCTGCCAGCTACTTCGTGACACAGGCGCAGGTTAACTACCTGCAATGTCAACTTGTAACTACCTGACAAGCAAAAAGAAGCGTTCCAACGCAACAGCACCCAAGCCAACAACCTTGCATATTTCTTGGAGTATTTTAGATGCGATAGGATAAAGCCGTGTTTAGTCCGTGCCAAGTCCAAGCATTTGTTTAACCCCGTAAAATTTAAAAAGCAATGGGAAAAATTTCACAAGGTGTATTAGGCGGCTTCTCCGGCAAGGTCGGAAATGTCGTAGGTGGAACTTGGAAGGGCATTGACTACATGAGAATCAAGCCTGCCAACGTAACCAACCCGAGAACAGAAGGTCAGGTTGACCAACGTTCCAAATTCTCAACAGTTCTAAGGTTCTTGCAACCAATGACTGACTTCCTGAGAGTAGGCTTCAAGTTGTATGCTAACAAGATGACGCAGTTCAATGCGGCCATGTCATACAACCTGAACAACGCAATCACGGGAGCTTATCCAAACTTCATGGTTGACTATGCAAGTGCATTGGTTACCCGTGGAAACCTCTCAGGTGCAGCCAATGGAGCAGCTTCTTCTCCAAGTGCTGGAGATGTACAAATCACCTGGGACGACAATTCAGGAAGTGGTAGCGCACAGGCAACAGACAAAGCTCTGATTGTTCTATTGAACACCACACGCCAAGAAGCAGTATTCACCATAGCTGGACCAGCAAGATCAGCCGGAACTGAGACCATTTCCGTGCCTTCTGAGTACACTGGTGAAGATGTTGAAGTGTTCTTAGGGTTTATCTCAGAAGATGGCTCTAAAGTCGCTAACAGCTCTTATTTAGGCTCTGTAGCAGTTGCGTAAAGCGATTGACGTTTTCTTGAAAAACCGCTTTCTTTGTAGAGCGGTTTTTTTATGCCCGTACCTTTGATTTTTCCTTTCTTTAGCCCTTAATTAGCTATAAATCAACACTTTTTGTTGCTAATTTGCACCTATTGACAGCTAACTAACTGATAGTCAGTAGTACATTAGATATTGTATCGGAAAGTAACCTCTCAAACAACTCATAAACACCAGTAAACTAACCTAAAAAACAGCCTAAATAAGCATTTATTGATGCTTTTAGACTGTTTTTATTTAGCTCATATTCTCGATTTTTAGCACCCTTTTGTACCTTATTTGCACCTAATTGTTTATCTTCTTGTAGGTTCTTACCATCTCGCCTATAACCGAGCGGATAAACCCTACATCATCCACGTTATTGGCAACCGCATAATCACAACAGGTACCTGCTTTCCATGTGCGTATCTCAAAAGGTCCTGGTCTTGGAACCCCCTCCGGATAAACAATCACCCAGTTCGTTTCAATTGCTTTGGCTGTAAGCCCATAGTCACGCTCACATTGAAGCGCCTCCGGTACCGTGCAGAGCAACAACCAAAGGAAAATGACCATCCTCTTCATAGAAATTATCCGGGAGGTTCACTGAAAAAAAGTTCTTCTCCACTCACCAACACTCATTCTACCTTGAAAACGATAAACTGGATCAATGTTTTTTGAACAGCCTACGATCATATAAATGCAGCACACGCACACCATAATGAACAAGGAGTTAAATTTCAGTCTTGTCATGTTTTTTTTATGCAAACAGATATAATCCCATAGTAATAATCAGCTCGGATATTTTGTGCCAAAAAAAAACATATGAAAGGAAAGATTAGGTTGCATATAATAAGTTAACTTACTATATATGCACTTACCTTTAAAAATATGCTTGATTACAGCGATTTTCAATTTAGAAATGATGAGGATAGCCCTGACTATTTTCTCTGGCAAGTTTTTTCAGACTGGCAGAATGGAAAAAACTTATTAATTGAAGAGTATAATATCACTTCTCCTCAAATGACAATACTAACCGCTATTTATTGGTTACTCCAAAATGAACGAGATACTATCCAAGTGGCTGTTGCTGATGCAGCAAAAATGGATAAAATGACCACTTCTACTGTCTTGAGAACACTACAAAAAAAGGGGCTCGTGACACGAACAGAGCATGCGAGTGATACAAGGGCAAAAACAGTTCACCTTACCAAAAGAGGTCTAGAAACAACGGTTAAATCATTGAAACGAGTTAACAATTTTAATTTAGACTATTTTTCAGCCTTGGGTGATTCAAAAATGACATTTATCAATTTATTACGGAAACTCTTAATAATTAATAGTATGCAAACAGAATTTAAATCCACCTATCAGACAACTATTAAAGCTCCAATAGAAAAAGTTTGGGATGCGTTAATTAACCCTGAAATTGTAAAAAAATATTTTTTTGAATCTAATCAAGAAACAGACTGGAAAGTAGGTAGCCCTATTCTTTGGACTGGAGAATATGAAGGAACACCTTACACAGACAAAGGAGTTGTTTTAGAATTTTCACCAAATAAAAAACTTTCATACAGCTACTTAAGCAGTTGGAGCGGTTTGGAGGATAAAACGGAAAACTATCTTTTGGTTACTTACCAAGTAAAACCCATAGAAGCTGGAACCGAATTGAAAATCACACAATCTAATTATGATGAAGATAAAGCAAAACATTCTTCTGAAAATTGGGCGGTTGTAATAGATGGTCTTAAGAAAATCGTGGAATAAATTAAGTATAGGGTTAACTACACCTAGAACAAATTATCAATAATAAGAGTAACCATTAACGGTGCTTATTCCCCTTGCTTAAAAAGCAACCTGATAGCTACACCTCCCATTGGAACCCTGGTGCCATCTCCAGTTATTGATGAAATGGGATGCCTGTAGAATGGACGAATCTCATAGACTAACCCTTCACTCTGAAATAACCGATAACTCAAGGCTAAGTCCAATGTGGCAGCAGGAAGCAATTCATTGCCTTCTCCTCGGATGGTTTCAGAGCTTCCAAAAGTCTCGGTTACAATCATAGGCTCCCCATCTCCACTAAAAACATGAACATCTCTTGTAGTGGTGCTGTTAACGTGCGTTTGTTGTTTCACTGAATAGTAGGAGTTTATCCCAATCAAGGCGAAAAGATTGTCCTTCCTTTCGTTCAAGGTGTAAACTAATTGGATGGGTATACCCAGATTGAAGTATTCCGAGTGAAACGCATCTTCTCTCTTATCGGGGTTGTTCAAATCACCCACAAAGCTAGTTGACTCTCTATCCGTACTCATATAGTTCACAACAAGGCCCGTCCCGATAGAAAGTTGATCTGCAATCGGGAGTTCAAATGAAACTCCACCATTGTAACTCATCGCTCCGGTGAGGCCCTGACTACTATTATCAACGCCTATGCCTGATGCGAGTATTACACCAAAGAGTAATTGTTTATTCCCTTCTTTATCATTTTCTAGCGCCAGATAAGTCGAGTCTGCAAATAGGTCTGCCAGGTTACTATCGGTCTGTTTCAATGAATCCGGAATACTATGTATGTCGGCATGATCTGTTTCAGAAGTGGTTTTATGCAAATTGTCTGATTCCGTTTCAAACGCAATAGTCTGCCTATGAATATTTGCTTTGCGAGAGGGTACCTTCTCGTATGCAAGCCTTAGGGAATTACTCACCCACTGCTCATCCTTCACATCAATCAGTTCTTCCCTTGGTTGTAATTGTGAGGCAGGTGGTATGATTTTCTCATTTTGGATTATCGGGGCTATAGGTTTTGGAAATATTGTTAGCTGATATAGGGGGTCAAAGCAAATAGCCAATACAATAGATGCAGCGACACTGGCACCGAGCCAGAAAATCACTCGCTTTTTGCTTTTCTTTCGCTCGAGAAATCGCTCCCATGCACCTTCATCATAAGGCGCTTCCAGGTCAAGAAATGCTCCCCTCATTTTTTTGGCTAAAAGATCATCAAACCCCTTTTCCATCATTTTCGGTTTTCATATTGCATGACCAACTCGCGTAGTTTCTTTTTTGCCCTTGTTAAATAGGTTCGGGAACTACTTTCAGGGAAACCCATCCTTTCGGCAATTTCTGCATGGCTATAGCCCTCTACTTCAAACAGGTTAAATACCAGCTTCTGTGTCAATGGAAGTTTGTTTATAATATCAATCAGATCTTGTGTTCCCAGCTTGTCCAAAACACAGTATGATGGGGATGGACTTTCCATTATTGCATCTGATATATCTACATGCAGATGAAATTTTCGCTGCTTCCTGTAATAGTCAATGGCAGTATTCACTACGATTTTCCTTAACCAATACTTAAAAGGTTGAGAGGGTTGATACTGATCGATGGCGTTAAACACTTTCAGAAATGAATCTTGGACAACTTCAACAACATCATCTCTATTATTCAGATAAGAAATACCTATTGACATAGCATATCCGTAGTATTTCTTGAACAACAACTCCTGATATTTCTGTGATTTTTTCGTACAGCCGGCAATAAGCTCTGCATCATTCAGGTATTTCTTCAACGTGTCGGTACTTTATCCTAAAAGCGGGAAGAGGGAACTCAACTATACAGCTCCCTCATACCGCCTAACCATCACCCTCATTTGATTATTGATCGCTTACAGTTACGTTACACTCACCATCACAGCTGATGTCATTGAGGGAGCAAAAGTCCCTCACATTAACGAGCGTTTCTTTTAAGTCGCTTGCAGACATATGGATATAGGCTTCTTCCATATTGATAGTCAGATTCTCGGAAATGTATTCCCCATTGGAATCACAACCTTGAGAAATGGCCTTTACGAATATCGCTGCTCGTGGAGGGTAACTGAATTCCACACCACCAGAGATGATTTCATACGTTACACCACAGTCTTTTGGCCTGTCAACTTGTACTGTGAGTACATTTCCCACCCGACTGACACTTTCTATACTCCAGTCAAAATTGCATTCTTTGGAGTTTGCCCGCCTGGCATTCGCTTCTGCATACATTTCATCATTGAAATGAAAAGTGTAATCATCTGCAGATACAGAATATGCTTCAGGACTTACATTGATGTCATCGTTAGTAGCATCATCGCAGTTTTGCAAGAGCACAATCAGCGCAATGGCTGTCAGAGATATAATATAATTTTTCATATCATTAAATATTATTTACCTCCATACGGATCGAAAACTGGAAACGCTACACCTATCCAAAAAAGAAATAAAATCGCGAGTTCAATGAAATCACTCCCATCATATTAGCTGATATGAGAATGGCTGTCTTTTCAAATAAACTATCCAAGACCACAGGAAAATTATGGGGCTCAAAATCAGTTATGACGTCCTTCAAAAATTCCTACGAGAGTTTGAACACTTGCTGAATTGCCACCTGAAGGCGATCTCCTTTCGAAAAAACAATCTTACTTAATAACCTCGCTAACAAGGATTACTGGGCTTATATTGGTATAATTAGAAAAATCTGATCGAATAGCATCTCTGTTCGGAGCAATCGCTTTCTGATATTCATTCAGACTTTTTACATAAAAAGTACCAATCGCCATAAAGGGAAGTGGTGTATTGGGAATACCACTGGCAACCCCCTTCTCAATGGTGTACTTAACCAGGTTTTGGCCTAAAAAACCTGCTACCATCGGCATGTGGTTGCTTACATAATACGCCATATCAAAGGTCTTCCCTTCTGCAAATGGATACATAATGGACACTTTGATTAATCCTTTTTCTTCAATTACAGAATTGGATTCCGTTGTTCCTCCAATCTGACCTTCCTGGCTATATACTCCATAACAAATGATGAGGATTAAGAACGATAGAATGAATTTCAGTTTCATAGCAGATGTTTCTAAAATTTGATTGATTACTGTACTTACTCAATCAAGATATCTTCAAAAAGTCTTCAGTAATTGTAAAAATTCGACATCCAACTAAAAGAGAATGTTATCTTCAGTTTATATAGGTGTCCAAGAAAAACTCGATGTTCTCGTTTCAAAGCAGCTCGCAGTTAAGAACATCGTCTGAGGTAACTTTTCGGTTTGAAACAACCCTTAACCGTACAAAATCTACACATAGCGAATGAACACCACTATGGTTTATAAATAATGTTACCTATTGCCTTTTTTAAAAGTTTCTTCGGTAAATGTGGTTTTGGTAAGTTCAAGGCTGCCACTCCACAGGTCCTTTTGAAAATCCTTGTTGTAAGAATCAACAGATGTTTTAAACACTTTACCGTCTGAGAAATAAATTCCTCTCAAGTCGTTGTACCTCTCCGCATACGCCAGGTTTGCTAAATTTCTTCCCGCTTGTGCAGGAGTATGGATGTTGCTTTTGAATAAGGTCAACACAGGAAAGATATTTTTCCATAAAAATCGCATAACAGGTGTGTAAGTTCTTGCTAGCCCTGTACCCGGTGTTAATCCTGGGTCATAGGCATTTACCCTGATATTTGTGTGTTTTAGCCGTTCTTGCAATGCATAAGTCGTCATGATATTGCACAACTTTGACGTGGAGTACCTTCTTTGTCCGACAGTATTTTGTTTTTCGAAAGTTTCTGTAGGGAAAGCAAGTTCGTGAGCACTTGTATAAATAGGTGGTTCTATGGGTGTTTTTAATGCAGGGTCGTGGGTCTCACTCGATGTGAATGTTATATGTCCATCATCTTTAATCAAGGAAAGTAATTGTATGGTCAAAGCAAATGCTCCTAAGTGATTTACACCAAATGTCCGTTCAAACCCGTTTGCGGTATACTGCGTTTCTCCAATATTCTGTACACCTGCATTGTTGATCAAGATGGAAATGGAAAGGCGTTTTTCTTTGGCTAATATCTCTGAAAATTGGCTAATGGATTGTAATGATGCCAAATCCAATTCCAAACATTTTAGGTTTTTATGACCTGTCTTATCCTTTATCCTTTCAACCACTTCTTTTCCTGCCCTCACATTTCTGGCAGGAATAATAATTTGCTCGTTTTTTGCAATACGAGCCATTTGTAAGGCACAGTGAAAACCAATTCCGCTAGTCGCACCGGTGATAATGATTGAATCCATGTTTTTGCTTTTATTAAATGATGAAGCAAACTTCAGTACTTCAAAAGCAAAAACTTTTGCCATTTGGCAAATAATGAATTCAGATACCTTTTCTAATTCTACTTAGTGAGGATTGCGTGATTCCCAAGTAAGAAGCGAGATAGGATAGCGGAACTCTATTAGCTAAATTCGGGAATTTCTCTAAAAAATTCAGATACCTTGTTGTGGCATCTTCGGCTAACATTGGGCTCAGCTTGTTTACTTTTTCCACCAATGCTTTTTCTGTTATTTTGTTAATAATTCCGTCCCATTGAATGATAGTAGCTGATAAATCATTGAGTGATTCTGTAGAAAACACAAGCAGTGTACAATATACGACAGCCTGTACATATTCCGAAGATGGGATTTTTTGTGTGAAGCTGTTTATGTCCACTGCAAAATTGTTTTCATCAACAAAATATTTGGTGATTTCATCTCCTTTGCTGTTGTAGTAGCATACCCGAAGGATACCTTCTTCGATAAATGTTACTTGTCTTGGTATTTTACCTGCTTCAGAAAAGTAATCACCTTTTTTCAACTCCAATACCTGTGCCTTTCTCTTTATCAAGTTGATTTGCTGTTGATTTAGCTGCCCAAATTCCAACAGATAGTTAATTAATTTGTCCATAGCCACAAAGATTCACAATACACTTATTTCGAAATTTATCAAATGACAAAAATGTTGATCGACTTTGCCCTTAAGTCATTTGGAACGTCATTAGGTCATAGGTAACTACACATAACCCATCAAATCAACTTTTAGCTTCACTTTGGAGTCCCAGTGGCTTATTCAGATTGACTACAAAGTCACTAACCTGTTGCGAAAGATCCCTGGGAGCATAGCCCGAAAATTGTTTTATATCCTTGATAAAGTGAGACTGGTCTGAATACCCAAGTGCATAAGCGACATCCCCAAGTTTGTTGTATTGACCCGTTTTTATTAGCTCCATTGCATTTTGAAACCGACACACACGGGTATAAAATATGGGCGTGACACCAATGGATCGTTTAAACCTCCGCTCAAACTGTTTGTCAGAAAGTTTCAGGGTCTTACATAAGTCAAGCATCCGTATGGTGTCAATTTGCGCATGTATTAAATCCAAAGAATGATGAATAAGCTGGTCGAATGCCAATGAATTAGACATCCTTCTAATTAGAAACTGCTCCAGCACCTCCATCCTCTGTTCAGTTGACTGAATATTAAGCAGATGATCGGCCAATCCGCACCCTTCGGCAAACTCATCAATACAGACCATCTCATCAGTGAGTTCATCTGTATCCATTCTTAGCAACGCCCTTAACCCACCCGGCTTGAACAGCACTCCGTTCAACTCAAAGACATCTGCACCAAAAGTCACTGTTGGTTTAGTAGAGGGGCCATATACAAAAGAAGTCAGTAACTCACCTTTTCCCTTCTGATAGAAAGCGCTTTTTCCCTGGTTGTGTTGGAAAATAATACCAGTAGAATTATCCACGAATGAATTGAAAACAATCTCTTCGCCTAACCCACCGCTGTATTGGAGCGTCCAGAAATAAGACACATAGTTACTCAAGGCATAAGATGGAAGAATAATCTGGTAATTCATGTCATTTTGCAATACTCGAGTATAGCTTATTTGTTTTCTAAAAGATCTGCCGCTGTATCACTGCCAAGTTGTTCAGCTAATCCTACCAGTATTCCTTCTGCTCCACGTATGTAGCAAAGTCGATACATGTTCTCAAATTGAACCACTTCTCCAAGTACTTTAGCACCGTGCTTCTCAAGTCTAATCAGTAGTTCGTCAAGATTATCAACCCTGAACATGACGCGCAGATAACCTAGTGAATTCACAGGGGCGGTCCGGTGGTCTGCAATTGTCTGAGGATTTAGAAACTGTGATAGTTCAAGTCTTGAGTGCCCGTCAGGAGTAACCATCATTGCTATCTCAGCAGATTGATTTCCAAGTCCTGTCACACGTCCTGCCCATTCTCCTTCTACCATCATTCGTCCTTCCAGTGTCAAACCAATTTCTGTAAAAAATGCAATTGCATTATCGAGTGATTCCACAACGATACCAATGTTGTGCATCTCCATTAACCTGCTTCTTGCCATAATTTATACCCTGCTTATAATAGTTACTTGGATTGTATACAATACGAAGTTATTCTTTGAATTTGGCTGTCTTCATTAAACTCATAAACATCACATGCCGAAACAAACGAAACCCGTTTGCCATCTCTTAAAAATTCTGCTGTTCCATTAATTACAACTTTATTTCCATCTGTAATGATATTGAGTGTTTTGAAGTCTATGGTTACCGACTTGAAGTAGTTTCCAACTTGCTCACAATTGTCAATAATGGCTTGTTTACCTGAGAATTTGTCTTCTTCGACTACAATCCATTCTGCATCCTTAGCTATGAAATCGTAGGTTTTTTCAAATTCCCCGTTGGAGAATGCCTTTGCAATTTCTGTTTTTGTCATGCTGTTAAGATTATTTTTTTGTGATTGTCTTTTTTCATTGTTTGAAGGGTTGTTGTTTTATCATTAAGATTTAAACACCAATGTTCATTTTAATGTCATCAACCAATTCAGGCAGTCCATTCGCAAATGCATGGTCTGTTCCTTTCAAAACTCTTACGGTTGCATCGGGCATGGCTTTCTTATAGAAATTAAAATGTTTGAACGGGACAATTGTATCGTCTTTACATTGATAGAGAAAAATCTTATTCACTTGCTTGAGTTCGTTTTCAAAATTATCCTTGAGTACAAAGTCGTCCACATCCCAACCATTTTTTCCCCATAAAGGTGTTGCAACTAAGTAGAGTGCTGAAATCAAAAAATTTGGTTTTTCTTCTGAAATGAATTTAAGCAGCATTGAAGCTCCTAATGAATGTCCAATAAGGATTGTAGGCTTGTTCGCTTTCTTAAACTCGTTGATGAAAAGATTTTTCCACATTTGATACGTAGGAGCTTCTGGATCATTAATTATTGGGTAAAGCATTTCAAATTCGTTTCCCAATTCATTTTTTAAGTACGTTACTAAATCAAAACTTCCTTGTCCTACGCTACCTTGCCCACCACCACTATGAGCGAATAAAATTTTTATTGGTTTCATTTTGAAGGTCTTTTAATTGTCCGCTCAAGGCTTTATTACACACAACAAAACTACTATCGATACCGTCCACTTGAATATGCCGAAAGCGACATTCTTGTGGGCTGATTGCGACAGTTAACTCTTACACTGCTCAATTAGAGCTGAGAGCCTTCAATAAACGTTGCTGAAGATAATCCGTCCAGGAAACCGAACAGCTTCCGTAGCACTCTACCTCGGGGGTCAACCCCTTGTGGGTAAATACTATTTTTGTCCCGTTATCTTCTTCGAAAAGCTCAAAGCATATCTGGGTGCCTACCCACTCATCAGTATCCACTATATAGCTGAGTTCACTTTCTGTTACGAGCCAGATAATTTTCTTGCCCGGAACCAGCTCTACTAATTTCTGTCGGTTGTAATGTGCTCCTCCTGCGGCAGTAAATGAAAATTCATCATTCACATTATCCCATTTACCTTCAAATTCCTCACCGTGCATACCAGACCACCAGCCAGGCACATTTTTGATTACCCTAAAGACCTCAGATGGTGATCGGTCAACCAATAAAGTCAGTGTAAAGTCTTGATTGCTCATTTTCTCAAACATAAGATAAGGGTTAATGTGTTTAATCGGTTATTGCAACACAGATTTGTAAATAGTCCTATTATGAAGCACTGTATCCATCCACTTTTCGTGACCATCCTCCAGGATGTACTTCAATCCCAATTCTCGTTTTTTCGGCAAACCTTTTGGTGAAGCGATAGCCAATGACTTTTGAAGTTGTGATAATGTCAGATCCGTGCAATAGACGGGGCTTCCGGGTTGCTGTTTCCATGATTCCTTTAGTACTCCATAGTCCAGCGAGTCAAAGCCGCTTGTGTCAATCAGCATGGCCACAATTTCGTTGGCGTTTTTATCGTCCCCGGATATCGGAAGCGCAATTCTATTTGGGTCTCCTTTTGGCTTACCTGAATAAATCAGAGACTCGGCAAAGATGTTGTTATACGCTTTAATGACGGGTCTTTGAATATGATTTGACACCCAAATGCTTTCAAGCATTCCTTCCTCGACTTCCTTGATGCGTCCATCTCTTATAGGATAATAATTGCAGGTATCTATAATCGGTATACCAGAGTGACTATCCCCAAAGGCATGTTTTGGAAGTTCAGGAACCTGGACAAACGGGATACTTAAAACAATTACATCTACATCTGTGATGACGTCTTCAAACTACCAGCATGAGCTCCTGTTTCACAAGCTAAATGCTTGAGTTTATCCAGGCCACTTGCATTCGTCATTTTCACGGCATGCCCTGCTTTTGTATACTGTTTGATTAAGGTTCCCCCAATCTGTCCGGCTCCAATTACTCCAATGTTTAACTTACTGGCTTTCACTATTCTTTTTTTATGTTCCGAGATATTTGGATCTTGAAAAGAGTCTAATAAAAAAACTGCTCAGAAACGATTTCCCCATCCTTTATTTCATAGAGCATAACCTCGTTGATTTGAATTCGTCCGAAACCCTGGGCGGTAATATCCATGTCCCGAGCTACGGCTATGTAATTCCCTCCCATTACAGGTTCGGAAGTTCTCGCCCCATGAAACTCTTCAACCTTGGCCACAAAATCTTTCCCTTTTTTACGGACAGCAGCTTTCCCTTCAGCATATCCCATGTAAGGTGAATGGGCAGGGTCTATACTCTTTACGTTAGTGGAGAAAAGGTCATCCTGTATATCAAACCACCGCTCCTCTATCGCAAGAGCTTTGAATCGATCTAATATTTCTTCATTCGTCACAGGTATGACGGAGGCCAACCTCACTAATCCTTCATTGATGAATTTGGTCCAACCCTTCATACAATCTTCATAATCTTCAGCCTGAGGCGTCATGCCCTTATGCGTAAATTGAACCACTGTGAGATCTCCTTCTACACTTATGTCAAATTGAATGCGGGTATTTACCCAACTCGCCACACTGCTATCTTTCACCTGCCAAACCACCCGCTTATAAGGTACTAGCTCCTCCACCTGATGGGTGATATAAACATCCCCAAACCGAACGGTAAAGGTGTCCCCTATATTTTTGGCACCACCTTCAATCTTCGTCCACCATTCACTCACATCATTGATGGCTTTATAAACTTTTAGTGGTGTCTGCTCTACTTGCAGGGTTATCGAAAGGTCTTCATTAGTCATTTTTTCCATTTTGATTGAGATTATTATTTATAAAATTAACTGCTAAAACAAACGCTAAGGGCGTGTGAAATAACTTTACAAAGAGCTGATTTAGAAAGGTTATCAAGAGCCCGCCCCAACGTAACTAGTTGAAACTATTTATCCACTTGCTCCACCCGAACCTCCGGCTTTCCTTTTCCAGTCATAATGAAATCTCGGAGGCTGCCAGTCAAATACCCATTCCACGCACTGGAGCAATCGGTATAGCATTCTATGTCTGGAGTTAACCCCTCATGAGTAAATTGAACTTTGGTTTGGTTGCCTACGCTGGAAATATCAAATATGACCCGGGTGTTTGTCCACTCATCCTGTTTCTCTATGAAAGTAAGCTTGCTGTCTATTATCAGCCAAACCACCTTTTGATAGGGGACAACCTCCTCCAGCTTTTGTTTTGAGTAATGAACATCCCAAAACTGAACCTCAAACTCCTCATTCAACTTGCGGGTGCCTCCCTTGTAATTTTCGGTCCACCAGCCACCGATGTTTGTAACAGCACCAAAGACTTCCTCAGGTGTTTTATCCACCAGAAAAGAAACGGTAAGGTGTTGGTCTTTTGAATCGGAAGAAGCAGAGGTTGCTGAATCCAACTTCCACTTTTCCACCAACTCCTGATTAAATCCCCCCTCTTTTGGATTTGGCTCTCCCTTACCTTTTGTTATGAGGTTCTTTAAACTACCGTCAATGTAGTTGGTCCAGCCATCGCTACATATTTCAAAGCATTCATATGCGGGTATCAATCCCTGATGGGTAAACTGAAGTTTAGTCTGCTTTCCTTCTTTAGAAATCTCAAAAATGATTTTAGTGCCCGTCCACTCTTTTTCGTCCTTCGTGAAAGAGAAATAATTCTCCAATACGTGCCACACCACCCTTTGATTTTGGACTACTTCTACCAGCTTGATTTTACAATAATGAACATCCTTATAATGATAAATGAATTCTTCACCCAACTTACTGGTGCCACCTTCAATATTCTCTGACCACCAACCGCGTACGTTGGTAACTGTATTAAAAACCTCCTCCGGGCTTTGATCTACCAGAAAGGCAGTGCTAAAATCTGATGCTATTTGTTTGTTCATGTTTTCGTTTTGTTCTTGTGTTTTTAATTCTCCTATTTCTTTTTGGCCATTCAATACCTCTGCTCGTGTTAGCGTAGACACGAGCATGATTGGTACTACTCCTATCATCATATTAATTAATGTTCCTTTCATCGTATTTGTTAAATCTCAATTGATCATCACAAAACTATTGGCCAAATAATTCAAGAATAGCGTGTAAAATGGACTTTGTGACGGGTTGATTTGGACACGATGAGTGCGTATTTTTGTACAAACATTAATATCATGAAGCACGTCACCATTGTAGTTCCAGAATGCATTGTCAACCTCAATAGCATAGGTGGGGCTTATGAAATACTGAGCCGTGCCAATGGCTATTGGCAGAAGATTGGAAACAGCCCAAAGCTCAAGATCCAGGTAGCTGGTTATGCTCAGGAACAGGGTTTAAAGGAGCAGTTTTTCAAAGTGTATCCCGATGATCTCAATCAGATCAAAAAAACAGATCTGGTAATCATACCCTCTATCTTCGATGATTTTACTAAAACTGTCAAAAGGAACGAAAAACTGATTAATTGGATTACGAGGCAATACAAAGAAGGCGCTGAAATTGCCAGTATGTGCTCAGGTGCTTTTCTACTTGCTGCCACAGGCATATTGGATGGAAGAACCTGCTCTATCCACTGGAATTCCACGGAAGAATTCAAAAAAATGTATCCGGATGTTAAAGTAGCACAGGATCAAATAATCACGGATGAAAAGGGAGTGTATACCAATGGGGGCGGTTACTCTTTTCTAAACCTGATGCTCTACCTGGTAGAAAAGTATTTTGACCGGGAAGTGGCTATTTTCTGTTCCAAGATCTTTCAGATCGACATAGAGCGCACTTCACAATCACAGTTTTCGATCTTTCATATCCAGAAAACGCATGGTGACGAAATCGTAGAACAAGCCCAATCATATATCGAAGAACACATGACTGAAAAAATTTCGTTTGAAAAGCTGGCCGACAGCCTGGCCGTAAGCAGACGAAACTTTGACAGACGATTCATCAAGGCAACAGGAAACACGCCCGTGGAATACCTGCAACGTGTGAAGGTAGAGGCGGCCAAAAAACAGCTGGAAAATGGTCGCAAGCCCATCAATGAGATCATGTACGAAGTGGGCTATGTAGACATGAAGGCCTTCAGGGAAGTTTTTAAGAAAAACACGGGCATGTCCCCGCTAGACTACAAAACCAAATACAATAGTCAGGCGGCTGTTGCCTATTGATTCCGTTTATAAAATCAATTTGAAATTTTTATCCGTAGCTAAAGCAATTACACAAGCTATGGAGCAGTACAAGGCAGTATAGAAGTACTCATAGTCATGATGAGCAAAGTGGTTGTGAAGTGGTAGAATTATCCACCCAGAAGGGTGAAGATTTAGATAGAAGAGGTATTTTTAAAGACTTTGCAGGGAACCATTGGGCCATTGGAAACGCAATTATGACGCTAGGAAGAAAAACCATGAAAGGTCAGATGTATCAATGACGTATAAAGAAATAATTCCAGGTAGACATTTACAAAGCAAAATTCACAACTTCTGGGAGCTAAAAGGTGAAGCATCGAGCAATAAATGGGAACGTATTTTTCCTGATGGTTGTCCGGGTTTAATCATAAACCTTGGTGATAAATGCGTTACTGATAATGGGGCTACATGCATGGATCACGGTAAAACTTATGTGGTTGGTGCAATGACATCTTTTAAAGAAAGCTACATAGACGAGCACACACACTTGATAGGTGTCTGTTTTAAACCTTCCACCTTTGCATCTTTTTTCTCTTATGCTTCTTTAGGCGAGGTTAAAAATAAGACCGTTCAATTTGACCAAAACCTATCTTTTAACAAAGACCAGTTTTTCAATGGTAACTATATTGACTATTTGAACCAGTTTTTTTATGATAAAGTATGTAGTAAGACCATAAGGTTGCGCACGATAATAGATTCTATGCAGGCTTCAAAAGGACTATTAACAATCAATGAGTTGTCTAAACAAAATGGTATTTCACCAAGGCAATTAGAAAGACTATTCAAAGATTTTATCGGGTTAACACCAAAGGAATATTCCAACATTATTCGGATTCAACAAGCATTAGCCTTAATAGAATCAAACAACAACAATAAGGCTTTATTAGATATTGCTTTTGAATGTGGGTTCTATGACCACTCCCACCTCACCAATGCTATTAAACAACATACGGGATTTGTACCTTCCGAACTTTAAAATGTCGTTTTTTTCCAAAGCATAGCCTTTGATAACCTCCTACTTTTGCAGAAAAGAATAAATCTAAAACAAATGAGAAAGATAAAGCTATTTATTGCAACCAGTTTAGACGGTTTCATTGCCCAACCAAATGATGATCTTAGTTTTTTAAAGCTAGTTGAAAAAGAAGGGGAAGATTATGGCTATGCAGCATTTACATCAACTATTGATACTATTATTATTGGACGTAAAACCTATGACTATGTAGTAAAGGAAATCGGTGCTTCTCACTACGATAATGGTAAAAGGGATGTCTATGTCATTACAAGTACTGAACGTCCCGATAACGGTAGAATAAAATTTCATACAGGTAACCTGAAAGACTTGGTAACCAAACTTAAAAGTCAGGAAGGAAAAGATATTTATTGTGATGGTGGTGCTCAAGTCATTCACGAACTGCTTAAAAATGACCTCATTGATGAAATTACCATTTCTGTTGTTCCGGTTCTCGTAGGGAATGGTACAAGATTATTTAAAGAAGGCAGACCAGAACAACTATTACAATTTGTAAGTGCTAAAACGTTTGATACGGGATTGACTCAACTGTATTATAAACGAAAGCGAAAAAGTGACAAGGAATAAAGTTTAATTGAGAGCAATATGGAAGCTACTGAAATCCAGGAGTTTGTCATTTGACTAAAAATACATTCCAAATCCCTATTTTTAACTCATGCCAATAAGGTACTGGAACGTTAAGCCCTCAGAAACCACCCAGAACTATGTTCGGTTTTATTGGTTTTTGGAGAGTGATGAGTCCTACACTCACCACTCCATGGCTGATGTATGCCCGGAGCTGGTGTTCCATTACCATGGTCGTTTCAATGAAATACTGGCCAATGGTCAACAAGAACGGTCCTTTCTGGCAGGAATAAACGCACCATCGAGTCAGACCAGACAGTTCTCTATCGATCAGGCCTTTGGCATGTTTGGCGTTTATCTATATCCTCACGCCATCCCCCTGCTTTTTGATATTCAGGCAAGTGACCTCACCAATCAGATGGTGGATATCGACATACTCACCCGGAAGTATGGATCCGATCTGGAAGAGCGAATCATGTTGAGCAAGTCCCACGAAGAGCGTGTCAGCATCATGGAGACGTTCATCACCCAACGACTTCAACAGCAGAAAGAAACAAGTCTTCCGGTATTCAAAGCGCTTCAATTCATCATGAAATCAGAGGCTACCCCTACTGTCAAAGATCTGACCCAGGACTACTTTATTTCCGAGCGACAACTGGAGCGACAGTTCCAACGCTTCACAGGCTTTTCCCCCAAGCAATTCATCCGAATTGCCAGATTTCAGAACACCATGCAGTTTTATGGAAGCCAAGAATTGCGTCTTACCGATGTGGCTCTCAATTGCGGTTATTACGACCAGTCACACTTCATCAATGACTTCAAGCAGTTTTCTGGCCTGAACCCAAAAGAATACTTCAAAGGCAAGACCACAGCTACCCTTTGGCGCGACTCGAAAACACATTTCAAAGACCAGGCTATACCACAGTAAGTCCATACTTGATGGTAGATGATGTAGCCCAACAGCTAGAGTTCATCAAGAATGTATTTCAGGTGAAGCCAACTGAGGATTTAGGTCAGAACCCTGATGGTCATACGGAGATCAAGCTGGGAGATACGACCATTATGATCGGTCAGGGCAGACCACAATGGCCTTCCAGACAGAGCATGAACTATATCTATGTAGAGAGCGTGGATGAGATCTACAAACGTGCCAGACAATTTGGGGCGAATATATTGCTGGAGCCTACAGAACGATACTATGGTGACCGTGAATGTGGCTTTGAAGACAATCAGGGAAACCAGTGGTGGTGTGCCACATACAAGCAAACCTTATCCAGAGATGAAATGAATAAGCGGTTCGAAACAAACAAAAGGTAGCTACCACTAATCAGTAATGTAGTTTCACAATACCTTCGGGAACTTCCGAAGGAAGAATGAGAAGTCTTGGAATCCTTCAGAAGAAAAATCTTAAGCCTGGTGCCTTAAGCTGAAGGACGATTGAGGAGCGCACATTTTCCCACGTTATTAATGTATTGATATGCGTAGCTTTCACACAAACTTCATAGGATATTTCGTCTTTATTTGTCCTTTGACAATTTTCCTCAATTTCGATTCCATAAGCTTTCGTGTCAGGGGCTTGAGGTAGTCGAGGTACAAAATGCCTTCTGTGTGGTTGTATCATTCTGGCTTGATAAAATGAAAGCACTTGAAACATTAATGAACAAAAATCATCCAACCGGAAAATGACAAGAACAATCAAATTTAAAACCATACTCCCTTACCCACCAGAATTAGTTTGGAGGGCATTGACAGAACCCCAACAGCTTGGCAATTGGTTTATGGAAAACGACATCAAACCACTGCCAGGGCAGTACTTCACCTTCAGGATGAAGCCACAAAAAGGCTGGGATGGAATCACGCATTGCCAAGTGCTATCCGTTGAGCTATTCAAGCATATTTCATACACCTATCTTGGAGAAGCGACAGGTGAAAAAACACTAGCTTGTTCGGGTATCCATTCTGATACCGCAGATAAAATGACCAAAGGCATCTTCGCAAAACTTGATACAATATTGAGCTTCAAGCTAGAACCCACTTGTGGAGGTACTATTCTCTATCTTGAACACTCAGGCTACAAAGGGCTAAAACTTGTGATTATAAGCTTGGTGATGCAAATGGGTTGGAAAAAGCAGCTGAATAAAAAGCTGCCCAAAGTGCTTGAGCGATTAAGTGATCCTAATGATTAATAATTGACTCAACTCTCTATACTCCCATACAAATCGGTTAAGATTTAGGTATGTCGATTTTTTACAATGATCTCTACAACTTCAGATTGAAATTTGTTGTCTTTGCACGTATGACAAAAATAATAACCTGGACCATTCTTTCATTCCTTTGCTGGACCAATACTTTTGCCCAAAAGGATACTATCATCCAGCACACACTAGATAGTATCAGAACCTCGTCAGACTACCCTGGCCTTGTGTTCACTTTCATTGATCGTGATAAGAACGTTCATGCCTTTGCCAGTGGCTGGGCGGATAAGGAGCAAGGAATCAAAATGACCGTTGACCATAAGCTACACGGTGGAAGTACCGGGAAAACGGTGGTGTCTGCAATTATCATGCAGCTGATTGAAGAAGGTGAAATTACTCTGGATGATAGCATTTCTCAATACCTGGGAAAATACAATTGGTACTCACGCTTAGCCAACGCAGATCAAATCACCATAAAGAACCTCCTTCAGCACACCTCCGGTATCGTCCGTTATGAGTTCAAAGAGGCCTTTTTGAATGACCTGACAAAGGATCCGGATAAAGTATGGAAACCTGAGGAGCTACTTGCTTATGTACTTGATGATGAACCTCCCTTTGAACCAGGCAGAGGATTCACCTATTCGGACACAAATTACATTCTCTTGGGGATGACCATCGAGCAGGTAACTGGAAACACATTTTATAAGGAAGCCGAAGAAAGAGTCTTCACTCCTCTTGGAATAGAGAGCTTCAGTCCTACGAATAACAATCAAATTGATAACATGGCCCAGGGGTATTATGATGAAGGAACCGATTATGCCCTTGGCTTCAAAGCCCCCTTTCTGGTAGATGGAAAAGCTCAAAACAACACGCAGTTTGAATGGACAGGTGGAGGCTATGCCTACAAGAATGCTGACTATGCAAAGCTATTGATGGCTATTTACGAAGGTGAACTTTTTGATATGGAGGCGCTGGGTAATGCCTTCTTCGATTTTGTTGAAGCTGAAGAAATTCGAGGAAAATACGGACTTGGGGTCATCCGGTACGAGTATCCTGAAATTGGTGCATTTATCGGGCACTCAGGATTCTTCCCAGGCTATTATACCATGGGGTTTTATCACCCGGAAACCGGTCAGGCCTTCACCATGCAGGTCAATTGCACCCAAATGCCGCAGCTAAAAAACTTTAGGGATGATTATCTAAGGCTGATTCGCCTATCCCTTTCTTTCAAATAGTTTTTCGCTCAATAAACGATACCATCAGTCAAACTTCAAATTGCAACAGAACAACGTTAAGATTTCGGTTTTGTATTGGAAGCTCGGGATTATTACCTGTCGTTACTTCATCAACCCTCTCAAAACCGAAAGATTGATAGTATCTAATTAGCCTGGCATTGTCAGCCCAGGTATCCATTCTGACAAATCTTCTACCTTTTCCTTTTGCATGGCCTTTCGCCCAGGCCAATAGGTTTTCAAAGAGCCTTTGTCCTTGATGGCTTTGCTCAATGACTATCCTGTGAAGGTAGATTGCGTCCTGTTTGTCCCTTACGCCCCATATAAATGTATCCTCATACTGAACACTGAATATTCCGGCCATAGCATCAGCAACAACTATCTTATGTTGATTGGAGTTAGCTATTTCCTTCTGCACATCCGAATAATCAATCTCCTCCCAGACCTTGTATCCTGCTTTTTGCTGATGAGTTTTGGTCATCTCAAACAACTTTCGGACTTCCGGAAAGTCTTCAAGAGTGGTTTTTACTATTCGCAATCGCACAGAATTCATACAATAGTTAGCGTAGGACTTTTTAATACTTATGGATAACTATATTTCCTTTTAATGTCAAATCAAATCCTTTGTTGAGTAGCAAACTTGTATAAATTCGACATCCAGTTAGGGGTTAAGAAAGTTAGGTATTGTTGTAAATGCTTTGCAGCATGTCGATTTTTTACAAGTATTCTATTGGCTAAGAATGAAAATTTGCTACTTGACTACAGTGAAAAAAGTTCAACTATCTAATGAAAAAAAGTATCCTAATATTACTAGTGTTCGCCTTCTTCGGTTGTCAGGAAAAGGAAAATACACAACTGTTCATTAGAGCATTTAAGGCAGCTCAGCAAAAAGACTATTTCACAACAAAGGATCTCTTTGATGCCAACAAAGAGTCATTTTCAACAGCTCAGTTTCATATTCTCCAAGCCATAACAACCAACGCCTTCAATCAGATTGAGCTTTCAGAAGAATCTATCAATGTTTTCTTGCGAAATCACAGTGCTTCAGCTCCAGACTCCATCAATCAAATGATCTGGGACATTAGGCACGACAATGCATATAAAAAGTATCAATACAAAAAAGCAAAAGAATCTGTCCGGTTCCTCTTAACTAATTATAGCTCCTCTCTTTCACAGGAGGAGATCGATGATTATGAAAACTCATTGAAACTCTGGACCATTCTGGAAGATCAGCCCGCACAACAAATAATCATAGAGTCTGGTGTGGAAATACAAATGAGTAGGGATTTGGCCGGACTAAGAAATCTTCCAATTACATCTGGTTCAGATACAACCAATTTCATATTCGACACAGGAGCCAATCTCTCGACAGTAACCCGCTCATCCGCAGAGAAGTTACAAATGACTATACTGGAAGACTCCATTCTGGTGGGTACTATTACAGGCGATCAGGTCTATGCCCAACTAGCCATCTGTCCGGAATTCTTTCTGGATCAGATAGTTGTTAAAAATGCGGTTTTCATTGTTTTCGATGATGATAAGCTGGCTTTTCCTCAAATCAACTATCAGATCCACGGTATTATTGGTTTTCCTGTGATGGAAGCCCTGGATGAGATCCGAATCTCTCAAAGCGATCTTTTCACAGCAAACACCAGTTCTGATGAGTTGCAGCCGTCCCAAAATCTTGCCTTAGATCATCTAAACCCGATCATTCATGTAGACGGTAAACATTATAGTTTCGATACAGGTGCAGATGAAACTATGCTCTTTAAGCGATATTACGAAGAAAATAAAGAGAGTATAGCATCCAGCAGTACACTAACAGACATCCAGTTTGGGGGTGCCGGTGGTCAGACAAACCAAACAGGGTACCGGATCAAATTTACCGCATCCATTAGTGGTAGAACACTCGAACTCAACAACATTCCAGTATTACGAGAAGAAATCTCCCAGAAATGGAACGGGCTATATGGAAATATAGGCCAGGATGTCATTCATCACTTTGATGTGATGACACTGAACTTTAGGGATATGTATATCAAATTTGATTAAAATGTACAGACACCTCGCACCCTTATTTTTCATATCATTTGTACTTGCCTGTAATCGGGAAAACACAGAGACTTTACCTTGTCCTCCTATTGTAACCGAAGGAACATATGACTACCCGGTTAAACCAGGCACACCAGAGTGGGAAGCATTCACAAGTCGTGATCAAATGGTAGCCGTTTCACAAATCCCTGAAGACATCCTCGAAACAATCAGTACGGATGCTTTACTAGAAACACTACTGCATTGTCCTATGGTTATGGATTATATTTTCTATGATGAGCTACAAAAAGGCTTCAGTCACATAGCGACAGACATCAATGGTTTCGAAGAGCTGTATATCAGAGACGATCTATATAAAGCATTGATACAACGGCTCCAAAAAATGGACTTACATTGCCAAAACGCTTATCCTCCAATCATTGATGGTGCATATGCTAACACAGACCTTGCTTTCCAGACCTACGACTTCTTTCTTTTTCAGGATGACCTGATCACTAAACTTGATCAAAACATTCAAACGGAACTTTTTGACATCATATACATGACTGTGAAGCAAAGAAAAGAATACGGTCACAATGATTATAGCCTTTTAGTGGCATACGCCACTTTAGGAAAACTAATGCTTCAACTGGATTATCTCCCATTTGTAAAATCGGTTGAGCGAACCCCTTATTTAGCCATGTTTTGTGAAGAAATCCCGGTTTATCGGCCTATAGATATCTTCCCTATTGATACAGTGGAGAAATACACTTTAGAAATGAAGAATTGACGTTAACCATAACCCAACAGTAGCAGGTATTACTATAAACCCACACTTAATTATTATTAGGTCGTACTAAAAAAAACCTTATCAGCATAGCCAGTTTTACGACAATCATATTTACAAATTGTTCAGATGAGTTTCTGAATAACGAATGTATCCTTGATGAAATCAACGGCAGAAACATAATCTTACCACGCTTATAAAATGGGATATCATTCTTGCTTGTACGACCATAGAGAGTGGCCACAGCATCACCCAGGAACCTGGCAGCTTCACGTACGTTCAGCAGCCTATCTTCTTCGCCTTCCGGCTCAGAAGCCTTGTGATCTCTCACGCTTACCAAGAGCCTCTCGATCCGATCCAGGCGCTCATATAATTCTTGAAAAGGGTTTTCCATTGCAACTTGTTTAACTTCTGTTTGCAATATTTGGAGGTTGATTCTTATGGGTTCTTAGTTTGGGAAGGTTCGGGCAAAGGAGCGCAAAAGATGGCCTAAGAAAGCCTGATTGGGGCAACTTCCGCCAGCATAATTCTTATATCTTCACATCACTTAAAATAACTCACAACAAGTTTACTAAAATAGTAAACTTATTTCCTTAAATTAGTGTTGTTCATGAAGGTAGCTTTTAAAACAAAAGAGCTTGAGCAGTTGTACATCACTCCTTTGAATGAGATAAGAGGAAAGCAAAAATTCTCCAGGGATGTGATCAAACAGTACCAGGCAAAAGTTAGGATTCTAACGATAATCGACAACTTGAAGGATCTTTATCCTATCAGGTCTTTGAATTTCGAAGCATTGTCTGGCAATAGAAAAGGGCAGTTTTCAATCCGACTGAATAAACAGTTTCGGCTGATTATCATTGAGGCAGAAGACGAATTGATAGAAATTGAAATCATCGAAATATCAAAGCATTATGAGTAGCAATAGAAAATTAGCAAACGATATGGTACCTGGATCAGCAATGCACCCTGGGGAGCTTTTAAAAGATGAACTGGAAGCCAGGGAAATGAAGCAGATTGAGTTGGCAAAAGAACTTGGTATCGCTAAGAATGTAATGTCAGAGATTATTGGGGGCAAGCGCAACATCACTCCAGAACTAGCCGTGCGCCTGGAAGATGCCCTTGGCATCAAAGCGGAATTCTGGATGAAATACCAAGTTGCCTATGAGATCGACAAGATACGAATCAAGAACAAAAAGGCTGTAGAGAAGGCCAATATCCCTGCAAAAACAAAGGCCCAGATGGCTTCAATTTGAAGCTACAAATTGCCATCAACTTTAAATATTGTTCCACTTCATATATTGTCCCGATTTGACCCAAAAACCACCCCAAACAGGTCAAAAACAAAGAAAACTAACCGAAAACAGAGTAATCCATGTACCTCTGTTGTACCCTCTAACAGTTAATTAACTGATAATCAATAAAAAGAACTTTCTGTATCGGCAAGTAATGCCCATTCATCTTTATCAATCTCAGAAAGCCAAAAAGTACATTGGAGAATCAGTGTACATGGATCGAGCATCAAACTGGGTAGTTGATGAAGTATTGAGCTCCATTTGTACCTGATATTGGCTAAGGCCTTGCTTATCTCAATAACTCATCGTAATATTGCAATGACATAATGCAAAGAAAGATGGGCGTAACCAAGACAGACCTTTTTTCAACCGTACAAAACGAAGTAGCCGTGGCAGCAAAGGCATTTGCTCACCCCGCCCGTGTAGCCATCATTCAGCATTTGCTTAGAACCAATGCCTGTGTCAATGGAGATTTGGTGCAGGAATTGGGCCTGGCTCAGGCCACTGTAAGTCAGCACCTGCGTGAATTAAAAGACATTGGCATCATCCAGGGCACCATTGAAGGATCACGCATTAGCTACTGTATCAATCCGGTGCGGTGGGCCGAGATCAAAAGTCAGTTCAATGAAATTTTCAATCAGTTTGATTTGCCCTCTTCACAGGAATGTTGCTAAAAAAAATGGTCTAATCATATCGTCATATTGCAATAACATCACAACACATGAAATTATCAGAAATCAAATCAGCCTTATCCGAAATACAGGAAGTAAAATTCCGCCTACCCAATGGGGAGTATGTTCCTTCACATTTTCACGTCACGGAGGTTGGAAGCATTCAGAAGCACTTTATTGACTGTGGCGGAACGGTGAGAAAAGAGACTGTGGTCAATTTTCAACTTTTCACCGCTGCTGATTACGATCACCGACTGAGTGCTCAGAAACTTCACGCCATCATAGAGCTCTCAGAAAAGCACCTCGGGCTGGAGGATTCGGATGTTGAAGTGGAGCATCAGGGAGAAACCATAGGAAAGTATGGCCTGGAGTTTCAAAATGGCTCGTTTCAATTGACCAACAAACAAACCGATTGCCTGGCCAAGGAAAAATGCGGTATTCCAGTGGAAAAACCAAAAGTCAGGATTTCATCACTTGTTGCTCAGGAAAACGCTTGCACTCCCGGATCAGGATGTTGTTAATCAAAAAAATCAGCTCATAAATCATGCAAACACAAAACTTAGTATATCCCGAACTTCAAATGACCATTGAAAAAGCAAGGGAGCAAAACATTTCGGATGAGCGACTTGCTGTGCTCAAACCAATGATCGAATACATTCAGACCAAAATCGATCAGGGCAAAGAAGTCAACCTCAACTTTATCTGCACCCATAACTCTCGAAGAAGCCAGTTCTCCCAGATTTGGGCACAGACGGCAGCCAACTATTTCGGCATTCCGGCGCTTTGCTATTCGGGGGGTGTGGAAGTTACCGCATTCAATGAGAGAGCAGTAGCATCTATTAAGCGGAGTGGTTTTAGGGTTTCCTCCAAAGGCGACAGCAACCCTATTTATCTCATTTCTCATTCTGATGATAAAGAGCCCATCAAGGCCTTTTCAAAACTCTTCGACGATCCCATCAATCGGGCAGATCAGTTTGCCGCGGTGATGACGTGTTCGCACGCAGATGAGAATTGCCCGTTCATCCCGGGAACAGAAAAGAGAATTCCCGTGCGATATGACGATCCCAAGGAATTTGATGGCACCCCTGAGGAAGCAGAGCGATATGATCAGCGATCAATGCAGATCGCTTCTGAGATGTTTTATACATTCTCACAGGTCAAAAAATGAAAATAGCCTTCTTTTCAGACATACATGCCAATCTGCCCGCTCTCGATGCCTTCTTCAAGGACATTGAACAAGTAAGGCCAGACGCCCTATACTGTCTGGGAGATCTGGTGGGCTACAATGTCTGGGCCAATGAGGTGGTAGAAGCCATAAGAAAACGCCACATCCCTACCATTATGGGGAATCACGAAGAGGCTTTGCTTCTACCCCTCAAAGAAGATGACAGGTCTGCCAAAGGGATCACCGCGAGGTTGCTCACCACGGAAAACAAGGACTACCTGACCAATCTTCCCAGGCACCTGAAACTCGTCTTTGAGACCAACGGGGAGCCTTTCACCCTTTTGCTGGTGCATGGTAGCCCAAAAGCCGTGAATGACTACCTGGTAGAGGACTACCCTGAAGACGAAATCGTAGAAATGATGAAAGCGCAAAATGCACAGTTTGTGTTGTGTGGGCATACACATATCCCATATCACCGAACCATTCAGACAGGAATGGATTACACCCATTTAGTCAATATTGGTTCTGTAGGGAAGCCAAAAGATGGTGACCCCAGGCTGTGCTACGCCCTAATCACCCTGTATGAAAATCTTTCAAAACACAACCCAAATGCGATTCGGGTGGAATTCAGAAGAGTAAACTACGACATAGATGCAGCTGTAAGTGCCATAAAAGAAAGTGAATTCCCTAATGAATTGGCAGATCAACTTCTGCAAGCCAAATAGTTATCAAACCATCATCACAATCATGACCAACAACACAAAAAAACTTAGTTTCCTGGATCAGTACCTCACCCTTTGGATATTCCTTGCCATGGCCATTGGAGTAGGCATTGGCTATTTGTTTCCATCTACCTCCACCTTCATTGATTCGTTTAGTAGTGGTAGCACCAATATTCCCATTGCCATAGGCCTGATCCTGATGATGTACCCACCGCTGGCCAAAGTGAATTACAAGCTGCTACCGCAAGTCTTTAAAAACGTGAAGGTTCTTTCTATTTCGTTGTTGCTCAATTGGATCATCGGTCCTGTTCTGATGTTCATTTTGGCCCTGACCTTCCTGCAGGATTACCCCGAATACATGGTTGGGCTTATTCTGATCGGGCTTGCCCGATGCATCGCTATGGTGCTGGTATGGAATGATCTGGCAGAAGGGAGTAGTGAATACGGCGCAGGATTGGTGGCTCTGAACAGCATCTTTCAGGTGTTTGCATATAGTTTTTATGCCTGGTTGTTTATTACGGTTTTACCCCCCTACTTTGGTTTTGATGGAGCCATTGTGGACATATCCATTGTCACTATTGCAGAAAGTGTAGCCATCTACCTGGGTATTCCATTTCTGATGGGAATCCTGAGCAGAATGGTATTGGTAAAAGCAAAGGGAGAAGACTGGTACAAAACCAGGTTTATCCCCACCATTTCGCCCATTACCCTGATTGCTTTGTTATTTACCATCGTGGTAATGTTCTCCCTAAAAGGTGAATTGATCGTGCAGATCCCCATGGATGTCGTGAGAATCGCTATTCCGCTATTGATTTATTTTGCCTTGATGTTCCTGATTGGGTTCTTCATCAGCAAAGCGATGGGAGCCGACTATGACAAAAACGCATCCATTGCATTTACAGCGGCCGGAAACAATTTTGAACTGGCCATAGCCGTGGCCATTGCTGTTTTTGGTCTCAATTCAGGACAAGCATTTACCGGAGTAATAGGCCCACTGGTGGAAGTCCCGGCATTGATTCTATTGGTACGGGTAGCTTTTTGGCTCAGAAAAAAATACTATCCCGCCAAACCAGTTCAATAGTAAACCCCTAAGTACTTGATTACTCAAGGCTAATTGAATAATTTGTATGGGAGCTGGTGGCTTTAGTCCTCAAAGCTCAAAATAGGTGGGTCTAATATTAGTCCATTGGATAAGACCGATTGTATCGGACAACCCTTTTGATGTATTTTGAGACACTCAAACTAGCTATGAGCAAAAACAGCCTGATCGGAAGTATATGAACATCACCATAGAAAATATCATTCTTATTGGGTCGGTACTATTGCTCATAAGCATCATCGCCGGGAAAACCAGTTATCGATTCGGTATCCCCACGTTGTTGCTATTCCTTACCATTGGCATGCTGGCCGGATCAGATGGTATTGGAGGTATCTATTTTGACAATCCTCAAATCGCACAGTTCATAGGAGTGGTTTCTCTTAATTTCATCTTGTTCTCAGGAGGTTTAGACACCAGTTGGCAATCTGTAAAGCCCGTATTAAAAGAAGGTATTGCCCTGTCTACACTCGGTGTTCTCTTAACCGCCATTGGTCTGGGCTATTTTGTTTACCTCATCACGGACTTTAGTCTGTATGAGAGTCTCCTGCTGGGTGCCATTGTCTCGTCTACCGATGCTGCGGCTGTCTTTTCCATATTGAGAGGTAGAAACCTCGCTCTGAAGAAGAACCTCAGACCTACATTGGAGCTGGAAAGTGGAAGTAACGACCCAATGGCCTATGTACTTACCATTGCCTTTCTTTCACTGGTACAGGAGCCGGAGCAAAGCATTTTCTCAATTATACCATTGTTGTTCCTTCAAATGAGCATAGGTGGAGTAGCCGGTTTTCTCTTCGGAAAGCTCAGCAAAATCGTGATTAATAAAATCAAACTGGATTATGAGGGGCTATATCCGGTGCTCACCATAGCCCTTATGTTTATCACCTTTTCCGCAACGGACGCCATAGGCGGCAATGGCTTTCTTGCGATATATATCTGTTCGGTTTATCTAGGCAATCAAAATTTGATTCACAAAAAGACCATCATGCGGATGTTTGATGGGCTGGCCTGGTTGATGCAGATCGTCCTGTTCCTTACGTTGGGTTTATTGGTCTTTCCGAGTCAGATTATCCCCTTCATCGGTGTTGGCCTGTTGATCAGCATCTTCCTCATCCTGGTCGCTCGTCCGCTCGCCGTTTTCATTGCACTCATCCCGTTTAAAATGAGGCTGAAACGGAGATTTTATATTTCGTGGGTGGGCTTAAGAGGTGCAGTACCCATCGTATTTGCCACCTATCCACTGCTGGCCGGAATAGATAAATCTCATGCCATTTTCAACATCGTATTCTTTGTGTCCATCTCCTCTGTGCTTGTACAGGGCACCACCTTGTCCATCGTAGCGAAATGGCTGAACGTTGGACTGCCAGAGAAGGCAAAGCCGCTATCCCCCACGGATCAACTCATGGTGGAGCATCCCAAAACCTTAATGAAGGAAATAGTGGTGGAGGAAAACTCTACGGCCATCGGTTTGAAAATAGTGGACTTGAAGTTTCCGAAAAACGCCATCATCGCTATGATAGAGCGTGAAGGGAATTACCTAACCCCAAACGGTTCTACCGAACTGATGGCCCGTGATAAGCTGGTGGTACTCACCGACAAAAAGGATGTATTGAATGAAGTCTATACTTCACTGCGAATGGATAAGTCATGATACGCCTATGCCGCTGACTAAAAAAACAAAAAAATTCAACCAACTTCGTATTTTAGTGGTTTGAGATGTTTGATACCATTTACTACGTTCATAATTGAATATTCTAAAGAAAACAGGCACAATTACATCCTTATTAGCCATTTACCTGTTGGCTATTGGGTTGGCTTGTTCTGCACAGGCTCATCTCCTCGTGCAAAAGCAAGGGACTGCTGCTTATTATCAATCAGATCAGTTAAGCGATCAGTTCAAGCACACCTTCCCCCCGACCTACAATGTCATCATTCAGGGGACTTCTTCACCAAGACCCTATCCCACCAATGAGAGTCAGACCTGGGCGGTTCTGTGGGCACATTCATTCCATTTCGACAGGCCATTTAATGGACTATACTATCATGTGCTCAATCTTCTTATTGAGCAAGAGAAGACCGATCTCCTCTACCCTTTTCATTTCTTCTTTTAGTTCCCTCCCATACTTCACCTGAAGGCACTTCTGTTTGCCTTTTTCTTAATTGAATTTCCGGCGGCTTACATGCCGGAAATGATGATCACTCACATAATAAAATATAAAAACATGGAGTTGGGAACAACCATTATCGGGCTGGGTGCAACAGCCTTGTGTATTGTACCATTTGTATTAATGCGCAGAAGCACTAAAAAAAAGGAGCATGAACTTATTAATGGCTTGAAGGTCATTGCAGCTTCCTACAATCGGGAAGTATCAATCTATGACTGTGGGATTGACTTTGCCGTGGGGATCTCCGCGGCAAGAGACTTTGTCTTCTTTGTTAAAATCAGAAATGAGGAGATGCTGGAGCAGTGTATTCCGCTGAATGCCATCCAAAAATGTAGGATAGACAGCACCAAAAGGAGCATCAAAACCAAAGGTGGTCATGAGTCGGTAACTGACAAACTGGAACTTACTTTTTTACCAATAGATAAAAGTATTGCGGCCAGCCAGTTTGAGTTTTTCAATTCTGAGGACCACTTTCAACTCAATGGAGAGCTACAACTCATCAAAAAATGGGAGGCGCTTATCAATGAGATTCTGAGTGGTAAAAAACCGTAGGTATTTCTGAATCATGTGGCCCTGTGACACCATCTCAGGGCTACATATTTATCTCTCCTGAGCCCCATACCTTCTATTTATCAAGTTGAAATGAGGTAGAAATAATATGCGCCTGCAGTCCATTGGAGCGGTGCATATAGCTGTATCTTAAGGCCACGGTTTGCAAAGCTGATTTGTGGACAAAACGCTTTTTTAACCCAATGCCCATGGTGTAGGTTTCGAAACTGGACAGATCATAGTCTGAGGTGAAATATCGCTCCGTTCTTTCGTGCTCACCATACCCGGCAAAATAGCGGCTGCCTTGCTGCACATAAAACCGAAAATGAGGAGTCACGATCAAAACAGGCGTGATTTTAATACTTGTCTCATTTTGGGTGGTCAGGGCGCGAATCCCAAAACTATCCGAATAAAGATTCACAGTGTTCTTCAGAATGATTGCTCCACCCACAAACGAGTTGAGTCTGAAGGCTATTCCTCCTTTCCATCGCTCATATGGCAATTGCTCCACCTTCAGGAATCCATCCGTAAAATAAATCCTGTGAAAAGGGGTGGCCAGCAGTCCCTTCTGAAGCGTAAGATCTGTAAACAATCCGAGCATATTTCTGCGGTTAAGTACCTGTGTGTAGCCCCCTTTCAGGATATACGAATTTCGATTGTGGGTCTCATACCATTTTCTATTGCGGTTGCGCAGCTCAAAAGGGTAAATAAGCTTGGTCGGTCGGTAATAACCGGAGTGAAACAAACCCCACCTCAGGTCATCATTATACATTTGAAACTGTAGACTGTACTTTTTCATTTGGTCTGCACTTTCTTTTGCAACACCAATTTCAGTCTTCAGTGAACTATAATCACTCTCCAAAGACAACCCAAGTCCGCCATCAAGCGTCAGCCCTGACCCTCTCAGGTGATGGCCATACGTACCATAGAGGTAACCCCTTCCGTCTAATCGTGAAGCAGAGGAGACAATAAAATCAATATTATCAGCCGAAGCAGAAGAAATGATATCTACCCCGGTCTGCATCTGTACATAATGATTGGCACGATCCTTCCTGACACGAAGCGATGGCCCGTACACCGTGAGATTCTCGGTACCTATTCCTCCAGTCACCGCAGAGTTGCTGCCATCCTGGATATAGTGGTTATATACTATTTCTACCTGGAGAGGATCAACTGCCTGGCTGGCACCACTATCAGTGAGGCTGAGTATTTGCGCTTCCTGGGCAGGATAGTTATTCACCAGAACTTCATCCGCATATTGGCTGTCGTCAACCTCACTCCTTTGATGCTGAGCTTTGATCATGAGGTGAGCGCTAATGAGGGCTCCGGCTAATATCTCTCTGATTCGAACCATCCTTTATCGATCAATTACACCCACATCCACCACTTGATTTGGGGGCACCTGCCGGTGTAGCTCCCTCGCGAATCGAATGGACATAGTTGGAAAAACGCACTCCATTATCAAAATCCATCTGCATCTCTGGATCATCCACATACTGCCGCTCATAGGGCTTAAGTGAAGCACACGAGGACAGCACACCTGCTAAAATCAAAAGTCTAACTAATTGCTTCATATTGAATATCCTTTGAAAAGAAGACCTCTTGCTTATCATCCAACATGATACAATGTGTCTGGGGCAATTCATTGATGAGTGCCATCCCCTCATCCACCCCTTTCACATAGGCTGCCGTAGCCAGTGCATCGGAGAGTTCCGCGCTGGGCGAAATCACGGTGACGCTGGACACACCTGATAAAGGTAATCCGGTGAAGGGACTAATGGTGTGTGAATAGCGTTTGCCTTCATGGATAAAATACTGCTCAGCATCTCCGGAGGTGGCCACAGATGCATTGTGAATGGGAATCTGAAAAAGTATTTTATCATGGTTTTCGGGATCAGAAACCCCCACCTTCCAGGCATTCCCCCATTGATTGAGTCCAAAGGCATTGAGATCCCCGCTGGCATTGACAAAACCTGAGGTCACACCCATGGATTGCCACAGGGCTTTCACCTGATCGGATGCATAACCTTTACCTATCGCGGCAAAACTAATGCGCATGCCATCGTGCTTCTGTATGGAATGAGATTCATGGTCCAGGATGAGGCCAATATACCCCACGGTAGTGAGTGCTGCTTCCACCGCCTCTTGGGAAGGAAACTCAAAATGATTTTTACGAAACTGATACAGCCCCTTGAGCGGGCTCACTGTAATGTCAAATGCTCCGTGTGTCAGACGGCTTATTTTCACCGACCGATCAATCAGGTGAAAACACTCCGGGTCCAGGGCAATGGGCAGATCAGAGGGATGATTATTGATTTTACTAACCTCAGAATCCGGCAAAAACTCTGAAAGCAACCCCTCAATGCGTACAATTTCATCTATTCCGGCCTGCAGGATTTGGCCTGCCCGATCCCTGTTCTCCTCTACCACTCCGAGGCTGAAAGTGCATCCCATCAAACGTTTGGTGACATTCCATTCTTTCACTTCAGTTGTTTTAACCCCAAATCGATCCTCCTGGCAAAATCACTGCTGGTTTCATTCATATAGCCGAGCTCCAGATAGGCCTGATCTGTTGGTTCCACCAACACAATGGTAGGGTAAACACCCCGAAAATCATATCTCCTGGCTATGGAATCATTTTGGTTTTTTTGGGCAGCTGTCAGTTTATTCCTTTGAGGAAAGTCCACCCGGATCAGTGATATATTATTGGCTTCCAAAAACACCTGAAAATCTACATCAGATAAAACAGACCGCTCCAACCTGCGACAGTTGACACACCAGTCCGATCCTTCAAAAATGATCAGTTGGTATTTATTGCCTTCAGGCGGGGAATTATAAGATGTCATTAGCCCGAAGGCCAATGACATCCAAAGGATTCTTACTAACATAAGATATCCAAATCTTAATCGTCATCGCTCGCGTCAAGCATCTTAAATATCCAGGGATCTTTGAGGCCACTTGTTCGTCCGCTGGAATTAGTGGACGGCTTACGCTGGACAGTAAAGTCATCCGGGAAATTATCATCGGTCACAGTGGCCTCAAATTCAACACCGGTTGAAGCGGTAAATTTTATGACCTTGGAGGTAGCATCATAAGTATAAGTACCCTCACCCTCAGGCCAAACCGTATTAAAACCATCCGGTACATTTTCTATACTATAAGCGAACAACAGGTCAGACTCAGATTGCAGATCAAGTCTAAACTCCGTCCAGTCTCCTTTCTCTGCAATGTCTGCTGAAGGCTCAACCGAAGAATTTTCTGTTTTCCAATATCCTGTCACATCGAAATCTGAGGAATCATCCCCAGCTTCTGGACAACCTGTACATACTATTAATGAAGCAATGGTGATAACCAGAAGTGCTACTTTTAGATTCTTCATTATGATCAATTTTTTGAGTGCTTAATAAATTAATTCTGAAGGATCACCCGATGAGTCGTTTGGGTGGATCCGCTAAATACCCTGACTAAATAAATTCCCGGACGCTCGCCCGATAAGTCAATTTTAGTTTCCTGCATGGGCACATAGATGTCCTTATACAGTACCCTGCGGCCCATCATATCATAAACCTCCAAGTGATCCACGTTACCCCTGCCTTCCATCCTAATGGAAACAAGACCGGAAGTGATTGAAGGATAGATAATAGCTGTTTCCTTTGAGTCTTCTGTCTCCAGAATTAAGACACAACTTTCATTATCAGACTGCCATCCCAAGATCGGATAGCCATTGTTGATATTGTCAAGGTCCATGTCCCAAATCTCCTCAGAGCCTATACACTTAAAGTCCCAACCTGCATCTACAAAACTGTAAGGGTCTTTCATCTGGGCAGTGGTGAGCCCGGTGCCACCGGCACTGCCAGTCTGATTGCTGGTTTCCACATCCCAGTAGCAATTGGTAACGGTAGCAGCTGCCGCACGACCTATAAAGCCGCCCTGAAACAAAGGCACACCCGGCCCGGTATTGGTGGCACCTTTCACGAATCCTGAGGAATATGAATTCACGATACTTCCGCCTCTGGTTTCTCCTATTAAGCCTCCGGTATTTCTCGCATCTATCGTTTCTACAGAGGCGGTTGAATAGCAATTACTCACTGTACCCCCATACATCAGCCCTACGAGCCCTCCTAATGACCGAGAGACATCCCCTTTCAGAGCTCCAGTCGTATAACAATTTTCTATTCTCCCGTTCTCATAAAGGATGTTTACGAGTCCGGCACCATTGTCAGGATCAACACCACTACCTAAACTCACATTCGTAAGCCCTAAATTCCTGACCTCTCCGTTGAGATAATAAAAGAGGCCGCTCACATATGGAAATATATAGACCATCCCGTCAATGGTGTGATAGCCACCATCATAACTGCCAGTGAATTGCCCAGTATTAAGCGCTACCCCATACTCATCATTGTAAAACTCACCATCCTCGGCAAAATCCGAAGCAGTAAAAGAAATATTCTCCGTTTGCAGAAAATGCTTATCATAATCATCCGTCAACTTCATCAGTGAATCCAGATCCTTCTTATTGCTGATCAGAAAAGGGTCACTCACTGTTCCCGCTCCACCACTATAGCAATACCTCACATTCACTACCACCTCTTTCAGCTCACTCTTACAGTCACCATTGACGGCCTCTACCCAGAAGCTTGCGGTGTTAGGCAGTGAGGTGGTTAAACTTGCCACTTCAGAAAGCACATTGTCTTTAGTCTCAGAATCATACCAGGTCACCTCCCCGGCAGTCGCTGTAGCAGTCAACGTAAATTCGAATCCTCCACAGACCGGAGTATCTGCACCAGCAATCGTGACAACCGGAATTTCATTGACGGTCACCTCCACTTCATCCTCAGCCGTACAGCCATCTTCGTTGGTTACTGTCAGCGAATAAGTCCCGCTTTCAGTTACTGTAATAGACTGAGTGGTCTCTCCATTGCTCCAGCTATAGGAAGCAAACCCATCAGGGCCTTCTATGGTATACTCACCACACGATGGAGTTGGAGTGGCTAGCGCAAATTCAGGTTGTGCATTAATGGTGACCTCAATTTCATCTGAGCCGTCACAGGCGTTTTCTTTGCTGACCACAACTGAATATGTTCCTGTAGTGGTGACTTCAATGGTTTGGGTAATAGCTCCAGTACTCCAAAGGTAGCTGGCACCAGAATTGCCTGCATCAAGGAGGACCGTTCCTCCGCATTGTGATATATCCTCACCCAAACTGACAGTGACCTTTTCCGGGTTAGCCTGCCATTGAAAAATAGGGTAGCCATCATTGACACAGCCATTGTCCATTTGCCAGGTATCTGTGAAGTCCCAGTTGGTAAACTCAGTTTGATCTTGCATTTGGGCAGTGGTGAGGCCGGTGACTCCCGCAGGGTCATCATCAAAACCTACTCCTATCGTATTTTGATCTATGTTCCAGAAATTATCATTGACACTACCAAAAATTTCCAAACCAAGAAATCCACCAACATCATTTTGTCCACTTACTAAACCTGTCGCATAACAAAAACTGATATGCGCCCCACTATTGTACCCTACTAAGCCTCCTACTCTTTCTGCACCCGTAACCGAAACTGCAGCGTAAGAATTGGTCATGGTAGCGTCACCTTCGTTATATCCTACCAAACCACCAACTTGCATTGCCCCGCTTACCGACCCTGTAGCATAAATATTTTGGATTTCACCTCTATTATAGCCTACCAAAGATCCCACATAATCATTACCTAAAACATTTATATTAATTAAACCAATATTCTGCAGTACACCAATAGAATATCCAAAGAGTCCTATTTCATCACTACCTGATATTTGCAGATCAGAAATAGTATGATTCATTCCATTATAGCTTCCTGAAAATGGGTTAGCAGAATATATGCCTATTGGAGTATAAGTATCTGAATCTTCAAAAGTGATGTCTGCAGTTTGGATAAAGTGTTTGTTCCAAAATATACTATTCTCCGAAAGGATCTTCAGATCAGTTTTGGTGGCGATCTCAAAAGGACTTTCCTCAGTTCCCTGGCCGTTAAATGGAGTGGACAGGGGAATCATTTCCTGGGTCTCGCCTACGTAAGCATTCCCAGCAATATCCTGTATAGAAGCCTCTACCAGCTCAATGGTGACGTCACCGTTTCCATCCGGGGTAACATCAACTGTATAAACCAAAGGATCATCAGATACCTGAAGGTTTGCCACACTAGCATTCATCACGGTGATATCTGCCAATTCAAAGCCTGCATCCTCCGCTCCAAGCAACTCGTTGAACTCAAAAGTTACAGAAAAGGCACTCAGATCATCGTATGGTATGGAAGAAAGGGCTCCGGTAATGGTTACCGTAGGAGGATCGATATCGTATACCACAGTTATTTGCGCTGCAGTGTTGCTATTTCCAGCAGCATCTATAGCGACATCCGCTGCAATATCTATGATCACATCTCCATTGCCATCAGGCGAAATATTCACCAAATAACCATCATCAAATGAAACCATGTCACCGGATAGGGTGGCGTTGGTCAAGCCGATTTCAGAAACCTCAAATCCAGTTACAGCCTCAGCTGACTCAGCCCCAGGCTCAACAAACGCTATGAGCACCACAAAATCTCCATTGACCACTGTGGGAACATTTCCTGATTCATCAATGATCTCAATCCCTGGTGAGATCAGATCAATGGTGAGTTCAGTATCCGTATCATCCGCCCCTATGTTTCCAGCCGCGTCAGTAGCCAAAACGCTCACCTCATAGGTGCCATCAGCCAAATCAGGAGAGATGGTACCAGCGGCCAGCGTCCAGGTAGTGCCATTGTTGGTCGCCATGTAAGCAGTACCATCCACAGTCACTTCTATGATTGCACTGGCCTCATCTATTGTTCCCGTTAGTTCAGGACTCACCACATTGGTAATCAGTTCATCTACCGTCACCACGGGTGCGGTGGTATCTATGGTCAATTCATCGGCTGTGGCGTCTGTGCCTACATTCATAGCCGCATCAGTGGCAGTCACGCTCACCTCATAAGTATCGTCCGTCAAATCTGGTGTAATAGTTCCGGCGGCCAGTGTCCAGGTAGTGCCATTGTTAGTTGCCGCGTAAGCATTACCATTCACAGTCACTTCTATGGTGGCAGTGGCATCATCTATTGTTCCGGTCAGCTCAGGACTCACCACATTGGTGATCAGTTCATCTACTGTCACCACAGGTGTGGTGGTATCTACAACCAATTCATCAGTTGTAGCATCTGTACCTGCGTTCATGGCAGCATCAGTGGCGGTAACGCTCACCTCATACGTACCGTCCGCCAAATCTGGTGAAATGGTACCAGCGTCCAGCGTCCAGGTAGTGCCGTTGTTGGTAGCCGCATAGGTGCTACTATTGACAGTGACTTCCACCATGGCAGTGGCATCATCTATCGTTCCGGTTAGCTCAGGACTCACCACATTGGTGATCAGTTCATCTATTGTCACCACTGGAGTAGTAGTGTCTATGATCAATTCGTCAGATGTGGCGTCCATGCCTTCGTTGAGGGCTGCATCGGTGGCGGTAACGCTCACCTCGTACGTACCATCCGCCAAATCAGGCGAAATGGTACCTGCAGTCAACGTCCAGGTGGTACCATTGTTGGTAGCCGTGTAAGTACTACCATTCACTGTCACTTCGATCGTGGCTGTGGGATCATCTATCGTTCCGGTCAGTTCAGGACTAACCACATTAGTGATCAATGCATCCACTGTCACCACAGGGGGAGTCACATCATCTGGTGCGACTTCCAAATCATATTCACGAATGGGTGAACCGGAATCATTAGTTCCGAAGAGGTACATTTTGCTCTCTCCACCAAATGCAAGTCCCAAAGGGCGAATGTCACTAAAGCTCAGCACCAGAGACTCCCCTGGCCCTGCATAAGTAGCTGTGGAAATATCATATGCGGAAGAAAGTGAATAGGTAAAAATGGAAGATTGATTGGCACCCATATCGAGGTGTACTGCATACATCATCAGACCATCCTGGCTAAACCTGAACGATTCGGGAGACCCTGTTTCCACATTCACACTGAATGTGTTACCGAGCGATGCAGTAGTAATATCATAGGCAACAGACAAATTGTACTCTACCACCTGATCGTTGGTCTTTCCAATAATGAAAATCTTAGAACCATCATTATTTAACTCTACGCCCGAAGTGAAGTCCTCCTCAGCACTTATATCAAACCTGGCGCGATTCGCCAAAACTGCGGTGGATACATCAAAAGGAGTACTCAAACTAAAGGAATACAGACTATCTCCCTGATCAAAAGTGTTGAGATCAAAGTATGAACCCACCACAAAAAGCATGGAACCATCGGGCTTGAACACAAGATCGTGAGGGGTAATTGTAAAGTCAGAATTGCCCATCGTAAAAGTCTTGGCGACACTCCGAACTGCCGTGGAGAGGTCGTAAGCGACACTCAGGTCATAAGTATACACCACGTCCTCGGTGGAGAAACTTGTACCGGATAAAAATATCGCGGTACCGTCACTATTCACCCATATCCCTCCAGGAGAAGAAATATCGGAAAAGACATCCTTTGACTGAACAAAGGTGGCGCTTGCTATATCCTGGCCCATGGATGATTGGATGGACAGGAATAATAAAAAGGTGGCCCTCACCATTTGCGTGAGCCACGGAGTTTTGCGGCGGATAGTTGTCATAATAAAATCAATAAGTCTATATAAAAACTAACTATAATCCAATTTTATAACATTGACATTATTTAAACAATAAAGTGGTGTGAATAACCCGATTTTGTATGAGTTTGACATGCAAAAACAGGTTATCTACTCATAAAAAGGTCAATGACTTCTTGTTTATGGGTACGGGACAATGGGAGTTTAGCCTCTCCCACTAATACATATTGGCCATTTACTGCTTCGATCTTGAGTATATTGGCTGCATAAGACCGATGAATTCTAATGAAATTGGAATCATTGAGTTCTTCTAAAAAGCCGTCCAGTGAATTTCTAACAATGTATTTCTTTCTTAGGGTAAAAACTTCCAGGTAATTGTTATCAGACATGATATAGTGAATGTCACGGGTTTTCAATTTCACATTCAAATCTCCGTCCTTGATGAGGATAGTCCCTTCGCTTTTCAGGTTTCTTGCGATAATTATTTCTATCGTTGTATAAAGATCACTTTTGATAAAAGGCTTTAACAAATAGGCTGCCGGAGAGGTCTGGGCGGCCTTCTTAATGGTCTTAGGGTCGGAGTAAGAGGTAAGGTAGATAAATGGGATCTCATATTGATCTTGAATCACCTCGGCGATATCAATGCCCGTTTTCTTCCGTCCCAAGTTGATGTCAAGAATTACCAGGTCAATATCTTCTGATTTTGTCAGATAATCAATCGCTGAGTCGTGATCCTTGGCGATTCCTACCACTGAATACTTTAAATCCAGCAGCATCTCCCTGGTCATCTCTGCTATCATCAGTTCGTCCTCTACGATCAGTATGTTGAATTTCCTTTTCATTTCGGGATTACTATGGTGAAAGTAGTCATTCCATTATTTACATATTGCATTTGCGCATCGATCTGGTTGAGTAGGATATTGATGAGCTTAAAACCAAAGCCTGTTGACGTTTTAAAATCAAAGCTTTCGCCAAAACCCAAACCACTGTCGGCATAGGTCAATTCGAAATGCTCCGACATCTGACTTAGCCGAACGAGGATTCTCCCCTCCTCCCCATTTGGAAAGGCATATTTGAATGAGTTGGTAATCATTTCGTTCAGAATTAAACCCAGAAACACGGACAACTTTACATCCACTTTGAAGTCACTCACTGCCAACTCAATGTTAATATTGGACCTGTCCTGATCAAACATACTCTCCAACTCAAAAAAAAGCTCTCTCAAAAAAAGATCAAAATCAACCTCTGACGCATCCTGTACGTCGTATAGATTTTGGTGAACCAGTGCCATCGACTGAATCCGGGCCTGACACTCGTCCAGAATCAACCTCACCTCCGCATCCTTCGAGGCTCTGGCCCGGAGATAGAGCAAACTCTTCAAGAAGGTAAGGTTATTCTTAACCCGGTGATGTACCTCCTGCATCAGGATTTCTTTTTGTTGGAGTTGCCGGACAACATTGAGCTTTTCTACCTGAAGTTCTGCCGTGCGCTCATCCACCAATTTCTGCAATCTGATTTTAGCTATTCGGGCACGGCTTTCTCTGTAGAAAATATATCCAACAATCAATGTCACGGCCAAGAGGAAATACATCAGCTTGGCTCCATCTGTTTGATACCAAAATGGAAGAATCGTAAACTTAAATTGTAACTCTTCACTTTTTCTGCCCTCCCCTTCGGCGTATACAAGCAGCTCATAATTTCCATACTGGAGCTCTTTAAATGAAATCACATTTGAGCTCACATGATTCCAGTTGCCACTTCGCGACCTGTGCTGGAGCTTGTATACAAGATCAGACTGCTGTCCCCAGAAGATCTTGTTAAACACAAAATTGACAACCTTTTCCTGCTCTACCTCCAAATGGTCCCGATCCACTTCTACTCCATCTGCCAATACTCTATTGAGGGTAAGCCTGGGTCGGGATTTGTCACTCTTGAGATAATACGGATCAAATGTTTTCAAACTTGTGCCTCCACCAATGAGAATCCGCCCCTGACGATCTCTGGTGATCATGCGGTTGCCAATGAGCTTGAGCCCGTTTTCCTTACCATAAAATTTGTGGGTCAGACCTTCCTGATCTTTCTCCATGAGCAAAAGGCCGGATGCGGTAGTTGCCATGAAAGAACCCTTTTCGGTCTCCAGAATCTGGAGAATTGGATTACTCTCGGTCTCTTTGATCTGATATACCGTGCTTTGTCCCTGCGCATCCACCACCTGCACCCTGCCACTGGCGCAAAACCATGTATTGCCACTCTCATCCTGAAAAACAAAAGAGATTTGATCGGAGAGCAAGCCATTACCCATGTTGAGGTGCGCATACTTATTGTTGCTGATGGCAATCACACCATTGTTGAGGGCCACAGCATAGATGGTCTTATCTGCCGTCTGCAATACATTGATGAACTTAAAATCTTTTAAATCCGGTGCTGAACTGAAGTTGTAAAATTGACCATTGCGGAAGCTATAGAGCCGATTGGCATAATTCCACCCCCAAATTCTCGCGTTCGCATCCATTTTAATATCGTATATGGTGGAGTCCAGCTCCTCATCCTTTTTCATCCTATACGTGGTGAAGACCCCATCCTTCAATAAGGTAAGCCCCAGGGTTTCTGACGAAATCCAAACACTGTCCCCGGACACCGCTCCACTGGTGCTGTATCTGTCACTATTGAGGTACTCTACATAGCCCACCTCCGATTCGGAAATCAATCCCCCTCCATTCATGAAATACCAGGAATTGCCATAGGCGTCCGGTTCGATCTGAAAGATTCCATGGTTGCTCACGAATTTTCGAGTGGGCCGAAAAGCCAATTCATCAATTCTGGAGATGCCATTGCCCGCATCTGCGACCCAGATATTTTCGAAAGAATCAGCCATCAGTGTGAAGGAAACCCGGCCATTGAGCCCATGCTCTTCACCTATAAAATCATATTCCCCATTTTTCTTGATTAAATAAACCCCTTCTGCATAGTCCGGAAACCACAGCCCTTGTTCGTTTGGAGCAAAAGAATAGATATGATGACGTCTCCGGTCATTCAGCAAGACATTGAACAGTGAGTCATTTCTATGCTTCATTAACTTACCCCTAAACTGGCCTAACCACAGCTCTCCACCCACCTCAAGCAAACTTCTTGGTGAATTCTCAATACCCTCCCTTTTATACATAAAAAGACTGTCTTTCTGGATATACCCAAACCCAGAATTACCAAAGGCGAACCAAAGCCGGCCATCATCGGTACGGATGGCACAGCTCACATGGGGAGTTGGCAGCCCCGCGTTGTACTGATACATCTGCCCTTCTTTCAGAATAAAAAGACCATGGTAAACGGTAAAAATGAAGAACTCTCCGGTTGCGGAACTCTCGCTAAACCCCTGCAAATGGGTAGGACCAAAGTCCATTTCCGGCACAAATATTTTCTGGTTCTGAATGTAGCAAATATTGATATCTGTAGCCACCCACAGTTTCCCCTCCGCATCAAACCACAAACTCCGGATGCCCGTGAGCGAAAAAGCCGCATTGCCCTGATAAACACTTAACTCCTTCCCATTGAAAACCAACAATCCTTTAGACGACCCCAGGTAAATCAGACCGTCCTTGTCTTCAGCAATGACGCTTATGTCATTGGTTAGTAAACCGTGGGCCTGATCCAAATACTTGATATTGGAGTTGGAGATATCCTTGAAGACCATGCCATTTGGGATATCAATCCGCTGATCCAGGGTGAGCTCATACGCTTCGAAATGTAACCGACTAAGGAGATCAGGCTGTATGCTGGTGACGAACTCTGGTTGCTCATCCAGATAGACCTCCCTGATCACCGGAGGCGCAGGGTCCGGTGGGTGCTTTTTCACCTGAGCGTGAAACTGATCTGAATAGGACTTTATCGCCTTTACATCGGGTAAGGGCTTCCAGTCATATTTGACTTGTGAAAATCCGCTAAAGGGAAAAAAGATCCAGGCCCATATTATTCCATAAACCATATAATAATGGCCTTTCCCAAAGCAACAAGCTCTGGCAGGGTATGAAATGGACTCTGGCTGGCGCATCTGCCTCTAAAATAAAGCAATACTCCAATGCCCAAAAGATTTCCTGAATATTTACAGACTACTGCTCACCAGTCTCCGATGAATACCCCATTATCATCGATGAATCTATGAGTTTAAAGGACCTGGACACCCATCATTCAAACTTCTGCCCTATCTCATCTTGGATGTGGAGTGAAACTTCTATGGATCCCGAGATCACGCCCTACACCTCCACTTCAGCCATTTTATTGTACTTGTTGCGATATTCTATGGGGGTGAGACCGGTGATCTTTTTGAACATGCTGCGAAAAGCCTTCGTGTCCGTATAGCCCACGTCAAACATCACTTCGTTGATGTTTTTGCGGCTGTTCTCAAACTGACGCTTGGCGGCTTCTATTTTCACCCGGTGGATGTACTCCTGCACCGTATTGTTGGTGGCCAGCTTGAACCTACGCTCAAAGGTTCGCCTCCCCACGGCCATCATATTCGCCAGATCATCCACCAGTATCCTGTCGGCAATGTTCTTTTCTATAAAATCCTGTGCCGTTTTGATGGCCTCATCGGTATGGTTCTTTTGTCCCTTAAACATAGAAAAAGCCGCCTGACTGTCACGATCAATATCCACAGCAAAATACTTGGACGCCAGTATGGCTGTTTCGCGATCGGTGTATTTCTCCAGTAAATGCAGCAGCAAACACCAGTAGGAGTTGGCACCACCACTGGAGTAGATGCGATGCTCCTCGGTGATCACACTGCCATCCATCACCTCTACTTCTGGAAACAGCTCCCTAAACTCATTTTGAAAACCCCAGTGAGTGGAGCACTTCTTCCCATCGAGCAGGCCGGTAGAGGCCAGCAGGAAAGCCCCAACACAGAGAGATGCCACCTCCGCTCCTTTTCCGTATTGCTGATGAATCCAGGGCAGCAGCATTTTATTTTGGGCAATGGCCGCCTGCATGTCGCCAAAAAGTGCCGGGATCAGTACCAGATCCGTCCTGTCTATGTCCTGCACCAGCCGATCGGTATGGATAGAGTACCGGCCCTCATTGAGTTTAATCTCCTTTTTGGCCCCTACCAATTCTACTTCAAACAAAGGTTCCTTCCCTGCGGCAGCTAAAAATTGATTGGCGGCCGAAAACAAATACTGGGGATCTGCAATGGCCTGCATCACAGAGGATTCAGGTACGAGAATGCTTACTGTTATCATGGTTTCGGAAAATTAACACACATAAGAAACGAATCAACTAAAGTTAGAATGATTTGTCGCAAAACACCCCAATGCTGTCTTTTTCATACAGCAGTAGTCTCTAAAATGTAGGGCATCTTTGTCAAAACAAAACATCAAAAACATGACAACCAAAACAACAATTACGATCCACACCAGTATCAAAGCCCCTATAGAAAAGGTATGGCAACTGTGGAGCAATCCAGCTGACATCACCAAATGGTGTACCGCTTCGCCGGACTGGCACACCACAAGAGCCGAAAATGACTTGCGCACTGGTGGTAAATTTCTATCCAGGATGGAAGCCAAAGACGGCAGTTTCGGTTTCGACTTTAGCGGGGTGTATGACCTTGTAAAAACCCATGAGCAAATGGACTACACCCTGGACGATGGCCGGAAGGTAAACATCACCTTTGCAATGCAGGGAAACGAAACCACCATCACCCAAACCTTTGAACCTGAAAGCGAAAACCCCATAGACATGCAGAGAGATGGCTGGCAATCTATTCTGGACAGTTTTAAAAGATACGCAGAGGCTCAAAAGGGTTGAAACCCGACTTTCTTACACCTTCAAACTTTACCATCATGTCTACAAAAGTAATTTTCAACATAAGCATGTCGCTGGATGGCTACATCACCAGCCCGGATGACGACTCCAGCCAACTGCACAGCTGGTACTTTGGTGGGGATACACCACTGCCCGGAACACCCTTCAAGGTCTCTAAGGCCAGTGCCGAACTGATAGGCAAAGCCATGGCATCTGTAGGGACGATGGTTACTGGCCGGAGGACATTCGATGTTTCCCAAGCATGGGGTGGGCATCCACCACTTGGCGTTCATCACTTCGTGGTAACGCACCAGCCCGTAGCTGAATGGACAAAAGCGGACTCCCCTTTTACGTTCATCACCACAGGCGTAGAAGATGCCATCAGCCAGGCAAGAGCCAGTGCCGGCTCAAAGGCCGTCTGCATTAGCTCCGCCAGTATCCTGCAGCAGGCCCTGAAGGCAGGGCTGGTGGATGAGATACACATTGACCTGGTGCATGTCCTGCTTGGTAACGGGAAGCCCTTGTTTGCCAACACCTCGCAACCAAAACTGGAGTGCTTTAGGTCGGTGAATGGTACGGGGGTTACTCACCTGGCCTTTAATGTGATCCGGTAAGCCTTCTACCTCCGGTGATGCCTAATACTCAAGCATGATGGTTGCGATCGCTACTTACCTGACCTTCAACGGCAACTGCCGTGAGGCCATGACTTTTTATCAAAAGTGCCTGGGGGGACAATTGAGGTTTCAAACAGTGGGTGAATCCCCCTTATCAGAAAAGATGCCCGAGTCTATGAAGGCATGTATCGTGCATGCTTCACTTTCCAATGGCGTCATGAAGCTGATGGGTTCAGACATGGTGCCAGAGTCGGGGCTCCTAAAAGGCAATTCAGTCTCACTGTCCCTCACCTGCAGCAGTACAGCAGAGCTGACGCGGCTCTACCGAAAGCTGTCATCAGGGGGTCTGGCCAGTCATCCGCCAGAGCAGACCCGCTGGGGTGCCCTGTTTGGCGAACTCACGGATAAGTTTGGTAACCGCTGGCTCCTGAGCTGTGCCCGACACACCAGCACTGGAGTCATCAGCCCTTCATGAACGATCCCTGATCAAAAATTTGGTTAGATGACCGGACACCTAAGAAGAATTTTCAGCCATATGGCTATGCTTTTAAACGATTAATAAAACAAACCATGAAAAACACAAGACCCATTTCAAAAAGTCGCCGCTGGACAGCACGAACCATGAGCGGAATCGCCATTTTGTTTATGCTGATGGACAGCATCATGAAATTTATTCAGCCACCTACGGTAGTCGAAACCACGGTCGCCCTAGGCTTTTCCGAGGATCAGATCTATGTGCTGGGTATTCTTGGACTCCTCTCTACCCTCCTGTACGCACTTCCCAGAACCTCCGTACTGGGAGCCGTATTGCTCACCGCCTACTGGGGTGGTGCCATGGCCACCCACCTGCGTTTGGATAACCCCTTGTTTACGCACCTCCTTTTTCCTGTCTATCTGGCCATCCTGGCCTGGGGTGGAATCTGGCTGATCAATGAGCCATTGCGGGAACTGTTTCCATTTCATTTCCAGAAAGTCAAAAAAGACTAATCGCTTTATTGGAGACCGTTTGGTAAAAAGGTTTATTTATTATTATTTTAGCAACTAAACTATTTAGTATGTAAAATATAAAATGCCAAACGAAACCATTATTCAGATCAGAAAGTTGAGCCAACTATATGCATACTCCTCTACCCAGATGCACGAAGCAATAGGCCGAAAAGCCGGTCTCACGGGGACGGACCATAAGTACCTGGGTTTTCTGATCCAAAAGGGGCGAATGACAGCCGGTGAACTCACCACCCTGACTGGCATGACGGCCGGAGCGGTCACGGGGCTGATAGACCGGTTTGAAAAGAAAAAACTGGTAAAAAGACGACTGGACAAGAACGATCGGCGGAAGGTTTTCATCGAACCCAACACCGCAAATATTGTGGCGCTTTTAGAGCCTCTTTACAAGGATTTCCAGGACAGTACGGATGAGCTCTTTGCCTCATTTTCTGACACCGAAATCAAAACCCTTGAGGCCTATTTCCTGAAAGCTATCGAGATCATGAACGAAAAAACAAGTTCGCTGAGGTCAGGGATTACTCCCGATTAAAATCATGAATCATGAGTTCCGGGATCAATAGGATATACAGGTTTTTTAGATCAACAATTCAAAAACGAAGAAGTCAAGTATGAGCAAGGTTAAAGTAACAGCATTCTCGGTTTCATTGGACGGTTTTGGAGCCGGTTCTGATCAAAGTATGGAGAACCCCCTGGGTGTGGGTGGCGAGGAACTTCATGAATGGATGTTTTCTACCAAAAGGTTTCAGCAAATGGGCGGAAGAGACGGAGGTATGGAGGGAATAGACAATGAGTTTGTTGAAAAGTCATTTGAAAACATCGGTGCATGGATTATGGGACGCAATATGTTTGGCCCCATACGCGGCCCTTGGCCAAATGATGAATGGAAAGGCTGGTGGGGTGAGAATCCGCCATATCACGTTCCTGTGTTTGTTTTGACCCATCATGCAAGACCACCTGTCACCATGCGGGGAGGTACTACTTTTCATTTTGTGACCGGTGGTATAGAAGTCGCACTAGAAAAAGCCCGCGAGGTGGCTCATGGAAAAGACATCCGTATTGGCGGTGGGGTATCTACCATTCGTCAATTTCTGCAAGCCGGACTGATGGATGAAATGCACCTGGCCTTATCCCCCATCTTGCTTGGATCCGGCGAACCGCTTTTCGCAGGACTGGATCTACCCCAACTGGGATTTACGGATACTCAGGTCACCTATGGAGAAAAAGCGGCACATGCCTTTCTCAAGAAAAAATGATGATTCAAAGGTAGCTCCTGGCTAGATAAATGATTGGATCATATAATTACCAAACAATCAGTAAATGGAATTCAACCCCAACAACCACATTGTCAAACGCTGCCTACAGGGTATGGCCATGGAAGAGAACGACCAGCCCACAGCGGCCAACCGGCTGTTTCTTCAAGCCTGGAACGAAGCCACTAACGACTTTGAAAAGTTTATGGCTGCTCATTATGTCGCCAGACATCAACACAAGGTCTCCGATCGGCTGAAATGGCTGGAAACGACATTGACTTATGCACTGAAGGTAAACGACGACACGGTGGCGAGTGCTTTCCCCGCATTATATACCAATATAGGTCTCTGCTACGAAGAGCTGGGCGACGCAGACAAAGCCCAGGAACATCATGCATTAGGGGCTTCATTTCAAGCCAAGCCCTCTGACAAAGGACCCTTTTACCACGGAACAAAAGCAGACCTGCAGGTAGGCGACTTGCTGGTAGCCGGAAACCTATCTAACTACAAGACCGACCTCAAAATGAATCACATCTATTTCACCGCCTTAGCGAATAATGCTGGACTGGCCGCTGCCCTGGCCAACGGTGAGGGACGTGAACGTGTGTACATCGTGGAGCCCTCCGGGGTTTTCGAAAATGACCCCAATGTGACCGACAAAAAATTTCCGGGGAACCCCACTCGCTCCTATCGCACGGAGGCACCGCTGAAGATCGTGGGTGAGGTAGCCGACTGGGGCAGACAAACACCAGAGGAGATCCAAAAATGGCGCGAAAAGCTGGCCAACAACAAGGGAGAAATTATTAATTGACTAAGCAGTAACCAGGTGACCCAACCTGACATTGCGCAACCAACAACAGGAATGAGAAACATACTATTAGATCTGGCAGTAACGCTTGATGGATTCATCGAAGGGCCCGAAGGTGAAATCGACTGGTGTATCATGGACGATGACATGGACTTTGAAGGGTTTCTGGCAGGTGTCGACACCATATTTTATGGCAGGGTCAGCTACGATGCCTGGGGCAATTTTCAACCCGATACCCAGGCCAGTCCGGCAGAGCAACGGCTCTGGAGAGCGGTTCATTCAATGCAAAAGGTGGTATTTACGAGCCAGCTCAGGCAAGATGATCGAGCCACCTTCATCAGCTCCGATCTGGTCGGAAAGGTAGCAGAAATCAAAAAGCAAGATGGGAAAGATATCTGGCTCTATGGGGGCGCCGGCTTGATTACCTCGTTTATTCGGCACGGTCTCATAGACCGCTATAGACTCTCTGTACACCCCGTAGTGTTGGGAAGAGGAAAACCACTATTCAAACACCTGAAAGAACGCTTGGGCCTAAAATTGATCGAGACCAGGACCTTCCAATCAGGAGTGGTGCAGCTGATCTACGAACCTGCTTAGTAGCCCAGGCTCAAACGCCATTTTTAGTGCTGGACATCACTAAGCCATCATACAGGTATTTCCCAACTAGCAATGCACAGCCTCCTAAATCCGTCTTCTGAGGGTTTGGAGTCCTGGAGTTTTGACTTATCTTGTTGCCTCCGGGTATTGTGACCACAACGGAGCCATTACTAAAACCTAACCTCAACCAATGAACCATAAGCACAACGCTACCGAACCGCTCGTTCTCCATGCCGGTGAAGGCAGAACCTATAACTGCGGGCGTATGACCGCCGTGTTCAAAGCCGACGAGAACGAAACCGATGAAAAATACAGCATTTCGGAGTGGTGGCTGGAGCCAAACACTGACGGGCCGGGTGCCCACCTGCATGAAGAAAATGATGAGGTGTTTTATGTTCTGGAGGGAACGGTCTCCGTATTGATCGGGCAGGAATGGGTGCAAGCCAAGAAAGGCGCATTTTTAAGAATCCCCGCAAAGACCCTTCACGATTTCAAAAACCAGACGGAAAAGCGAGCCGGACTGCTCAATTTTTTCATTCCCGGGGGCTTTGAGCGAAACATGCCCGCTATCGTCAGCTGGTTCGAAGAAAACAAATAAACACTGGAAGGTGGTCATCCACGCTTTGTGATCGCCTTAAAAAAACCACACTGGTCGGGATACACAACTCCCCTCCTGGGTAAGTCATGGCCATTGGGGATGATCACCTATCACTCGATATCTTTTACAGGAAGGCATAAATAATCGCGCACCCAAATAGCATGGAGAATGGAGCAGTCAGTCGAATGTACGCGGGCTTGAGAATGTCTGCACACCAAAGGGCGTAATGATGATGGAGCCTCCTTGGGACAAAATAAAGGATGAAAGAAGTGGCGATCATAAACCAACCCAGCAGGGTAAACACTTCAGGAAACTTTGACAACTCGGCGGATATAATGAGACCGGCCGCCGGGATCATCCGAATGGTGATTTCGAAGTAGTTGATAAAATTGGTGCTTCCGGCCTTTCTGAGATACTCCCGAGCCTTGACGGGGTTCAGTAACATCAGAAAACCGACGTAAATCAGAAAAGCAGCAAAAAGGATCACGATGTACCTGGCCAGTTGAATCATTTTCTGGATATTGTCTTGAGCGGTAAAATAGTGAATTCTTTAGAATCACGTAAAATAGTGAAGTCTGCCAGTGCTTCCAACGTTTGCAGAAAGCAGTGCGTTCAGAAAGATGAAAAACTCCCATGAGCTGAAGTTTCTGAAGAACTCACAAACTTTCTCGGCGGCTGACTTACGGTCAAGTCCAGATGCAGATTGCAGATTGCAGAAAGCAGGTAAGCACATGCCTTCATACATAATGTTGTGGTGCGTATTAGTCGTTCAGCTGCAGATATTCCTTCACCTTAAGCGGGATGGCGTTGGGGTGTGTTAGCTCGCTAAGGTGTCCGATAATGTCGGCTTCCGTGTTCAATTGCAACTTTGGGGTTAGTTCGGTGGAAATTAGCTGTTCCAGCAATTCTCTTCGAGTTGAGTCGTTCATGGTTGCTTCCAGGTCAAATGCTGTTATCTGTGAAAGTCTACTTCCGATGTGCGTTGTTACGTCATCATATTTCAGATTCTTGAAATTGAATCCATAGTTGAAGTAGTACAAGTTACTAAAGTTGCACTTTTGAAGGTTGCAGATCTTTTCCAGATGTTCTGTCTCCGTTCGCCAATAGTTACCACGTCTCTTGAGGCCAAGAGGAGAAAGGAGTTGGTTAATAAGGTTCTTGAATTCTTCGTTAGTCATGAGTTGTCCACGATGCATCATAACGCCCATGTATGAGGCGTGTGCTCTCACTTTGTGGACAGCACTAAAATAGTGAAGTCTGCCGGTGCTTCCAAAGTTTGCAGAAGGCAGTGCGTTCTGAAGTGAAAAAATCCCACGAGCTGAGTTTGGTAAATAACTCAAGACTTTCTCGGCGGCTGACGAAACGGTCAAGTCTCGACGCAGTTGTAGAAAGCACTGAAGCACATGCCTTATACATAATGTTAAGCACTTTTTTTCGCCTTTATTTCGTTGAATCGTTCGATGAGTTCGTCAGTTTTTTTCTTATTGCAGTTCAGGCAGAAAACTCTTCGCTTCAAGTCAATTCCACTGAATTCAACTTTCATACTACCGCATTTTTTGCATCTATAATATTCGAACCCCTCCCAAATCGTATATGGTTTGGTATAGCGGCATTTTAATTTAGGTTGAGAGATATTCAGTTCGACAAAGGCGGCAGTTGTGAAAGTGTTTCTAGTATCTAACTGATCCAAAGATTTGAGGTGAGTCAATGGAGTTAGTTCATCATTAGTAAAAAGGACGTCCAGTAGAGTTAGACTGACTAAGTTTTCCAAGTTTCTCAATGGAGCTAATGAGTCATATGATAGTCTTTTAGATCCGCCATCCCAGCCAGGAGGAGTTTGAATTATCAGTTCTTGTAACGATGTTAAATGAGAAATCGCTTCCAAATTTCCACCATTACCTACATTAGTTAATTCAAGATGCTTTAGTTCCGTCAGGCTTTTTAGTGGTGAGAGGTTCGTGGTTTTAAAAGATCTAAGAAAAAGCTTTTTGAGATTCCTAAAATCCTTTAGAAATGTTAACTCCTTGATTTTTTGACCGCTTACCCATAACTCCTCAGTTCCTTTGTTGATTCTATTTAGCTTATCAAGTTGGTCAATCCATTCCATGCAGTTCTATTGTGCTTAACAAACCGCTAACAACCACAATGGTTGTTATGCGCCTTATAACGTTACCAAATCTAGCAGATTTTAACACCTGATCAAACCATTGTTGGCTATAGGGAATCCCACTGCTTTGTCTCACCCTTCGACGGAGCTCAGTGTGACAAAGCAAAAACGCAACGTTTCTGTCAGAGCCCGCCCGGAATAGGCAACCTCCATACCTCACGGGTTTTGAAAGGCTATCAGGTATAGCTGAGAGTTAGATCTGAACTACCAGCTAGGATATGCTAGGATAGTAAGCAATTCCCACTAAACTATCCTGACTGATAAAACCCCATTCATAGGTGTTGGTGTGAAGAGTTTATTCTTCAGTTACAACTTTTCCACCTCTTATGAAGTAGGTTATTGCTGTTGTAAAGAGACTAATTAGAATAGCAGCTACTTGCCCTAAAAACACTAGAAGTAAAGAAAACCAGACATTAAATTTGCCTTGGAAATAGTCTATAATTCCAACCTCTAAAAAAGAGAAAAGCCAAACCAACGAAAAATAATAAGCTGTTAATCTAAATATTTCCCAGTATGAATTGTTCATAGAGTAAAATTTGGTATAGGTCCAGATATTTACATACCAAAATAATAGCATCAAAGCAAACATGGTATATGTTCCAAAGTCACCTAACCTAACTTTACCAACATTACCTAGAATTATCACTAATTGAAGTACTAATAAGGCTACAAGGCTATATGTCAGCGTATGTTTTAACTTATTTCTACTAGATATTTTGATCAAAAAAGCCCACAACGATTTAACTTCATCATAGTTGTAGTTGGTAATGATGTTTTTATTGCTAGCAATACCTAAACTTCTTGAATTATTATTTCTGGCCGGACTTTTTATGAAATTCGTATTGTTTTTAGAAATGTCTTGAGCGTAATGTTCAGTGAAGTATCCTGAAAATTCAGGATACTGATAATCGTTTAATTGCAGTATGACTGAATTATCCTGTTCGGTAATGAAATATGTTATTCTATCATTTTGCTTTTCCTTCTTTAACGTGATTTCTTTATAAGATTTCTTTTTGTTAATAGCTCTTGTAAGCTTATTCAACATATCACTACTTTTTATGGACTCACTAAATGCTAGCCATTTACGGAAATCGGTCTCTATACTGTCTTTTAAATAATCACTCATCTATAAGTAATTCTCTACAACAACCGCCCATCAACCACCGTGGTTGATGCCCGCTTGTCAACCAAATCTAGCAGATTTTCTATCCTGATCAAACCATTGTTGGCTATAGGAGGTCTCACTGCTTTGTCTCACCCTTCGACGGAGCTCAGGCTGACAAAGCAAAAACGCAACGTTTCTGTCAGAGCCCGTCGGGAATAGGCAACCCCTAAAATTACAGTTCAGCACTAAAATTTGCTATAGCTCAGTTTGCTCATTGAGCTTATCTTTTGCTAGATTTTAGTTTTTTAACGAAGGTGATGCCTAATTCAATACCATTAGAATTCAAATCCTGCAGATAGTCTGGTAAATCTGTAATTGGACCATTCGAATAAGATTCAGCAGAAAAATTTAATCTTCTGTATCTAATTGCTGGATCAAGGTATACCTTATCAGAAAGCTTTAACCGCAAAGCGAGTTCAAAATAAAGCCCGAAATTTGAATGATAACTTGACTCACCTAGTTCGTTATCATTTTCGGTTCTCTTCAGAGTTCCAGGAAAATTGATGCTAGCCCCCGTACCAACTTGTAAACTATTGACAGTCTTGTCTGTCAGTTTAAAGTTTTTTAGAACACCTAATGAGATAAACTTCCTGTTAAAATTAAAGGAGCTTTTGTTAGAGACTCCGTTGACTGATTCTGCTTGTAGTGCCAAATGAAGTTGATACCCTAAAGTTGATTGAATAGCGAAACCTTTTACAATATCTAACTGCAAGCCCAATTCAACTCCAATTCCGCCCCCTGGACTGTAGAATAGGTCTCCACCATTATAATCGATGCTTTGGTATTCTGCACCAATTGAAAGGTTACCTCTTCCCACAAAGTTTAAGCTTTGAGCAGTTAAAACTCTCACTGATGCTATCGAAAAAAGTATGATTAATAACAGTTGTTTTTGTGTCATTATACTCAAATTAAATCTAACATCCTGCTTAACAACCACCGTGGTTAATGTCCGCTTGTCAACCAAATCTAACAGATTTTCCATCCTGATCAAACCATTGTTGGCTATAGACTAAAACCAGCCCCAGAACGCTCCTTGGGCACATAACCAATCAGCGTTTGGTAGGCTCAGTCTTCGATGCTAAAAGCTAGAGTTTCTCTCGTTTGTTCATAATATGCTAAAAGTTCCCTTTCCAGAGTTTCATTTGTTCTCATCCGTTCAAACAAGTCAAGTTTAACATCTTCCAGGTACTGATCTAATGAAGAAAGTGTAGGCCTATGAAATTCTGATGATTGTTGTTTTGCGTAGGTGAATGCGTCCCAGATTTTAGAATCCTTATTATCCATGATTCCATAGAAAATGGCTTCAAAACAAAAGGCTTGTAATAGGGTATAATCTTGTTCCCAATTGGCTTCTTTTATTCCATTTAAACCCACGCATACATGAGCTTGAATACTTGTGTCAGGCTTAACCTTGTCACAGTAGAAAAATTTGGAGGCTACTTCTAAAAGCTCACCTGATGAAAAGGTAATTTCTTTGCTACTTTCAGGGTCAATTATGGGTTCGAGAGTTTGATTAAAATAGCTTTTCAACTTAGGATCTGAATCGTATTCCTTTAAGAGAGTATTTGCAATACGCATCGTATCGGGATAATATGACTTCATCTCAATGTATTTCTCTTTACTGTTAGAAGTATATATCTCTGGAATATTTAAGATCAGGTATAAAAATCTTCTTTCAAACTTTTTTGCCGGGGTTCCAGCTGACAGTTCAGGTTGAATCGAAATCTTCTTTTCTCCTTTACGTTCGTATTCCTGTACTTTAATATTTATGTAGTCAGCTAATTCTAATTGTTGGCAAAAAGCCATTGAGCTTAAGGAGACAAATAAACCTATAAATAACATTTTCATTTCGTAGTGACTAAGTAACCGCCTATCAACCACCATGGTTGATGCCCGCTTGTCAACCAAATCTAACAGATTTTCCATCCTGATCAAACCATTATTGGCTATAGGGAATCTCACTGCTTTGTCTTACCCTTCGACGGAGCTCAGGCTGACAAAGCATGGCATAACTCTGAGTAGATTCTCTAGCCCTCACAGTGAGTTCGAGGAGACTTGTCATGACGAGCCCATTGAACCATCAGAACGACAAGATTCCGGTATTCTTCGTGCCTCAGAAACCGGAATGACGTTCCATTCCCGCTTCGTCATCCGGTGGACAAGCGCAGCGCTAGACAAACACCGAAATCTTTTGCATCTCTTTCGGAGTTGTCAGTAAAAACGGGGAATCGCCATCTCAAGCTGACATGATGAGTATGAACCTGTCATGGTGAGCTCCGTCGAACCATCAGACAGGTTCATGAGAGATGCTTTTCGTTCAAAAAAAGAACGGTAATGTGATTCCCGCTTGCGTTGGGAATGACGTTCTTTTCCCGCTCCGTCATCCGGTGGACAAGCGCAGCGCTAGACAAACACCGGAATCTTTTGCATCTCTTTCTGGAGTTGTCTGTAAAAACACAGAATCGCCATCTCAAGCCTGATGACGAGCCTGAACCTGTCATGGTGAGCTCCGTCGAACCATCAGACAGGTTCATGAGAGATGTTTTTCCATCAACGAACAGGACTGCAATGTGATTCCCACCTGCGCGGGAATGACGTTCTTTCCCGCTCCACTATTCCAGTTTTGGACAAAGCGTATTGAAGATAAACAAGCATCTACTCTACTATTATTCTCCCACCAACGTCACATTCCTACCCCCTGAGGTCAAAGAATAATTAGCCACCTCCCCTAGTCCCAGAAACTTAAATCGCAATCCCACCAACCGGCCCATGGTTTTCTGATAAGCCGATTGATACACGACCTCTCCGCGCACAGAAACCTGGACACTCTTTGTTTTTACGGCTATGGACACCTCTGTAAAGTCCGACAGATCCACACCAAATGCTGATAAGTCATTGGCCTTGCCACTCAGGTAAACATCGTTGAGCATGAGGTTATTATCGGAGCTGCAGCCCACCCTCGAAAAAGGAATGATCATGGCCCCTTTGGTACCCAACACATACACCCCAACCGATTGGCAAACCGCCCATTGATCGTCATAAGTATTTCGTATGTTGGCTCTCAGTGTAAAGTCATCCCCAGAGACTTCTCCCAGATCATCGACATAGTGATATACTGTCATCAGCGGATCTTTAGACGCTTTCACTTCAGCACCAATTTCCTCCGGGTAAAAAAGCTCCTTCTCGTCGCTCATACCAGGTCTGAAGTATTTGGGAACTGGCGTGTACTCCACCGTCCCTATCCACCCGTTGCTTTTCAGAAACAAATCATGTGAAGCGACTACTTCATCGTCGATCAGCAGTTTGGCGCGGAAATAGCCCGGAAAGTAATAAATACCCGTCGCCTGTTGCTGGTCATCGGAGATACTGATGGTCTTGGTAGGATCCCAATATTGCTGAATCAGCACATTGTCAGACTGCACTCCCTGAAGATCCAGATCAAAGACCACAGAATTTGGATAAGCGCGGGATAGCGCCCTGCTGGAGAAGGCTATCCCCTCCGGGAGCTCCTCTGCATTCGGTCGTTTGTTGCCGATGAGTACCACTGTCAGTAGTGCCAGTAAAAACCCGGCCGTCACATACAGAGACTTTCTGGGGAAATAAGACTGCTTTCGAGGTTTGCGGAAGGGCTGCTGTTTGAAATCACGCCAATTTTGAAAGCCACAAAACTGCGATAAGGTATCGAGGGTACTGATACTGGGTACACTCTCATGGTTGACCACTCCCCAAAATCGCTTGAGCGTGGTAGCACTGAGCATGACCTGACATTCCTCAAAAACCTTCTCGCTGAGTTCAGAAAACACGCTGCTGTGCCAGTCGGATCCTGGCCCCCAGCCCAGCTTTTGCTCGATTTCCGCCCTGAGTCGGCTTACTTCTTCGCTATGCAGTGCTGTCTTTTTCATCGAATTCAAAGTTGGGGATAATTCACCTCCTGAACAATCATGAATCATTATGAACGAACTTGCTCGGGAAGGGTTAGTCCTTCATGCATGCCACATCGTATCTAGAGGACATGAAACAAAACTTAATCTTAACCCTCGCCCTTTTGGGCCTTGCATCGATAGGCAACGCCCAACAAGTGATTCCCCTGGATACAGCCCTTTGGGAGATCAATGCGCAATCTTACGTGCTGGAAAACTACAAAGGACAGCAGGCCATCTACTTGCAGGGTGGCTCCATGTCCCCAAAACAAGTCACCTTCCTCAATGGTACCATCGAATTTGACATCTTCCTTAAAGAAGAAGCAGCCTTCCCCGGAATGAATTTCCGTTCGGTTGAGAGTGGCGACATGGAGCAGTTTTACCTGAGGCCCCACCTTCCCGGCAAGCCTGACGCTAACCAGGCCGCGCCCGCTGTGAAAGGTGTAACACCCTGGCAGCTTTATTTCGGGTCGAAATATTCGTTTCCCTATGACTACAAATATGATGACTGGACCCATGTGAAAATAGTGGTGAATGGCGATAAGGCTCAGGTGTATATGGATTTCTCCGAAAAGCCCCACTTATCCTGGATACTGTTTCATCCTGCACAGGCAGGTAAGGTGGTCTTCCGGGGTGGTGGCGCCTCGGGTATGCACCTGGCCAATATGCGCATTAATCCAAACGCTTATGAGCTCGTTGATTTCCAGCCTGGCATCAGGGAACCCATAGAAGGACTTGTACCAGCCTGGCAAGTGTCTGATATGTTTGAAGAAAAAGGCCTGGAAGACCTGGAAGACCCGGCAAACCTTCAACGCCTGATTGATGAACGGAAATGGGGTGGCACCATTAAGGTGGAGGAAGGCACCGCAGCGAACATCTCCAGAGTACAGACCTTGTATGATGGCTCACCGGGTGAGACGGTCTTTGCCAGGATCATCATCCAATCCGAAGCGGATCAGGTCAAGTTATTTCACTTTGGATACAGCGACCGAGTGGTGGCTATATTGAATGGCCAGCCCATCTACCGTGGCAACAACCGATGGCACTCCCGAGACTATCGCTATTTGGGTACCATCGGGTTGTTTGATGCTATCTATCTGAACCTGAAAAAAGGAGAAAACACCCTCCTGATGGCCGTGTCTGAAGACTTTGGTGGCTGGCTCATCACCGGTAAATTTGATAACCCCGAGGGGGTTACTATCAAGAAGCCTTGAACGGAGATTCCAATGATTTGTTCGGGTAAAAGATGCCTCGGGGAGCATTGTCTTACGCTTCGACGGAGCTCAGCGTGACAATGCGAGCTCCCTCAAACCTACCGAACCGTCAACAGGAGAAGATTCCGGTCTTCTTCGTGCCTCAGAAACCGGAATGACGTTCTTTTCCCGCTCCGTCATTCCGGTTTTGGGCAAAGCGTAGCGGTGAACAAATACCGGAATCTTTGCATCTCTGTCAGAAGTTGTCAGTAAAAAAATGGAATTGCCATCTCAAGCTGACATGATGAGTATGAACCTGTCATGGTGAGCTCCGTCGAACCATCAGACAGGTTCATGAGAGATGTTTTTCGATCAAAAAACAGAACCGCAATGTGATTCCCGCTTGCGTGGGAATGACGTTCTTTCCCGCTCCGTCATTCTAAAGCCAACATCGAGCAAGTGACATGAGAATCCGCCATGATTCACCTATATATCCTCAAAATCCTCTCGGGTGGTACCCGCACTGAAGTGGCGGATGTTGTAGGTAAACGTGAGCATGAAGTAGCGCTCCAGCACTGTGGACTGCTGATCCTCGATGTATAGCTCAGTGATGTTTCTACGGGCGTTGTTGTTCTGCTGCAGGAGGTCGTAGACATTCACACTGATCTCAGCCAGATCATTCTTTAAGAACTTGCGCCCGGCACTCATATTGAGCAGCATGGAGCTGTTGTCATAGCCCTCCGAGAGGCCGGTATTCAGCTGATGACGAAGGTCTGCCCGATAGACAAACCCGCCCAGGAAGACCCACCGGTATTTTAAGCGGGTCGTTTGATTGTAGTAGTTGTTGTTGAGCGAAGGCCGCAATGAATTTTTAGCCACGTTGTAACTGGACCGGGTGGAGATGTTGACATCAAAGGTCTCGCTGATGTTGGTATTGAGCGACACCCCCAGGCGGTAGTTGTGGGCATCCGAAAAATTCAACACATCGTTGACCAACCCGGGCTTTCTGGTAAAGTTCACACCCCCATTGAATCGGATATTGGACTTGATCACCTCGAGGGGATTTCCATAGCTCATATAAGACCTAAACTGGTAATAACCATCCACATTGGCAGGTCGAGTGAACTGTGACCCCTGCTCCAGAATCACACCCTCGGCCACCTCCAGTGGCTCTTCGGCTATGAAGGTAGAGTTGGTGATGAGGTTTTGCGAAAAGGAAGACTCCACCGAGGCGTATAGCGACTTACCATTTTCAGGATCGCTCGACCAAAATCGGGCCCTTGCCTTATGGTTGTAAGTCTGGTTCAGGTCGGGATTTCCTGCACTGAGCTGCAGGGCATTGGAATTGTCAATCACATCCTGAAGATCCCCAATAGAAGGCTGTCTGGTGGAAGTACGATAACTCAGCTCTATGCGCTTGTCTTCGGAGAGTCGGTAGTCCAGCCGTGCCGATGGCAGCAGACTGCTAAATCCCTTATTCAGGTCCGTCTGAGTGGGAAATACCTGATCGTTTGACATATCGGATCGCTGAAACTCTGTTTCTACCTGCAGTTTCAGCCCCTCATTTTGCCACTGATACCCCACCTCAAACTTCTGGCGGAGGTATTCACTCTTGAAGGTATTGCTCAGCGCAGTATCCAACGCATTGTAGTCACCCGATTCGTCGGCATCATAGGTGAGCTTATCCGAGTCATCAATGCGATCCCCGATTTCATACTCCAGTTCCATCATGCTGTGCTCACCAAGTGGCTCGGTGTAAGAGGCCTGCACCTCCCACGAAATGCCTGTTCGGGAGCGAGTGGTTCGCTGATCAAGTATCCCCAGGCTATCGCTTTCGTTGAAAAACTGGTTTTCGGCATAGCGCCTGGACCGATCCTCGTTGGTATGCCACCCCGTGTGTAGTCGCGAGGTGAAGCTGCGTCCCTTTTTGCCAAACTTCCGGCTATAGTAGAGGTTATTGTCATAATCATAGTCCTGATAGCTGGCCGTGGCTGTATTATCCGTAGCATTCACCGGACTGGAACCAGAAGTGGTTTGGCCTAGAAAATCATTGATACTTTCCTCATTTCTGAAAGAAAGATGCGGACGCATCAGCAACACATTGTTCTCGTTGATTTTATACTCCAGCTTCAGACCCAGCCTGTGTGCAACATTCAGGCGGTTGGAATAGCGATCTTCGGAGTAAATCTGGCCGGAATCTGAGGCCAGGGCATAATCTCTCAGCTTGCGCTCAGTTTGTTCATTCTCCTCTCGCGAAAATTGATAGTTTCCATTCAATTCAAATTTTGAACCCAGGTGATCACTAAAGTTAATGCCCAGGTTATTGGTTTTGATCAGCCCATTGGCATTGATGTTATCCCCCATGCTACCGGGGTCTGCAGAGTAATTGGTCGTGTTGATGTTGTTGCTCAGTCCGGTAACGGTAATCCTCCGGTCGTTATTGAAAAAGTTGACACTGGCCCCACCCTGATAGGTACCGCCAGTCCCCACACCGATGGTGGATTTACCAAACTGACCCACCCTCCGACTGGGCTTGGTAATGATGTTGATGGCCTTTTGCTGCGCACCGTCATCAAAACCACTGAGGGCCGCCTTGTCACTCTTTTTGTCAAAAATCTGAATACTGGCCACCACATCCGCAGGCAGGTTTTGCAGAGCGGCATTCACATCCCCTCCAAAAAAAGGCTTGCCATCCACCAAAATCACCTGGATGTCCTCACCATTGGCTTGCAGCTTTCCGTCCTGCGTGCTGATGCCGGGTAGTTTCTCTATCAGTTCCTGACTGGAAGCATCTGGGGCCGTCTTGTAGGCCCTGGCACTAAACTGCGTGGTATCACCCTTCTGCATGGCTGCCACGGGCTTGCCCACCACCTCAACGGCCTCCAGCACCTTGGTATCCTCCACCAGTGCCAATGTGCCCATGTCCAGGTTCCTGGTCAGGTCTACCTTTTGGTACAGCGTCTGATAGCCAATAAAGTCCGCTTTGATCAGGTACGTACCTGCGCTTAAGCCGCTGATCTTGAAATGGCCCTCATAGTCGGTGATGCTCCCCTTGATGATGGATGAGTCGCCGGGGTTTTGGACCACCACCGTGGCACCCGGAAAAGTAGACTGATCTTCGTGGCTTTGAATGCTGCCACTGATGGAAAATTCCTGCGCGAGGAGTGGGAAAATAATGCAATTGACCGCAATGAAAATGAGGTATTTCATGGATTCCTTTTCATTTTTTGTGCCAGCCAATCCGCCAGCATACCTGAATACATTAAAATTTTGGGTGGGGTGTATAAGGGTGATCCTCGGGATGGCCCTTATGGAAAACACTAGAAACAAGTTAAGAAACAGGTTTAGACAGTGTTTTATGGCTCTAAATTAACAGAAGAATCTGAAGAAACCCTGAAGAAATGTGATAAGTACGGTTATTATTCATCTAAACATCCCATATCATCCCTGAGATTGCATGTATGGTACCGGTTCACTACTTTTAACACCTTTAGCTGAAGGACACACACACTTGAGCATCACACGCCAACAAACATGAGAATAACCCTATTTATTACTGCCCTCCTACTCCTGTCTTGTGCCACCCACAGCAATCAACCCGACTCCTGGACAGTGACACGACAGCCTGCCGAATATGAAGCGGTGGATGCAGTCTGGCTGATCTGGCCACCAAGAGAGCATAAGAATGATGAATCTGTGCAAAAGGTCACTCTGGCGGTGATAGAAGCGCTCATCGATGACCTGAATGTTATTGTCACCTGTGGGGATAAAGCGCTTTGCGATGAAGCCCGGAAGGTGCTGAATTCAAGGTTTAAGGAAAGTCAAAACCTCACCATACAGGAAATCCCATCGGTGGAGATCTGGACCCGCGACATGGGCCCCACTTTCGTGGAAACAAGTGATGGCAGGCACGCCATTGCCGATTTCAATTTTAATGCCTGGGGGTATACCGATACACTCGATACAGACACTCAAACTGAAGAGCTGTATGACACCCGTGTGGCCAATCTCTTGCAACTACCCGTCATTTCCAGCTCCATGATCAGTGAAGGGGGCAATCGTGAGGTGAATGGGCTCGGCACCCTGATGGTGACGGAGAGCGTGGAGCAGGGACGAAACCCTCACCTCTCCAAATCACAAATGGAAGCTGAGTATAGTCGTTTGCTGGGTGTGGAGAAAGTCATTTGGTTAAAAAGAGGCCTGCAGGAAGATGATCACACGTTTCTGGGGCCCTTGAACACCGCAGACGGCACCAAAGCCTATACCGTAGTAACCACCAATGGGCACATTGATGAATTTGCCCGGTTTGTCAATGACTCTACCATCCTGCTGGCGCAAGTGGACAGCTCGGAATTTGATGACCCCATAGCCATGGAAAACCACAGGAGACTGGAGGAAAATTATCAGCTCCTGCTACAGGAAACTGATCAGGACGGGAATCCATTCAACATCGTGAGAATGCCACTGCCTGCGACAGTCTTTGATGAAATGGCCCCCGGGGATTACGTGTACGACTATATCAAAACCCTGGATTACCGGGATGGTAGCATCTTTCCTGAGGGGGACACCATCGCGGTGGTGGCTGCGGCCAGTTATTTGAATTTTCTGATCACCAATACCGTAGTGATCGGGCAAAAATATTGGCGTGAGGGAATGACCGATGAAATCAAGCGGAAAGACGAACAAGCCAAGGGTGTATTAGAGTCCCTTTTTCCGGATCGTAAGGTCGTCATGCTGGATGCGCGGGCCGTTAACCTCGGTGGAGGTGGTATACACTGCTTCTCCATGCAACAGCCCCGGCTCAAACCCAAAAAATCAATCTAAGATGAACTCAGTAGGCAGCAAACGAGTAGTACCCTTATTCCCCATAATGGTTTGTTCAGCAGTGTAAAACCACTAGATTTGATACAAGCAGGCAACGGCTATTGGTGGTTGTGACGCCTTGCATCAACGGACATCATATATGAGAACACTATTGTTTTTTCTCTTCATTTCTCTCTCTTTCCTGGTCAATGCTCAGTCCAACAACACTCTGAAAGTTGAGCAATTCACGCTCAAGAATGGGTTAAAAGTGTACTTAAATCAAGACACCACGGCATCCAATGTATTCGGTGGGGTTTTAGTCAGAGCTGGATCTATACATGAATCTCCTGATGCTACAGGTATGTCCCATTACTTAGAACACATGCTGTTCAAAGGAACCCAAAACCTTGGTACAACTGATTTTGAAAGTGAGAATGTCCACTATCAGAAAATCATCAACATGTACGAACAGCTGGAAACGGTGACTGGTGGTAAAAGAAAAAAAATACAAGATCAAATCAATGCCGAATCAATAGCAGCTGCCAAATATGGGCTGCCAAATGAGTTCTCGGCCTTAATGAAAAGCTTAGGATCCACACAAGTCGGTGCTTTTGCTGATTATGATGTTACTTTTTACTACAGCTATTTCCCGGCACGCAACATGCAGCATTGGATCGACATCAATGCGGAACGGTTTATCAACCCGGTTTTCAGAACATTTCAGTCCGAACTGGAGGTTGTTTATGAGGAAAAAAACAGATGGGACGATGATTATGAAAATGCACTCTACACTACCTCCCAGGAAATATTATACCCGAACTACACATACGGCCTTTGGCCAACCATCGGAAAAACTGAACATCTAAAAAACCCTTCATTGACCAAAATGCATGAGTTTTTTAACCGGCATTATGTCGCTGACAATATGGCCCTGTTTCTCGTAGGAAATTTTGATACTGCTATAGCAAAGCAATCCATAGAATCATCTTTTTCCAAGCTTCCATCAGCAGATTACGAACCCATTGAATTCCCGGACTACCAACCCATGAGTGGGGAAAGAAGGAAAGAAATTAGTGTCACCCCTTTTCCAATGGTCAGTGTATTGTTTCCCATCAAACGAATCCATCACAAAGATCGTCCAGCCCTGGATGTCGTGATTTATTTATTGAGTAACGAACAAAAAACAGGCATCTTAGATCAACTGGAAGTCGATAATAAGGTCCAGCAACTAAACATAGAAATTGATGAGCATGCCTTATCGTCATCTCTCAATATCCATGCTGTCCCCGACCCTAAGTCATCTTTGGATGAAACCAAATCACTGATACTGGATGAGATTACAAAACTTAAAGACCTTGATTACCTGAATGCGCGCTTAAATGGAGCAAAACAAAACCTGATCAAGGACTTTTGGCTGGAGCTGGAAGACCTTGAAGCGAGAGCGCTACTGATCGCAACCTGTGATTTTCTCAACCTCTCCTGGGAAGAGGCATTAAAGTACCCCAACGAAATAGAAAACATCACTGCGGACAATGTGTTGGCAACCATCGATCAGTATTTCTCAAAAAATTACGGGCTTTTAATCTCAAAAAAGGGACAACCTAAAAAGGACAATCTGACCAAACCTTCACTAAAGCCTATCCCTACCCTACAGGCCAGCTCTTCAGATTATGGCAGAAACCTTTTGGACAAGCTTTCAAAAGAAATCAGTGAACCGCTTACCATTGATTTCAATTTAGCTGATACCTTTTCCATTGGCTCCAATAAGGGGATTGCCATTAGAAACGCGATAAATGACTTGTTCTCTCTTGAGATACGGCTGCAAACAGGGTGGCAAACAAATCCGGCACTCCAACAAACAATAGATCTGTTGTCCAGAATAGCTACCAAACAGCGCTCAAGAGAGGAACTGAAGTCTGCCTTTGAGTCGTTAGGTTGCAGTTTCATGGCTTCACTGGAGCGCGATGAGGTGATCATCACCCTGGATGGATTGGAAGCCAATCTTCAAGCCTGCTTAAAGCTGGTGAATGAACTGCTGGTTGAACCAAAAGTCACATCCGGTTCGATTGAATCAGTTTATACCTCAGAAAAAATCAAACGGGAAGAAGAAAAGTCTAGTCCCTTTGTGTTGGGCTATGCCCTCATTCGATACGCTGTGTTTGATGATCAGACCAGGTTTCGGAGGAGAGCGCCTATCGAGACCATTAAACTAACCGAACCAGAAGTCTATGAACAAAGGATCAGTGAGCTTTTACAAAATACCATTCGAATCAACTATTTCGGATCCAAATCAAAAGATGAACTGAGGACGTTGCTTCAGAAAGAACTTCAAATAACACCAGACCAACCACCCGCCACTTCCAAAAAATCAAGCATACGAGAAATCTCTCAAAACAAGATTTTCCTGATCAACGACTCAAAAATCAGACAGAGTCAGGTATACTTCTATTTGAAAGGAGACAGCATTGACCGCAACCAGTATCCATACATTGAGGCATTCAACACCTACTTTGGTGAGTCGCTCACAGGAGTGGTTTATCAGGAAATAAGAGAGTACAGATCCCTGGCGTACAGCATTTTTGGCAGGTACATCAGGCCCAATGGTGCAGATGAGCAAGGGTATCTGGTTGCTGGTTTTGGGTGTCAATCCGATAAAACCGATGAAACAATTGAGGTGATGATTGACCTCCTGAAAGAGTTTCCACATCGAGACGGCAGAATCGAAACATTGAGATCAATAAAAATGGAAGAAATAGTGACCAACTATCCTGCACCCAGACAACTGGGAGCTAAGATTTTAGCGTATCAAAATATGGGATATACCAATGACCCCAATGAACATGCCTTTCATGTTTACAAAGACCTTAAAATGACTGACCTGGCCAAATTCTACAATTCACAATTTAAGGATCAACCCTTTGTGATCACTATATATGGCAATAAGTCAGATCTGGATATTCAAAAGCTAGCCTCAATTGGCCAGCTAGTTGAATTAGAGCTATCGGATATCCTTACGGATTAAAGTATGAAAAGTAATAATCCACATATCCATGGGCTTGGTCAGGATTTAAAAACCACTAGATTTGATACAAAGGGTAACAGCCATTGGTGGTTGTGAGCCGAACTCCAGGGTTCATGGGATCGTACTTCAAATCTAACTTTATCAATTAAAAATGACATACTTCACAAAAGAAGAATCAATAGAATTTGAAGGAGAAAAAACCCTATATCATTATACTTCTATTTACACTGCAATTGAAAAGATTTTCCCATCCAACAACTTGAGGTTGTCTCCAGTGACTTCTGCCTCTGACCCCATGGAGCGGCTGTCTCCGAACCCATCGGTTTCATGCTATGGATATGATGAAGATCACAAAAGACTAAATGAGAAAATTGACGGAAAGAAAATTGCTAAAAAGATCAATGCCTTTTATGGAAGCTTGCGTCAATTATGCTTGTGCAGAAATTCTCCCATTGATTTTGAAGGACAATTTGGAGGAGTATTTGAACCAATAGATCATTTTGGATTTGCTAAACCTCGAATGTGGGATCAATACGGAGATCGATTTAAGGGAGTTTGTATTGCCTTATCTCGATTGAAACTAGAAGAACAACTACCCTCTAACTATCGCTTGCTAAATATTGGATATTCTAAAAATCATCTATTTAGGCCAAACATTGATACTTCCAGCGTTGATTTGAACCAAATTGAAAAAATGGGAGAGCAGGAATACATAAATTGGAAGATCGAATCAGAAATCAAAAAAATTGGTGTCAAACACAGTGATTATCGAGACGAAGACGAATGTAAAATAATTGCCACAACAGATAATGACTATGAGTACATCAATATCACCAGATGCATTCAGGGAATTTTCTTCACCAACGGACTCAACTATACCTATGAATCATATCTTAAGGAAACAGCCGACCGATATCAAATTCCGTTATTCCAAATTGACATCAGAAGAACTGGCTTGAACGTCAACGTCTTTTACAATAAACGGCCACAAGAGGGTAACAATTAGAAACGAACCCTAACATTTGCAAGCACGAATGCGCCAACTGCCCCTTTACAAACATCACCATGAATCTCCCCCGGGAGAAAGTTTGGTGCTGTTTCGAGACTTCAGCTCGCAGGAGTTTTCATCTTTCTGAACGCACTGCTTTCTACAAACTTTGGAAGCACCCCCTTGCCGGGCGCCCCTTGCCGGGTGCGACAGATTTCCCTATTTTAGTGCTATTAGCCAGCGGCGAGACTCAGCGCCATACACGGGCGCTAGAGCCAATTAGCAACGACTCAATTGAAATTGAACGATCAAAAATCCATAGCAGTCCTCCCTTTTCGTGACCTAAGTGTAGATGGTAGCAATGAATTCATCTGCGATGGTATCTCGGAGGAAATCATCAATGCACTGGCCAAAATCGATGGCTTGAAAGTGATATCTCGCACATCCAGCTTCTTTTTCAAAAACCACAAAGCTTCTCTTGACGAAATTGCCACGAAGCTAGGTGTAGCTATCCTTTTAGAGGGTAGTGCACAGATTCATGATGGTAAAATTCGAGTTCGTGCCAAGCTAATAGATGTAGAAGAGGATACACATTTCTGGTCAGAGACCTGGGACCGAAAGCTGGAAAACCTTTTTGAAACTCAAGATGAAATCAGCTTGCTTATTGCTGATAAAATTCGAGAGCAATATGGTCATTTGAACATATCCAGCCAGCTGGTGAACAGCCCTACAAAGAGTGTTTCATCGTACGAGCATCTATTAAAAGGGCGCCATCATTTCTACAAGTGGAACCCTGAGGATACTCACCTGGCCATTGAGCACTTTGAAAAATCCATAGCACTGGATGAAGAACTCGTAGAGGGTTACCTCGGGATAGCCGACAGCTATAGCTTTATGGCCGTTGCGGGTTTTGCCCCACGTGAAGAAGCATGGCAAAAAAGCATAGCAGCTATCGCCTCAGCGAAAAATCTCGACCCTGACCATGCTGGACTCAATTACATGCTGGGCATGCAGTACTTCTTCACTGAGGCAGATTTTGCCAGAGCTATGCAATATGGCATGAGGTCTCTGGCGGCCAAGCCTACCTACTCAGAAGCCCATCAGTTTGTTTCATTCCTTCATTCTATTAAGGGTGACTTTAAAAAAGCCTGGGAGCATATTCATTATGCCAAATCAATAGACCCACTGAATCCGGAGACCAAATTCTATGAAGCTAATTATTACTATCGGGTAGGCGAAAATGACAAAGCCAAAGAGATTCTAAACGAACTGCTGGAAGCCAATGACAAAAACCTTCCAGCCATTCTCGTCAATATCTATATCCTTATTCAGGAGCGTCAACTCGAATTAGCTTGCCAGACGATAGATAAAATCCCTGAGCAAGCCCTTACCCCGGATGAAAGACTAGGCCTCTTTGCCCTGATCGATGCAAAGGATGGAAAAAGCACTACTCATTTGCAAAAGTTGGAAAAGCATGCTCAGGAGCCAGAAGCCCACCATGCTCACGCCTATCTGTTCCTTACCTATGCCAATCTGGGTAGATATGACGATGCGTTTAGTGTGTTGGAGAAACTTTTTGAAAGCACCTCTTCTATCCTCCTACTTGCCTTTAGTGATCCGTTGGGAGTGCCGATTCATTCAGAGTCAAGATATTTAGAATTTCACGCCAGGGTCTATCCTAAAATCGGAGAAAAAACAAAGGTCAAAAAAGCCAGACAGTCAGATCACACCATCGCAAAAGAACAGGTGGAGAAAATACAAACCTATGTGGAATCTGAGCGACCGTACCTCAACCCTTCCCTTACCCTGCGTTCGCTAGCTGAGCATGTAGAGATTCATCCTAATCAGCTTTCATGGTTATTGAATGAATCTATTGGCAAAAACTTTAACGAGTTCATTAATCATAAGCGTATCGAACACTTCAAACAACTCGTCCTTGATCCAGACAATTCACATATTTCGCTGATCGGGCTGGCCTACGAGAGTGGCTTTAACTCTAAGACCGTTTTCAATACAGCATTCAAAAAAGAAGTAGGTATGACGCCTAAAGCATTCCAGAAAAGTCAGGCATAATCAGGTTTTTAGTTCCGAATTATAATTCCGAACCTCTTCTTAATATACCGAACATTTACCCTTTCACCTCTTCCTTTCTTTGTCATGAATTAAAGATTTAAACCATGACACAAACAATGAAAGCAACAGTAGCCACAGGGTATGGATTGCCTGATGTGCTGCGATTACAAGTAGTACAAAAGCCCATACCAAAACCCGATGAGGTATTGGTGAGGGTAATGACTGCCGCCGCTACCACAGCTGATGCCATGATGCGCACAGGAAAACCCTATATAGCCAGACTGTTTGTAGGGATAACCAAACCCAAGAAGGCCATTCCCGGAACCGGTTTTGCTGGAGTCGTTGAGCAAGTTGGCCAAGGAGTCACTGCATTTAAAATGGGCGATCGAGTATTTGGAGAAACTACTTTTGGTTTCAGCTCCAATGCAGAATACCTGACCATATCGCAGAATGGTGTCATTCTGGCTATGCCGGAAAATCTGGATTTTTCTGAGGCTGCTAACTTCTGCGATGGTCATTTGACTTCCTATAATTTCCTGAAAGAAATTGCTAAAGTGAAGCCCGAACAGAAAGTATTGATCAATGGGGCCTCAGGTGCACTGGGGACTTCCGCCATTCAAATCGCCAGGTATATGGGAGCACACGTCACAGCAGTGTGTAGTGGTAGAAATGTTGGATTGGTGCGGTCCCTGGGTGCTGATGAGGTGATTGACTATTTACAGAAAGATTTCACCAAGAGTGACAGAAAATACGATTATGTGTACGACACGATTGGGAAAAGCTCCTTTTCAGCGTGCAAAAATATCCTCTCAGAAAAGGGTATCTACTTATCCCCTGTTTTGAAATTTTCTTTGCTACTCCAAATGATTAAAACATCACTTTTTGGTCAGAAGAAAGCAAAGTTTGAAGCCACAGGTGCCAACAAAGAAGAAAAACTCCGCTGCCTGCTTTCAGAAGTGCTGGATATCTACAAAGAGGGAAGGCTAAAGACAGTCATTGATCGCCAGTTTCCATTAGAAAAAGTAGCCGAAGCTCACCATTACATAGAATCAGGTCGGAAGAAGGGCAATGTGGTTATTGTGACCGCTTGAAATATGTCAAACCATAAATCATACTTGCGATAATACGGCAAAGAATTCCGCTGTTTGCTTCATAATTTATAGCTCGGCTCCATAGTTTTTATGCCTTCCGCAAATTTTATGCATTTGGCTCCATAGCTCATAAACCTCACTTTCAGTCCTTCCTGACCTTTGTGAAAATTAATTAATCACGTAAACATCAAAAATTTAAGACCATGAAAAATCTATTTACAATTCTTCTATTTGCTTGCACGCTTAGTGCTTTTGCTCAAACCAGCTCACCGGAGAGTGTAGAAACTAAAGTAGCCCACAAGTGGAGGGTAAGTTTACCTTATTTTATCATTACAGATCGCATTGGGCCGAACTTTGGAGACTGGGACGCTCACACAAGTACACAAATGATAGAGCTCCATGTAAAGCGTAATCTGGACAATAAGAATATCATAGGATTGAAACTTGCCACCTGGCGATTGTTTCAACCGATGGGGATCCAGTGGTGGGATGGTCTATTGGATAAGTTAGAGACAGAAAGTGAATTCTATCCAGGACATGTGCGAGAAACAGGAATAGGTGTAACGTACCAACGCATGCTATGGAAGGGGCTATTCGCAACTGTTGAAGTTTTACCACAGTTTCAAACGTATCTGGATGAAAACGGTGATAAAATTGGTAACGATTTCAAACTTTATAATTCGTATCACTTGGGCTACCATGTCTCGATTGGTAAGAAAAAACGATTTTTCATAGAACCTCAGGTTCATTGTCAGCACTGGATGTTTGACAGCAACGCTCCTGCTGGATTTAAGGAGCTGGACGATAAATGGAGAAACTACTTTCTTTTTGAGCCCAATATATACGTAGGGTTTAATTTCTAAAGTTTAGCTGCCGTGGAGCAGCGTGGGATATGCCAAAAAAAATCTACTGAGAACGTGATACTATGTTCAAATTAAAAAAAGGAAAGAACGAAGTACTCCTTTATGGCCGACAATGGTTTGTTCAGGATTCAAAAACCACTAGATTTGATACAAGCAGGTAACAGCCATTGGTGGCTGTTATCCGGATGTTATCTGCAAGCACGAACGAGCATATGAAATACTTCTCAACTTATATTTTCGCACTCTTTTTATTGACTGGATGTAACAACAACAACCAGCAACAGGCCAGTACTCAGGAAGCAACAACTCCGGAAACGACAAATCCAGTAACCAAAACTTCGGAACTATCTGCATTTGAGCTATACGTTTCAACTTTGGAACAAATTCCATTGCCTCTGAACCACAACCCTTTGGGTCAACTTCCAGAACTCTCAAATAATTATGACAAGAACGGATTTGCCAACTACAAACATGTTTGGACAAGCCAGCCACTTGGAATTTACTTTAACGATGGCGAAACAATTGGAATTATTGACTGCTCTATCGGTGACTGGGGTCTTGTACCATTCTTAACCATCTATGACAAGCAGGGTAACAAGATTGACTCAACAAGTTTTTACAAGAAGAGCGGTGGAGATATGGGTTATCAAGCGATCGAGTATCTAACTCTTGAAGCGAACAGACACATCATTGTTTTAGATACAGTTAAGCGTTGGAACCTGAACGAAGATGAATCCGACATCATAGAGAACAGCATGCAACAGACTATCGGACGAACAGAATATCAGGTTTTGACGAACGGAATGATAGAAAAACAGTAAAGTAAGCAGATAACAGACGCTAAAAATCCATAGGCATATGAGCTACTTGCAAACAGTTAGAGAAACAGATACTTTTAAAGACATTAACAAATGGTCAGCCTACGGATTTTAGCTGATCGTTATACTTCATCACCCACGGAAACAAAACTCATGAAGATAGAAGAGGCTTTTGAGGAAATTATTAAATACTCGCACTACTGGAACTGGGCTCCAGATTGGGGAGTCGTAATCGACATATATAAAACATTCCCCAATTCCTATTCAGTCTTATCTCCATTTGCATACTCTTACTTAGAAGAACTAATACGTTCAACAACTAGCGAATATCCACTTCAATTTCAAAATGAAGACCAACTAGTCTTAAAGAAAAAGAAAGTTGGAATGAGTTTGATTAGTCTCGCAATAAGCGAAAGCAAGGAAAAAAATCCAGAATACGCGATTATCTTAGAAGAGCTGAAGGAATATTATTATCCTTCTAAAATTACCGATGAAGGAGACAAAAGGCACAGCGTGGCACATGGGTATATTCATCCTAGGTTTTGGAGTCAAGAATCATTTGAAAAACTAATTTTAGATATTGCTAAACTTTCTAAATACGCAGGATTTTGATGAATAATGAACCTACCAAGATTTCTTCTGAACTGCTCGAACTGCTTGTTAACAGAGAATTCGGTGAACGATCTATTGAGGTTTCAGAACAACTTAAACAAGTTAAAAGCGATAGTGAATCTGGAAGGAGACGTATAAGTGCAGCAATTCTGAAACTGGCGAACAGAAGTCAGGAACGTTTGGAACAACTTATTCAACGTGCCAACACGGATTTTCGGGATATTGTTGCAGAAGCGGAATATCCGAGGGTTTTGGAAGCTGGATTTGGCGAATTATCTGACGAACAGGAACAACAGGCTAACGAAGAGGATTGGAACGAATACCGGAACTGGCTGCACGGAAAAGAAGCATAACAGACGCTGATCGGGCATATGTCTCCCGATAACTATCGAGAGTGCTTTCTGGCTGGTTTCAGTGCAACTCGACCGTGATATCTGCCGCTGAGAAATGGCAGTGCTTTCTACTTTCCTTATCTATTATCGGAAAAATGTTAGAGGAACGTGCTGTATCTGAACCATTGTGAGTTGGAGCCAGAATCGCTACTTTAGTGTTGGCCAGTGGTGAGCACACAGGGCCATACACGGGCGTTACCACCTATACCCGCTCTGATCCTATGATTTCTAAACTTGAACTTATTACTCTCTCAATTATTGTTTTAGCGGGGTGCTCCAAGCCTGAACCTGTAGCTGAATACCGAGATGGTAAACAATTTCTGAACTTGAACGAACTCAACATTAAAGGCGAATCCATTGAGCCTATAAGTCTCGTGGTAATCAAGCCTGATTCAATTAAAGTAAAGGAAGAAGCAATTTTTCGTATTGTAACGTCCAACCCAAACTTTAAACTGGTTAACGGAATATTTGACTGCAATATTTCTAATGAATCATTAATCGATACATCCAACTTCAAGGTTGATAATTGCAAAAAGGAGTTTGTGGTTAGAAACGATACCATGTTCATCGCCCTTAAGCCTGGAAAAACTGGGCAATTCGAATTTGGAACTGAAATCATCGGAATAACTAAGGGCATTGATGGAATCCTGAGGTATCATACCACAACGTTTAACTACGAAGTGGCTGAATAACATGTGGTAACAAACAATGATGCCGAATGGCATTACTTAGCATCTGCAAAGTGTCTGCAAGACATCCCGCTTAACTGCCTTCTCCGCCCTTGTTGGAGTGCCGCCAAGAAATCCTTCGGAGGCATGTGCGGTTGCGTATAGGCACTGAATCCCACAGCTCCTTTATGGCCGTTAATGGTTTGTTCAGGATTCAAAAACCACTAGATTTGATATAAGCAGGTAACAGCCATTGGTGGTTGTGAGCCGGATGTTGTTAGACACCACTCTATGAGATTACCACTGATTCTTTTGTTTATTGGATCAACACTATCTGGATTAAGTCAGGTTGATGAGAGAAAATTTTTACTCTATGAACGCTATTTGGAATTTAAATTTATTAACCAGGATGATTCATTACGTAGCTACACGAGTTATTCCTATAGCCTGGATCCAAATAAAATGACTAATGGAAAGGATATTGATCTTTTCAGAGAAGATACGATAAGTATCGATACGTTTTTCCTTGCGACTGGCATGGTAATTATGAAAAACGGTCGCTCGCAAATAATCAAAGATGGTCTAACCTTCGAACGGACCCATTCAATTGAGAATAACTTGGTCAAGTTTTTCATTGACAATGATTTTCCATTAAAAAAGAGACTAATTGAGTGGAACACCCAACAAATACGAACTGGAGTATACTCTCCCTCGAGTAAGGGAATATTTACTAAGGCAATGATTGTTCCCCATTATAAAGATTTCGCTTCACTAGATTCAATAACCTATTTCTTAGTACCGATTAGTCCTATTAAGTTCAAACCTTCATTATGGTTCAAGAAAAGGAGATACTGGGAGGTAGAGGAATTTAATCTTGATGAAGAATGGAAATGTGAGGTCGTTTGGAATCGAAAAAAAGCTGGAGAAAGACAGTCCAGTCTTGAAAGGGGTGTTATAACCTATTATATTGGCACTTTTTCTGAAGATAGAAAAGCTAAATCAATTATTTACTTTACCTCTGGACTTATCATTTTCAATAAGCGAGTAAATACAAGTCTTATTTTTCACAGATATCCATCCATATGTCGCAGGATAGAGGAACTTAATGCAAGCTCCTATGTCTTGAATGAAGAATAGCAGTGTCTAATCGAGTAGACGGCCGATGAGCGATAAGCCCACCGGTGCTCCTCACCAGGCGTGCCCCTCACCACCGTATACGGCCTGCCTGGAACGATCGTGTATACCGCGGACTGGTAAGTTTGGCACCTTCCCTATTGAGCCTTGGTGTGCCGCCAGGAAATCTTCTTTACCTGGCCCAGCTATTAAAGCTATTCGTTATGTAAAATCAATGACGGATTGAGGCGGGAAGCCCTGCGCGCTACCAATAACACCACTATAAACATCCCCAACAAGAGTAGGCCAATAGGAACGAGGTGTACTGCCCAGTGCAGATCCACCCGGTATGCAAAAGCAGACAGTATCTGATCTTTGGCCAGTATGGCAATAGGCAGTGCCAGGCAAAACGTGAATGCTGCTACAGACACGAACTCTTTACCAAACAGCACCAGTAGACTTCTGAAGTCAGCACCCATGATCTTTCTCATGGCTATTTCAAACATCCTGTACCTGAAAAGATAGGCCAGCACGGTATAAATACCCATAGCCGCCAGCACCAAGCCGATCACCATGAAGCCGCCCAGTAGGAGCAGCACACTTTTTTCCCGGCTGTAATAGGCCTCTAGTTTTTGATCCACAGGGATGAGGTCAATCACTTCCTCTGAAAACTGGTCCTCTATGATTTTTCTGATCTGTGGCATCTGATCCACCCTGGTGCGGATATAAAGACCATTCCAAGTACTGCTGATGTCTGGATTGACCACCATCACCAGAGGCTGGATGGTGCTGTGCATCGACTGGTAGTGAAAGTCAGTGACCACTCCGGCCACTTCACCACCCGTGCCCCACTGATACTCAAATTTCGCTACCCTCCCATCGTATGTTATCTGATCTATGAGTGTCTGATTGAGGTAGGCCATCGGCTGGGAGGATCGCTCTGGTGGTATCTGCTCCATCATTTTGCGTATCCCCAATACTTCAAAATAGTTTTGATCGATGATCATGTCATTGGACACCACCTCCTGAGATTCTCCATGTTCAGAAATCAATTTGATAGACGAAAACATTAATTCATCCGTTCCCATCTGAGGCTGCCAAAACGCCGCAATATGTCCTTCTCCCAGATGCTTCTCCAGCTCATTGACAATGGGCACTCTCTGTAGCGTCTGATCACTAACACGGAGGAGCATCAAACCTTCAGGGTTGTAGCCCAGATCCTTTCGGTAAATAAAAGCCTGCTGTAACAGTAGCACGCTGAAAGTGGTGGCTAGTACAGAAGCCACTACAAACTGAAAAGTTACGAGTCCTTTGCGGATGACATCTCCCGGGAGCGAAGGGTTGTAAAATTTTCTCAATCCCTGTGCCGGTCGGGCACTCAAAATGTAAAAGATCCCAAGCATGCCTGATAATAGACACATAAGCAAGGTACTCAGGTAAAACAACCCGATATAAACAAAATGTACTGAAGTAAGCTCAATGCCTGTCAGAGCAGTAAAGCTACCCTTACCCAAATCCAGTAAGAACACCGAGCCGATCACAGCTACCACCCAAATAATCAATAGCTCCAGCATGAAGTTCAAAATGATCGCACCACGGGTAGCTCCCATGATTCTATAAAGTGCAATTTTTTTAAGCCCTTCTAAAGACCTGATCATATTCAGGTTGGTCAGATTCACTGTCACAATGATGATTAGTAACAGCCCTGCGAGCATCATCAGCCTTACATTGGCCAGATTCCCCTTGGGATTGTCCACTTTAATATCATTGACAAAATGCAGGCCTTTCAGGCTCGCGGCTTTCAGCCTGATGTCCTGATCGTATTTGGGGTTATCCCCAAAAAGCCTGGCAGAGGTCTCCGCAAGGGCATGCTCCAGCTGCTCTTCCGTAGCACCCTCATTCAGGAGCACATACGTGTAAAATGCGAACTGTTCGTAGCTCCGTTGATCGAAAGACTGGTAAATGAGCCCATTGATATTCAAATCCACATTTTGTGGAAAGTCCTCATATACCCCGGCAATTTGAAGAGTTTCACCGTCTGTTTGGATCCGCTCACCCAAGCAATCTATAGTACCAAACATCTTCAAGGCATAAGACTCATTGATCAGCAGATCGCCTGGTTTGCTCAATGCCGCCTGTCCGCCAGGTCCATTGATCATCTTAAAAGTAAAAACATCAAGTACTGATGGCTCCGACCGGTAAAAATCTTTGGTATCAATGTGTTCATCCTTCCATTTCAAACCCGGGTTCTTGCCTATCAAGGAGACCCGTGCCGACCGGCTAATCAAAGAATAGGCACCTTGGAGGTACTCACCTACCTGACCATTGGTAATTGCCATTTGATCCGTAGAGGTTGGTGAATTCCACTCTGACGAGATTCTGTAGATTCTGGACCGATTTTGATGATGGCTATCATAAAGCAGTTCATTGGCCACATAGACCAATATAAAAGAGCAACTGCTGATCAGAATAATCAGAGAAAACAGACTGGTCATGGTATACAGACCATCACGATACAACTTCCGGAGAGCAATGAACAGGCGCATATGGGTAAAAGGTATGGAAATTTAATAAACCAAACCTGCCAAACTTAGTGCCAACTGAAAAATCTACCATTTCGTCGATTTCAGGCTACTTCCAAATCCATTTCTGCCCAAATATGAACAATAATTGTCCGAAAAATGACCCAACACCCTCCTACCGAATGAGTACCCCATCCCCTCTACCCTGTTGGAGTTTGTCTCCAACGTCCTGAACCTCACAGCTCCTTTATGGCCGTTAATGGTTTGTTTGGAATTCAAAAACCACTAGATTTGATATAAGCAGGTAACAGCCATTGGTGGGTGTTGGGCGGATGTTGGCATTCATAAAGAAAACATGAAGATTAAAAATATTAAAATAAATAAGTTTAAGCGATTCACAGATTTATCAATATCTGACATTCCCGAAACAGCCAGACTAATTGTCTTAGTTGGACCAAATGGTAGTGGTAAAACTTCAATCTTTGAAGCGTTTAATCATTTTTACCAATTGGGTGGATATGGGGATCCTGGAGCTCAAGATTATTTTGAGAAAAAAAGTGAGACGCCTGTCGCAGGTAATTGGTATCAGAACCGAGTAAAAATCAATTTTCATGGTGACCAAAACCCTAATGGACAACAATTAAAGGGGAAATTCTATTTTAGGTCTGCATATAGAAATGAGCCAGACTTTACTGTTAACAATCTTCAAAAGCAAAATAATCCAACCGATAACATTAAGCTTAGAACCTTGATGCAAAACGACCAGACTGTCTCTGAAAATTATCAGCGTCTTGTTGCTCAAACTTTGGCAGGTGTTTATGAAGAATCGAATGATACGAAATCTGTTCAAGAATTGCGTGAGGAGCTAATAGGAAAAGTTAAAACTTCCTTATCTACCATATTTGATGACCTTAATTTAAGTTCAATTGGCGACCCATTGTCTAGTGGGAGTTTTTTCTTTGAAAAAGGTTCAGCTAAAGATTTTCATTACAAAAATTTATCAGCAGGTGAAAAGTCTGTATTTGATTTAATATTAGATATGATTATTAAATCAACATTTTATTCAGATGCTGTTTTTTCCATTGATGAGCCTGAAGCACATATGCACACTAGACTTCAAGCTAAAGTTTTAGCAGAATTATATACTTTAACCCCTACAAATTCCCAGCTTTGGATTTCTACCCATTCTATTGGCATGCTCAAACAAGCGGAAATTATTGAGCAAGCAAACCCTGGTACAGTGGTGTTTTTAGATTTTGCGAATAGAGACTTTGATTTAACCGAAGTAATGAAACCTGCTCAAATAGACAGAGCAATATGGGATAGATTTTTTGATTTGGCATTTGCAGATTTTTCACAATTGATTGCCCCTAGAAGGATTGTATTCTGTGAAGGAACCTCGCAAGGAAGAAAGTACAAGGATTTTGACGCTCAGATTTATGGTAAAATCTTTGAAGGAAAATACCATGATACGAAATTCGTTTCTATTGGCTCAAGTACAGAACTTGAAAATATAGAAAATCAATCTGTGAAAATTGTCGCAAACATTCTCAAATCTTCTACTATTATCAAGTTCGTGGACAGAGATGATAAAAGTCCTCGAGAAGCTCAAGAAAACATAGATAAGGGAATTAGAACTTCTGGAAGAAGACACATTGAAAGTTACCTTTTTGACGATGAATTAATTACTAAACTGTGTAATTCTGTGGGTAAGCCCGAATTGACACAAGATTGCTTGGATGCAAAAAATCAAGCAGTTCTAGATAGCGTTAGCCGTGGTAATCCCACGGATGATATTAAATCTGCCAGTGGCAACATATTCACCGAATTAAAAAGAATACTTGAACTCACTCAATGTGGAAACAACAAATGTGCCTTTGTAAGAGACACGATGGCTCCACTGGTCACAGAAGACACAGCAGTATTTCGGGAATTGGAAAATGAAATTTTCAATTAAATAGTACGAAATGCCAATCGAGTAGACGGCCGATGATTAAGCCCAGGGTGCCCTCTCACACTTTTATCGACACTTGCCGGGGCCGCATCATTACTCGGGCACTAAGCATAACACACTGCAGCTATGGAAAAACTCACCCACCTTTGGAACGGAGCTACCTATCAGGACCATCTACTTCAATCCTATCGTGGATTTCATTTAACCATTCAATCCCTATTGATTGCGGTGGGAACAGGGTTGTCGATTGCCGTCATCGCCTTTGCCGACTTACCCCGGGTTTGGGCCGCCTATATCATCCTTCTTGCCATAACCACCCTCGCGGTGTACTTGCTTTGGTCTATGCAAGCCCTCATAAAGGCCAGAGGCATTGATGTGGACTATTTCCACAAGGAGATCATTCTTGAGGAACAATCACTCCCCAGGGAGCAACAGGTGCTTACGGCATTCAAGGTCGAACAAAAGTTCAACAGAGGCAAAGTGGACATCCACGAATATTTTGCAAGCTTTGAACTTACCCCAGCCATCAGGAACCAACTCACCGAAAAGGGCAAGGGACACACCAGAAAACTTCTTGACAAGTATCTGTTCTGGGGATTTTATGCCGTTTGGCTTAGTTTGCACGTGGTGTGCATCTGGCGAATTACTGACCTCACTTTCTAATACATAGCAACTGACCCATCGCCTATTTTGACCCTTGTATCTCCCTTGTGAATCTGGCCATGTAGACTCACATGACCTCATGGACTATCAGAATTGAATTCTTATCTTGTGAGCAAATTATTCGCACCATGTCCACCCACCCGATTGTCGGCATCTTCAATGCCATAGCGCCGCTGAATACTGAGATTCAAACCCGACTGGAGCAAATAATTGCCCACAACATTTTTCCAAAAAATACCGCACTGCTTGAAATCGGGAAAAAGGCTCAGTCTATGTTTTTCATCCACAAAGGGCTGGCCAGGGCTTTCTATTTTCATGATGGCAGGGACGTCACCGACTACTTCGCTACGGATGGGCAGTTTATCGGGGCTGTACCCAGTCTTTTTACGGGTCTTCCCAGCCAAAAAGGCATTCACCTGATCGAAGAATCAGACATTTACCACTTTGCTGCTGCAGACTTTGAAAAGCTCTGTGCCGAGTACCACGTGATCGAGCACATCGCCAGACGAATGACCAACTTTGCAATGATCCAGGAGCAGGAACGCATCGAAAGTTTGCGGTTTTACTCCATGAAGGAGCGCTATGAGCTCATGGAAAAAAAGTATCCCGGCATTATGAACCGCTGCCCGCTCCACTACATTGCCTCCTACCTCGGCACCACTCAGGTGAGCATCAGCAGGATTCGTGCTGGCGTCCAGTAGTCTTTTTTAACATATGTAAAAGGGACTTCATTCTGAGCATCACAACTTTGTCGCCACTATGAAACATCTCACCATGACAATCATTGGGGGCGGGATCGCTGGTCTATGCACAGCCCTGGCCTTACAAAACCGCGGCATTCGTGCCGAAGTGTTTGAAGCCAGTCCGAAGCTGGAGCCCGTGGGTGCCGGACTAGGGCTGGGCGCCAATGCCATGCTGGCCTTTAAAGAACTTGGAATCTATGACGATGTGGTACAGATCGGAAGAAGCCTGCCTTCATTTGCGCTCTATGACCACCTGGGCAAGCGCATCTCTCATACACAGTTTGATCCCAATGACACCATCGGGAGCTTTACCATTCACCGCGCCAACCTCCATGAACTGCTGCTCTCCAGGCTGGACCCTGCTCAGATTCACCTCGGCAAAAGGGTGGTGAAATACCAGGCAGAGGACTTCTCTGTCAGCCTCACTTTCGACGATGGCAGTACACACATCACCAACTACCTGATCGTGGCGGATGGCATTCACTCTGTCGTGAGGCAAACCCTATTGCCAGCCTCCGTGCCCCGCTACTCAGGCTACACCTGCTGGCGGGCTGTCATCGACAACAGCACCCTGAAAATAAGCCAAAGCTCAGAAACCTGGGGACCCAAAGGGCGGATCGGGCTGGTGCCCCTACCCGACAACCTACTGTATTGGTTTATTTGTATCAATGCCAAAAAAGGAGACCTGAAGCACTATGGAGTGAAGGAGCTATCCAGCCAGTTCGATCAATATCATGCACCCATCCCACAGGTATTGGCGGCAACAGAAGACCATCAGTTGATCCACAACGACATCATAGACCTCAAACCTCTGAGTCAGTTTGCCTTTGGGCGAACCGTCCTCATCGGAGATGCCGCCCATGCCACCACCCCCAACATGGGCCAGGGTGCTTGTCAGGCCATAGAGGATGCCGTGGTGCTGGGCCAATGTGTAGAAAAGATTACGGACACTGAGGAAGCCTTCCGGCTATTCGAAAAGCGCCGCCTCCGCCGTACCCGGTGGATCGTAGATACCAGCTGGCGACTGGGCAAAGCAGCGCAGCTGGAAAACGGGCTTTTGATCGGCCTGCGAAATGCTGCGCTCAGAAGCCTGCCCCCTTCCGTGAATAACCGCCAATTGGACAAAATCAAAACCGTGGACTTTTTGAGTAACACGGACTAAAAAATACCTTATGTTTTGACCTGCGATAGTGGTCATTGGAGGAATAGTATTCATGGAGAGGGTGTAAATTTGCGCATCCATCCGGAGGTATCCGGTTTTTGAAACATCAAACCATGAAGGAGCAGCATGTTTAGGCATCAGGGAAAGAGCAGGACGTTAAAGCAAAACCTGCGGATTGCTTCAGTTTTGTCTTTTGTGGCCGGGATCGTCAACGTCACTGGCTTTCTGTCCTTCAACCAACTGACCACCAATGTCACCGGGCATTTTGCGCTGTTCATCAATGATGTGGCCCATTTTGATTTTTGGAGAGGGACGATCTATTTCCTCTATATTTTCGTCTTCCTCTTCGGATCGTTTTTATCCAGTTTTCTGATTGAGCAGTTCAATAGTAGCAAAAAGTTAAACGTCTTTGTATTACCCACCATCATCGAATTCCTGATCCTGATTTTGATCCCGGTCTTCAGTCACCTTTCTGAAATCAAATATCCAGACCTGGTGATTTGTGCGATGCTCTTGGCCATGGGGGTACAAAACTCCTTTGTCACGAAGATCTCCAGCGCTGTGGTACGAACCACCCACCTGACGGGGCTCTTTACCGATCTGGGCATTGAGCTGTCGCAGCTCTTTTTTCCTAAGTCTTACCCTAATCGGGAAAAAATCAAATCAACGATGAAATTGCGGGTTTACATCATCTCGTTTTTCTTCCTGGGCGGCTTGATCGGGGGCTATCTCTACTCAAGGATGGGCCTGGGGCTCGATACGCTTATTTTCGGAGCGGTGATTTTGATCGTCAGCCTGTTTTTCGATGGATTGAAATACAAAGTGATCAGAAACAGAAGAAAATACCAGCAAAGAAAAACTGCACAACTGAGGCAACAGCCAGTGAGTAAGTGACAGGCCAGCCCCACCGAAAATAATACTTGACTGAGAATGGTTATTCTCGTAGATTCGGAAGACCTGTGACTGGTGGGCGCAACAGCGTACCTCAGTCAGATGCCTGGTCATTAAATTTTTGAATTTACTTAAACCAACCACCCTTTAGCATCATTGAAAGCGCGCCCCTTGATCCTCTTCTTATCGCTGTTGAGTATTTCAATAAGCTCATCCGCTCAAGACCGAACTCCCATGAGTACCTCCGAACTGATGACTCTTTATCAGTCAACAAAAGGTCGAGTAGTTATTGAAAATAAAATTCTCGATGATCATGTGGATCATTTTTTTGAACAGATAGATACGTTAAGAAAGTTTACAGCCTTTGTCAATTGCCAAATCAATCAACTGAGTACGGATAGTATTAGGACGGTCGATAGCCTGCTTTTTGTGGGTTGTGAAATTGGCTACATCGATACAGGAGGAAGCTATTTTGGTGGATATCTGGAAATCTCTGGCAACAGCTTGCACAGTTTGAATCTATATGATTCGGAATTTCGATCATCAGTGCATATCAACAATCGGGAGTTAACTATGGTTAGTTTTAGAAGAAATATTCTAAGAAACATAGCAACACAGATTGTTTTAGAGAGTGAGAAAAACAGTGACCTTTTTAGGAAACCTACTCCCTTTAGAAATCAGTTTTTTCTGGGATCTAATGCCCCCATTGGCGAAGTTATACTTTCGAATAACACTTTTGAGTCTGAGGATTTATTTCAAACCGTTCAGATTTCTGCGGAGATGGGGAAACTGATGATTCAGGATAATACATTTCAATCAACCCTTGATTTTGATCGAGCGACTATTACAAATCAATTGATGCTTTTCCAAAACAGTATCAATCGCATTAGTTTCGGATATATGACTTTTTCTGAAACGTATAACCTCATTGAATGGGATGATCTGAAGGGTTTCCGGATTTTACAAACCACAAAGAGAGACGTGGAGCAGTTTAAATTGACAGATGAGGATCAAATTCTGCTAAAGAATCAGTCGAATTACCAGGTCCCGCGTGCATTTTATGAAGCTCAATCCAAACTTGAACTCGATTATCTTCCCCTTTACGACGACTTGATACGAAATTATTATTCCCTGTATCTATCGAGTAAACAATTTGGGAACATTCGATACGCGAATGGCATCAATTATGAAATGAAAGAAATTGAAGGAAGGTGGCTCAGAAATCAATATTTGAACCAACGGACATTTAGCAATTATTTCAAGTGGAAACTAAACCGATTGATGGGGTTTTATACCAGACATGGTACCGACCCGGCAAAGTCTGTAATGATTTCACTTTTGATCATTCTGATCTTCGGGGTTTTCTATTTCTTTTTCCCATCTGACTGGGATAAAGAATCCAAAGCATCGATGATACTGAAATTCAAAGAGCTGATAGCCAGGGATGGAGTGTATGTAAAACCGTTTTTTGTTCTTTCGTGGGCAATCTTATTGAGTCTTATTAATGGGCTGACATTAAGTCTAAACTCATTCATTACCCTTGGTTTCGGTCAAATACCAACCCATGGCCTTGCAAAGTATGCTTGTATCATCGAGGGTTTCCTGGGTTGGTTTCTTCTTACCCTGTTTGTAGTCACACTAATTAATCAAATTCAATTTTGATCATGTGAGTTTATGAGTCAGGGGTGTCAAAGGTAAAAGTTGAACCCGGATCTATTCCAAAGATGATACTTTGCCATGTGTACCAAAACCCTTCTATTTGTAACCAATCCTTATCGAACCTATGATCTTCATTACCCAACTTATCTACGTCATCGAAGGCCAGGAGGCCGTTTTCGATCAGTTTGAAAGCATTGCCATCCCTACCATCCTCAAATACAATGGTCGGCTCCTCCTCAGGGTGAGGCCGGACGATCAGGCCATCATAGAGCGGCACATAGACAAGCCTTATGAAATTCACCTGGTAGAGTTTGACTCAGAGCAGGATTTTAAAAATTTCGCGCAGGACGAAGAGCGAAAGAAGTTTCTCCACCTGAAGGAGCAATCCATCAAAGCGTCGGTACTCGTACAAGGCACCAGGCTCTGATGCGCCTCACATCCCTGCCGGGGGTTGATGAAACGCCACCCGATTGCCTTCTGTATCCTCAAAGTGGGCCACATGCCCATACTCCCCTATGCTCGTCTTGGGGTTGAGCACTTTACCACCAGCTGGCTCTACCCTGGGCAGCACGTCATCGATCTCGGCCACTCCAAAATAGATCAACGAGCCCTCATGCGAGGGCACATAAGATTCTGCCTTGATGAGGGTACCTCCAGAACCGGGCTGAGTGGGATTTGACGAAAACCAGGCCATCACAAAATTGCCGAAATCTCTGACATCCAGCTTTTGATCAAGGACGGTTTCATAAAACTTTTGGGCACGATCCATGTCTGTGACAGGGATTTCGAACCAGTGGACAGGATTGTTCATAAGCCAGGATTTTACGTTAGATCAATTTACTGAAATGATGTGAGAAAACGGAAATCAATAGCAAAAGACCAAAAGCCTTGATTTCGATCAATATTTGGGGAGGTTATCTTGCCCAATTTTGTAAAAAAAACAAAATGAAGACCCCGTCAGAAGACCTCATACAGGACCTAATAGAGCGAACCAGACAAACGCTCAACGCTACAGAAAACCTGAAGCAGGAGCCCATAGATCTGCTCAACTGGAAGCCAGCGCCTGAGCGCTGGAGTGTGCTGGAGTGCATTGAGCACCTCAACCTCTATGGTGACTTTTACCTACCGGAAATTGCCCGTCGGATTCGCGAAAGTCAGAAACCGGCAGAACCCTACTTTTCAGCAGGCCTGCTGGGCGACTATTTTGCCAAGAGCATGCTCCCCAAGGAAAAGCTGAACAAGATGAAAACCTTCGACGATAAAAACCCCAATGGGAGTGACCTCTCCATGGACACTATCGATCGGTTCATCGCTCAACAGAAAGAGCTGCTGGTGCTACTGAATAAGTCACGGAGTGTCAGCCTCAATAAGACCAAGACCTCCATCAGCATTTCCAAACTGATCACACTCAGGCTTGGTGACACCTTCCGGGTGGTGATCTATCACAACCAGAGACACCTCGTGCAGGCCAGTAAAGTACTGAGCCTACAGGCTAGTCCGGAAATGTCAAAAGTTTGACCCAAAACTAAAAAAGCGCATGTACATGCGCTTTTTAGTCTCAGCTTCTCTTCCTGCTCACATCAAAGTAGCCGAAAGGGTGATTTTGGTATTGAGTAGCTTGGAAATCGGGCAAATCTCCTTGGCCTTTTCGGCTATCTCCTGAAACTGAGCGGCCGAAATCTTGGCCACTTTGCCTTTCAGCTCCAGGTGGCTCATGGTAATGGCGCCATCCTCAAAGGTGATTTTGGCTGCCGTGTCCAGATCGTCCGGAGGAAACCCGGCCTCACTGAGCAGAAAGCTCAACTGCATAGTGAAGCATCCGGCATGCGCCGCTCCTATCAGCTCTTCGGGGTTGGTTCCCACCCCATCTTCAAATCTTGTCTTGAAAGAATACTGAGTATCCTTCAAAGTGGTGCTTTCGGTGGAAATAGTTCCTTTCCCGTCCTTACCTGTTCCTTTCCAGTTGGCACTGGCATTTCGTGTAAATTTCATATCGTGGTTTATTTTAGGTGATTAAAAATCCCTTATCTGTGAAAGATACAATTTCGTAAATTGTTTGCTCAGAACATCCATTTCCCGCTGATTTGTCCAAAGTCTGACTCACAACAACAAAGAATTAAAATATTTAATCTCAAAAACAGAAACATATAGCACCCTCCCGCCGTATCCCTATATTATCTCACAAATAGAAAGATACCATGAAAGGATACCTGGGCGAATTCGAAGAGCTTGTTTTACTCACCATAGCCAATCTGGGCAGCGATGCTTACGGACTGGCCCTGATCAGGGACATCAACGAACGAGCGGGACGCAACCTGAGCATGGGCGGAATGCACTCCACCCTGACCCGTCTGGAAGAAAAAGGCTACATCACCTCCCATCTCGGCGAACCCACCAGGGAACGTGGGGGGCGCAGAAAGCGCTATTTTGAGCTAACCAATAGTGGAATTGCCAGCCTGAATGACATGAAAGCACTCCGCGACGAACTCTGGGCCAACGCCAAAGTGAACCTGTCGATATGAAGAAATCACGCACACCCTCCCCCCCACGGCTTGCCCAAAGGATCTTCCAATGGTGGGCCGGATCGGCCGATACAGAAGATCTCCTCGGCGATCTGGATGAGCAGTTTGTCTACAATCTGCAGACCAAAGGAAGACGCAGGTCACAATGGATCTACAGCCTACAGGTCTGCTCACTCCTGTTTTCATATGCCCTCAGAAAGCGCAAGCGCGCAGCCTCCTACTCCACCTACTACCCCAATAACTCCATGGCCATGCTCCAGAATTATTTCAAAATAGCCATCAGAAACTTTCAGAAACAAAAGCTCTTCACGGTCATCAACATCGTGGGACTGGCCCTCGGCATGTCTATATGCCTTCTGGCACTTTCCATGTTTGTGTCCATTTTTCGATTCGATGAGTTTCACACTCAGAAGGATCGCATTTTCCAGGTCAACACCCGAATAGCTGACCGCAATCAAAAGGACCTGTATGCCTCCACGTTCAATGCCGTAGGTGATTATATGGGTGAAAAGTATCCCTTTATTGAGCAGGTCATCAAGATAAAAAGTGGATTCAATCCCGAAATCCACCATCAGGGTAACCTCATGTCTTTCCATGGGTACTTTGCGGGTTCTTCCTTTTTCGAGACGTTCAGCTTCCCGCTGATCAGCGGTAATCCCGCAACCGCACTGGCAGAACCTTTCAGCATCGTTTTGACCAAATCAGTGGCCGAAACGCTTTTTCGGGATGTCAATCCCATGGGCAAGACCCTTGAAACAGCGACAGGAACTTACCGGGTCACCGGAGTGATGGCAGACCTGAAGCAAACCCATTTCTACTTTCAGGTACTCACCTCCCATCAGACTTATGAAATACTACATGCAGGAACGAACCTGCAGTCTGACTGGAAAACCTATCGAAATAATTATGTCTACCTCCTACTAAAACCCAATACTTCACCCGAAGCGCTGAGTGACGCCCTTGCACAGGTGAGTGCTAGGGCCTCAGAGTTCAACCCCGATCGGAGCATTATCCTGGAATCGACCAAACTCGCACGCATTATTCCTTCCTGGAGCATCAGCAACGGATTGGGAGTAGGTTGGGACCTGCCCACCATGATTTTCTTCATGGCGCTGGGGCTGCTCATTCTTATGCCAGCCATTTTCAACTATACCAACCTCTCCGTCGCCCGAGCACTCAGACGAGCAAAAGAAATAGGCATCAGAAAGGTAGTGGGTGCCGAAAAAAATCAGATCCGGGCGCAGTTTGTTGTGGAGACCATCCTGCTCACGTTCCTGGCGCTCATTGGTTCCATTTTCATTTTCAAACTCATACAGACGGAATTTCTCACCATGATCATCGGCGCAGATTCACTGGACACTTCGCTCAGTCTGTCTGTGCTAGCGGTATTCATTCTATTCAGCCTGATCATCGGGATTGTGGCGGGAATCTTCCCGGCAATGTACTTCTCCAGGCTCAACCCCATTCATACCATCAAAGGCGAAATTAAGAGCAGATCGGGTGGTGTTTCGGGGATCAGAAAGGGGCTTTTTGTTTTTCAGTTTTTCGTGTCACTGGTCTTCATCATTGGGGTGGGTGCCATTACTAAGCAATATGCCTATGTCCTCAACTACAACCACGGGTTTCAGTCAGACAACATTTTGGCGGTCCCTTTTCAAAACATTGACAAACAAGTGGTCATCAATGAGTTCAAAACTCACCCGGATGTAAAGGCGGTTACTGCTGCCTCCAACCTACCCGGACTCCCACTCCCCATCATGGTGGACATCACACCTAATGAAATAGACACCCTCACCGTCCATCAGGTATTCATAGGTGAGGATTTTATTGAGAATATGGGCATGACCCTCACATGGGGAGAAAGTGGCAACCAACAACGGTCTACTCGAAACGAGGAGCTGGTGCTGGTGAATGAGCAGTTTCTCAGGTCCATGGCCGTGTTTGGTGCTCAGCAAGATTCACTTGTTTTTTCCCTGGGTGATGGCACCAGGTGCCGCATTGTAGGGGTGCTCAAAGATTTCAATTTTGAACCGCTGAATGAACTCATTCAACCTCTGGTTTTCCTATATTCACTCGCAGAAAGCAACTTCGCTCTCCTTACTGTTCACTCCAAAGACATCAAGAAAACAATCAATGACCTGGACGCCATCTGGACGGGCATCGACCAAAAAGTCTCATTTGAGGCCTCCTTTCTGGATGACAAAATTGAACAGGCCTACTACTTTCTGGTCATCCAGATCAAAATTTTTGGGTTTCTAAGCGCTTTAGCCATCGTCATTTCCTGCCTGGGCCTACTGGGGATGGTCTCCTACACTACCGAGAACCGTACCAAGGAGATTGCCATCAGGAAAATCATGGGTGCTTCCAATAACAGCCTCTACTACACCCTGACAAAAGATTTCGTGAAACTCATCCTGATCGCCGCAGTGATCGCTATTCCCTTCTCCTACTTCTTTTATGACATGGTCTTACTAAGAGTCTTTTTGAGCTATAGTGATGGGTTGGGCCTACCGGAAATGGTGCTCAGCATCGCTTTCCTTTTCCTAGTTGGTTTTGCGGCTATCTACTGGCAAACCTTTCGGGTAACCAGGGAAAATCCTGCATCCAATCTGAGGCATGAGTAGGTGTTTGAAATCGCAACTTTAATTCGAATTGTCCATCAACCACCTCACCATCTCTGCAACAATCGACTGCCAGTAGGATTCGTTGTGCTGCATATCGGGGTGCACCGCGGTATGAATCTGATCCTTTGGGAAGTCCCGCGAAACGAGCTGATCAGCTATCCTGGTCATATTGGTGGCTGTGGAAGCCTCCTCAGCTCCTCCAGCCGAGAGGTATAGTCGGGTCTTGGGATGAAGTGCTACCGTATCTGTAAAATCAAAAATCTCCGGATTAAACCAAAAAGCTGGTGATGGAGCTCCTACCCTGCCAAATACTTCCGGATATTTCATGCCGGCATAGTAGGAAATCAATCCACCCAATGAGCTCCCCACAATGGCCGTATGAGCAGCCTCCGGCCTTGTTCTGTAATGATCATCTATAAGTGGCTTGAGTGTTTTTATCAGAAAATCGACATAAGCTACACCTTCTCCACCTCCATAATCTGCGTTGGACCATGGGGCGTATTCATCAATTCTTTTGTCACCACCATTGTCTACAGCCACCACCATCGCTGTGAAACCTTCCTGCTCATAAAGTTCATTGAGCGCTTCATCCACACCCCATTCCCCGGAGAAGGAACTCGCCGCGTCAAAAACGTTTTGTCCATCGTGCATGTAGATAACCGGATACCGATCATCGCTCTCTGTATAATCCGGGGGTAAGTAAATCCAAATCCTTCTGGACCTATTGAGCTGAGGTATTTCAAACTGGTCAATAGTCGTCACATTTGACGCACGTGTAGAACTCACTGGATTGGCTGTGCCTGACAAGTCTTCCCATGAGGCAATACTCACGATGACGGTATCAGGCAACCCGGTAAAGGAATAACTCCGATTTTCGATCTTCTCACCAGATGCATTCCCCTCTACGGTTGCCCAGCTTCCCCTTGTAAACTTAAATGCAATGGGAGCATCGCCATCGAGGGTGATGTAGGGTTGGTCACCTTTCTGCAATAAGAAATCACCGTCCGCCGGATTCCACCCATTGAACGAACCCGCTATATAAATAGAATCCCCTTCGGGATGATTATCCGGCAGGCTTTCAATGAGAAACGTTACCTGTCCCGAGCTTGCAAAACTCACAGTCAGGGCAATCAGGAATAGCGCGCATTTTACCAGCATCATTTCAAGTGACATGTTCAAAGCACTCCTTTAGTACTTGGGAGGCTGCTCATCTCATCCGGGTTCCGCTTAATGGCCATTTTGATGGCCTTAGCCCATGCCTTGAAGATCCCTTCGATTTTATGGTGTTCGTTGTCTCCCTCAGCTTTGATGTTGAGGTTACATTTGGCGGTATCTGAGAAGGATTTGAAAAAATGCATGAACATCTCAGTAGGCATCTCTCCTATTTTTTCTCTTTTGAACTCCGGCTCCCATACGAGCCAGGGACGACCGCCAAAATCAATGGCTACCTGAGCCAACACATCGTCCATGGGCAGTAAAAACCCATACCGGTTGATTCCCTTTTTATCACCCAGGGCCTTCAAAAAGCATTCACCCAGCGCAAGCGCCGTATCTTCTATGGTGTGGTGCTCATCTATGTGCAAATCACCCTTTACCTTCACAGTCAGGTCAATGCCGCCATGCTTACCCAGCTGATCCAGCATGTGATCAAAAAAACCAAGCCCGGTCTCTATGGAAGTATTCCCGGCACCATCCAAATTCACCGCTATGGCGATATCAGTCTCTTTGGTGGTTCGCTGTACCGAAGCTTTTCTGGGATGCAAAATCAAATATTCATAGATCTCCTTCCAACTGGCGGTGGTCAACTCAGCATCGGTTACGGCCTCTTCAGCTATGTGGATGGCTTTACACCCCAGGTTTCTTGCCAGCTGCACATCAGTGGCCCTATCTCCCAGGACATAGCTGTTTTTGAGATCAAAAGTACCATCCTGATATTGCGTGAGCATGCCCGTACCCGGTTTCCTATTGGGGTGGTTGTCCTTTGGGAAATGTTCGTCTATGTGCACAGAATCAAACTTGATCCCCTCACTCTCCAGGGTCCTCATGATCAGATTATGCACCGGCCAGAAGGTATCCTCAGGAAAAGCATCTGTACCAAGACCATCCTGATTGGTGACCATAGCTAACACATAGTTGGATTCAGCCTGAATTTTTCTCAGGTAAAAAAACACATCGGGTAGGAAATTGAGCTTGTCAATGTGATCGATTTGTTCGTCTGCTGTCTCGGCATTGATAGTGCCGTCACGGTCTATAAAAAGGATTGGTCTCATGGATACAAATTAAATGAACTAAACTAAAACTACCGTGAGGCAGTGCTTTTCAATAAGTGAAATAGCTTTTACTCAAAAGAATGAAGCAAGCCCACGAGCCTGCTGTTTTCAGCTGGTGTGCCTACAGTAATCCTCAGGCAACCTTTGCAATGCAATTCTTTGGTTCGATTTCTCACAATGACCTTGTGCCCTATCAGGTAGTCAAAGAGTTCGTCAGACCTTTCAAATCGCACGAGCAGGAAATTGGCATGACTTGACACCACTTCCTGTACCAGCAATAGGTCAGCCAGCACTGCTTTTAGTTTGTCCCGCTCCTCCAGCAATATCTTTACCTGATCTATTTTCTTCGTCTCATGCGACAAAGCCTCCAGCGCCAGGGTCTGATTGGCCAAACTGAGGTTATAAGGTGGTTTGATTTTTTCAAGCATACTGATCACGAAAGGATCACCCATGGCCACCCCCACTCTGATACCCGCCATTCCCCACGCCTTGCTCAAAGTTTGGAGAACCACCAGGTTTCGGTAATGCTCCAGCTCGGCAATCCAGCTTGGTTCAGAAGAAAAGTCGATATAGGCTTCATCCACCACCACTATCCCCGGGAAGCTCTTAAGGATATCCAGAATAATTTCTCTGGAAAGCAGATTTCCGGTGGGGTTATTGGGCGAACACAAAAACAAGAGCTTGGAGCTACCGTTCCAAACCTCTTTGAGTTCCTTAAAGTCAATGCGAAAATCGGGCGTAAGTGGCACCAATACGTTCTCTACAGCATTGATAGCCGCACTCACACTGTACATCCCATACGTAGGAGGCATGGTGATAATGTGATCTTGTCTGGGCTCACAAAATAGTCTAATCAATAAATCAATCGGCTCATCACTGCCATTTCCAAAAAATATCCGATCCGTGCTGATGCCTTTGATTTCAGACCATCGCTGCTTCAGCGCCTTATGGTGTGGATCTGGGTAGCGATTGTACAGCACTTCGGTGGCGGAGCCCAATGAATTCTCATTGGCATCCAGGAAGACCTCAGCTTCCCCTTCAAATTCATCTCTTGCCGAAGAGTAAGCTTTCACCTCCTTCAGGTGATCCCTTATCAGGTTTTCCGGTGATCCCATCTTCTCTTAATTTGTTTAGTCTGACAGTAACTGCATTTTTGTGTGCATCGAGCAGTTCGGCTTCCGCCATGCGCTCAATGGTGGGGCCTAAAAGTAAAAGTCCCTCTTTGGTAATCCGCTGGTATGTAATGTTTTTCACAAAACTATCCAGAGACACCCCGCTAAATGACCTGGCCCACCCATTGGTAGGCAAGGTGTGATTGGTCCCTGAGGCATAATCCCCTGCCGACTCTGGGGTGTATTCTCCCACAAATACAGAGCCTGCATTCACCACTTTTTCGGCCATTTTTTCGGCCTTTTCAATACTTATGATCAAATGCTCAGGGCCATAATCATTCACAATCTTCAACGCCTCCTTCTTGCCTTCCACCACAATAATGGCACTCTTGGACAAGGCCTTCTCCGCAATTTTCTTCCTGCTCAAACCTGCCAACTGCCTGACCACCTCATTATTGATTTCCTCTGCTTTCTTCAGGCTGGTCGACACCAAAATCACCTGACTATCAGGGCCATGCTCTGCCTGTGCCAATAGGTCGGACGCCGCGTATACAGCATCTGAGTTCTTATCCACTACCACCATGACCTCTGAAGGACCGGCGGGCATGTCAATGGCTACATCCTGCTTGGCCAGCATTTGTTTGGCTACCGTCACATACTGGTTTCCCGGGCCAAATATCTTATCTACCTTAGGAACAGAGGCAGTACCATACCCCATCGCTGCGATGGCCTGGGCACCTCCAAGCTTCAGCACCTTACTCACCCCTACCAGCTGTGCCGTATAGAGCACCACCGGATTAATCTTACCCAATCTGTTGGTCGGAGAGGAAATGATAATCTCTTCGCATCCTGCTATTTTCGCAGGAATGGCCAACATGAGCACCGTAGAAAACAAAGGTGCTGATCCGCCGGGTACATAGAGCCCTACTTTCTGAATGGGAACAGAACGACGGCTGCACACCACCCCCGGCATCACCTCCATCACCAACTGCTGCTGGCGTTGGGCTTCATGAAATTTCTTCACATTCTGATAAGCAATCTGAATGGCTTCCTTGAGGGTGGCGGGCACTTCGTCAGCGGCAGAGGCAAACTCCTCCTCCGAAATCCAAAGATCCTCCAACTCTACGTGATCATACTCCAGAGCCAGTTTTCGCAGGGCTTTGTCGCCACCTCGCTTTACCTTTTCGAGAATAGGTTCGACCACCTTTTCTATTTTAGAAAAATCATAGGAAGGTCGCTGAAGTATTTCTACCAACTGCTCGCCTTCCGGGTTTTCGTAAACGGGGATCATTTGATCATTTTTTCAATTGGAACGACTAATATACCTTCGGCTCCTGCCTCCCGGAGCTTCTCTATGTTTTCCCAAAAATCATCCTCATTGATCACCGAATGAATGCTGCTCCAACCCTCCTGTGCCAACGGCAAAACGGTCGGGCTCCGCATTCCAGGCAGCAGACTAATGATTTTGTCCAGTGAATCATTGGGCGCATTGAGCAAAACATACTTATTGTTTTTCCCTTCCAGTACCGAGTTGATTCTGAAAATGAGCTGATTCAGCAACACTCTTTTTTCGTCGCTCAGCTTGCTATCGGCTACCATCACGGCCTCCGATTTCATCACGGTCTCCACTTCTTTGAGCCCATTGCTGAGTAAGGTACTGCCGGAACTCACAATATCGCAGATTCCTTCTGCCAACCCAATGCCCGGTGCGATCTCCACTGATCCGCTGATCTGATGGATCTCAGCGGTGATCCCTTTCGTATCCAAAAACTTCTTGAGGATATTAGGATAGGAAGTAGCGATATTTTTGCCTTCAAAAAATGAAATATCACTGTATTTCTCCTCTCTGGGTACAGCCAAAGAAAGACGGCACCTGGAGAACCCCAGATGTTTGACCACCTCTATCTGCTTCTGATACTCTTCATGAACATTCTGACCAACAATACCAATATCGGCGATTCCATCCTCTACATACCCCGGAATATCATCATCCCTGAGGAAAAGGAATTCGATGGGAAAATTGGAAGATTGTGCCTTCAGCTTTTTGGCACCATTGTTAAACTTAATACCACATTCTTTGAAGAGCCTCAATGAGTCTTCGCTTAGTCTGCCAGATTTTTGAATGGCTACTTTTAGATTCGACATAAGGGAAATTATGAAATGAAATGAGATTTGTATGAGAGATATATGCGCAATTGATCTTATTTACTCAGAGAGAGTATGCCTTAAGAGCAATGATGGGGGTGATGATGCAGCGCGTATGTCATGTCAGCAAATGTATAACTGAAATCTTGATAAAATCAATAGTATATAAAAAAACCCCGTCGATGCGGGGTTATTTTTTTGTTATGCGTTGTCCAATCCAAAGGTCCAAACTGGCACCTGAGAGTGATTGACCACATCTTCAGCAATACTTCCTGCCAGAAAATGCCCCACTCCTCTTCTTTGCTTGGTTCCAATAGCAATCAGATCTGCCCCGATATCCTCTGCATAAGCGATCACTCCATCTTCTTCATTAGAGAAGTTGTAGCTCTCGTGAGTATAGTTTTCAATTCCAAACTTGGAGATAAACTCTTCCATCTGTTTGCGGTCGTGGCGAGTAGATGTAAAACTCGCCGGAGTATTGATTTTTACCATTCTCAGTTTTGCTCCGAATATTTTCTGCAGCTTCTTCACATGCTCCACAAAGGAAGTTGGCACATCATGATAGTTGGATGCCAACACGATATCCTTCACATCGCTCGCACTGGTAGCCTTGGCTATGGTGATCACGGGACATTTGGAATAACGTACCATCCGCTCAGCATTGGATCCTACCAAAAACTCTTCAGCGCCAGAAGAACCAGATGTACCCATTACTACCAATTCGATACCAGAAGTTTTTATTTCTTCAGAGATCTCCTTGAAAGGCTGACCAAGGACTATCTTATATTTCAACGTAATGTCCTTATAGCTGGAATCTGCCATGATGGCCTCCATTTTTCCCTTTGCGGTATCAATCAGCATTTTGATGTAAAGGCTCTGCATTGGGTCGTGCCCCACGATCCCCATGGTCTTGATGGTGTCAGGAGTGGGTTGTTCTATGACATTGATCAGTGTGACCTTGCAATCACTACCCTTTCGGGCAAGATCTGTAGCGAAGTTAAGTGCATGGTGAGCTACATCTGAAAAGTCATATGGTACTAGAATATTCTTCATGGCCTTTTGATTATTTTAAAATTTTGGATTTGATTCTAAGTTAATCAAATCTGTGTGTTTTACAATTTGATATTTGTCAGCCAAACAGCACCTGACCTATACCAAATAGTATGACAAAAATCAGTGTAGTCAAAGCCAACTGCTTCAAAAACGGGTCAAGGCCCTCAGATGTTTTCTTTATTTTGACTGCCCGTGCATTGGAAAAGAGCATAGGAAGCACCACAAGGAAAAGAAAGGAAAACCCTCTGGGATTCACAATAGACACATAAACACAGCTGGATACCATGGCCAGACTCAGCAAAATCCAATGGTATACAATGGCATTGACCCTGCCTATCCTTACAGGGATGCTGTGCTTGCCTGCCAGCTTATCAGATTCAATGTCGCGGATGTTGTTCACATTGAGAACGCCCACGGCCAGCAGACCACAGCTCAATGCCGGCAGCAATATCAAAAGGTTCAACGTATGGGCATACAGATAATAACTACCTCCCACGCCCACCAATCCGAAGAAAATGAGCACAAACAAATCCCCAAACCCCGCATATCCATAGGGCCGCTTACCCACAGTATATTTGATGGCCGCAACGATGGCGCCTAATCCCAGAACCAGGAAAACAATGATTTCAGTCCATCTGTCTCCAAAAGACAGAAAGATCAACCACAGACCCGAACACAACGAAAGCAGAGAGAAGACAATCAAAGCCTTCTTCATAGCACTCTGAGAGATGAGGCCCGCTGATACCGTACGTTTCGGGCCGGTACGATGCTCCCCGTCCACACCGGATGTAGCATCACCATAATCATTGGCCAGATTGGAAAGTACCTGAAGAAACAATGTGGTAACAAGACTCCATATGAGAATAGGCCAGTTGAAAAAGCCATTGGACGCGGCAAGGAAAGCCCCCATGAAAATACAGGAAAATGCCAACGGCAAGGTTCGGAATCTGAATGCCTGTATCCAGGCTTTAATCTTTTTCATGCTGGGTACAAATTCATCACATGCGATCAGGTACGGCGATACCCAGGAGCCCCATGGATCGTTTGATCACCTGAGCCACCGCTTTAGACAGTGCTATCCTCAGTCCGACCACCTCTTTTTGTTCTTCATTGAAAATAGGCACCTCCTGATAAAACCCATTATACTCCTTGGCCAGGTCATACACATACTGAGCTACCAGTGCGGGAGAATAGTCCCTCGCGGCGGCTGCAATGGTCTTGGGAAAGTCGGTGAGTTTGTGAATAAGTTCTAGCTCTCTGGGGTGCAGCGTAATACCTGTAGTATCAAACTCTGCTGGCACCTCAAGTGTCCGGGCCCGGCGTAAGATCGCAGATATACGCGCATGTGTGTATTGAATAAAAGGGCCCGTGTTTCCCTGAAACTCGATAGACTCCTGTGGATCAAACAGCATTCGCTTTTTCGGGTCTACTTTCAACAGGAAGTATTTGATCGCTCCCAACCCTAGGGTACGGTAAAGCGCTTCGGCTTCTTCCTCTGTGAGTCCTTCTATTTTGCCCAATTCGCGGGTTTGGCGCTCAGCAGTATCAAACATCTCCTGCATGATATCGTCAGCATCCACCACGGTGCCTTCGCGGGATTTCATTTTGCCCGATGGCAGGTCCACCATTCCGTATGACAGGTGGTAGAGTCCGTCTGCATAAGGTCTTCCCAGCTTCTTCATGATGTTAAAAAGCACCTTGAAGTGATAATCCTGCTCATTACCCACTACATAAACAGATTTTTCGAAAGGAAAATCATCATGCTTGAGCTCACAGGTACCAATGTCCTGAGTGATGTACACAGAAGTACCATCTCCCCGTTGTACGAGCTTTTCATCCAGCTTTTCGGCCGTCAGGTCCACCCACACAGAGCCGTCTTCCTTTTCAAAAAAGACCCCCTTTTCCAGGCCTTCCTGGATGATATCCTTGCCCAGCAGGTAGGTTTGTGACTCATGATATATCTTATCAAACGTGATGCCCATGGTCTGATACGAAGCATCAAAACCTTCAAACACCCAGTCATTCAGTTTCTGCCAAAGCGCAACGGTCTTCTCCTCTCCATCTTCCCACTTTTTGAGCATCTCCTGAGCTTCCAGAATCAGTGGCGCCTGTTTTTTGGCCTCCTCAGGATCCATACCCTGATGTACCAACCCCTCTATTTCCTTTTTGTATTCTTTATCAAAAAGCACATAATACTTACCTATGAGGTGGTCCCCCTTCAATCCCGAGCTGGCCGGTGTCTCTCCATTGCCAAACTTCTCATAAGCCAACATGGACTTACAAATGTGGATTCCCCGATCGTTCACCAGATTCACCTTCATCACCTCACACCCACTGGCTTCCAGTATTTTAGCCACAGAGTCTCCCAGGAAGTTGTTTCTCAGGTGCCCCAGGTGGAGCGGCTTGTTGGTATTGGGTGAGCTGAATTCCACCATCACCTTTTGCCCGTTTCGGGAGAACGTACCAAAGTGCTCATCCTGATGAATCTTATCGAAAGCCGACAGCCAGGTGGAATCTGAAATGGACAGGTTCAGAAACCCTTTCACCACATTGTAATCACTTACAAGCGAAGTATGGCTTTTGAGGTACTCACCGATCAACTGACCAGATTCTTCAGGTCCTTTTTTAGTCTGTTTCAGATAAGAAAAAGTGACCAAAGTGTGTGTTCCTTCAAATTCCTTCCGGGTTGGCTGCAATGAAAAACTATCGGCGTCCAACTCGAAATCAAATAAGCTTTTAAATGCTGCTACGATTTCCTGCTTTAATTCCTTCTCAATTAACTCCATGCTTATGTTTTATTTCTTAGGCAAAAAAACCTCTGCCATCATACATCTGGCACTACCACCACCCAGACACTCAATGGTATCCAGAGAGCTATACAGCAGTTTACCATGTTTGCTCAACTGATCTTTTTGGGCTTCGTCCAGAGACTTAAAAGCGGACTCTGACATGACGATGTACCGTTCATTTTTATCATTTAATACCTGCAGCATGTTTCCGGCGAAGCGCTCCTTTTGCTCCTCAGTGATAAAAATGACTTCCTTCCCAGTGTTTTCAAAAGAACGGATCACCGCACTTTTTTCCAACTCATCATCTATACTCTGAGCGCATATAAGGGCAAACTCCTCTCCCAGGCACATCATCACATTGGTATGGTAAATCGGCAATCGCTCACCATTAACAGTTTGATTGGCCTGAAACGACACAATATCAAATCCGGTGTGTTTCTGAAACTCCTTCAGCACCTCCGGATGGGTGCGCTCAGAAAGGGCCGCATAGGCGATTTTATGCTGTCGGTCGAGAATTAAACTTCCCGTCCCTTCCAAAAATTTGTTTTTAGCCTCCCAGTCCACATAGCCTGAGATGGTCGTGATATTAAAGTTTTTACCAAGATCAGCCAGCAGGTCATCCCGGCGCTCTAGTCGCCGATTCTCTGCATACATAGGGTAAAGAATTACCTCACCTGACTCATGAAAGCTCACCCAGTTGTTGGGAAAGATAGAATCGGGAGTTTCAGGCTCCAGCGTATCATCAAAGACCAGCACCTCCACACCTTCTGCACGGAGCTTTTTAACAAAGCCATCAAACTCCGACAGGGCATTCTCCTGAATCTCCTCCTTTGACAGTCCGGCTATGGTTTTTTGATAATAATTATTCACCGCTGTCTGCTCATTCATATGAAAGGCAACCGGTCGTATCATCATCAGGGTATTTGTGATCTGCTTGCTCATTTTCTTCTCAGGGGTAAAGTAGAACATCTCAACAGCCCTTCCTGCTTGGCGATCTCGGCATAGGGTATCTCCTCCACCGTGATCCCATGACTTCTCAGCCACTCATTGAGTCGGGTGAAATTTCGCTCCGACACCACCACATCCGGGGCGATCGAGAACACATTGCTCATCATATGGTACATCTCACGCTTGGTGATGTGAAAGAGATTTTCCATGCCAAACAAATCTACCAAATACTGATAGTCGGATTCCTGTCGGAAACCTTCTTTGTGGATAATAGCCTTGTCCTTCCCTACGGGCTGAAAACAGCAATCCAGATGCAGGGCGTTGTCCTCTGCAATGGTATTAGACTTATTCAAATCAAATTCCCTGACGGTCTTCTGAGGGAAAAAATCCTTTAGAAACTGAACACCTTCCATGTTGGTGCGAGCTGTGATGAAGCCGGGGTAATCCGGCCCCTTGTAAGTACCTACAAATAGATAATCACCATGAACCATCACATCTCCTCCCTCCACATGTACCTGGTCTGGAGGTTTGATGACCTTATCGGGGTCCATCTGGCTGATTACGTAATCAATGGCTTCCAACTCAGGCTCCCTGTCGGGAAGGATGTTGGATTTGAAAAAATAGTCATCAATCACAAACGCGATATCTCGTGCAAAAATCTGATTGAGATCGGTTCGTAATTCAGGGCGGTAAACCTGCACATCGTACTTTTCAAATACGCGGTTAAAGGCCTCCATCTCAGGGATCATATCAGACTCCTTTGGATAGGTACCTGCCTTGATATGCTCTGCAGACTTGGGGTCATATGCGTCTGCTAAATCTGGGGTGCCGCCGAAACTATCTGCTATGCCTAATATCACAGCTTCAAGGGGTGAAGTTTCGTCTTTAATGTTTAGCTTGATCATTTGGTCATGTTGTTAAACAAGACGGCAAAGCTAAATGATCGAAAACATATTCGGCAGACATCAATTATTAATATTGTAAGGGGTGAGAATTGTGATTTTTTTGTGATCATTGTGCCTCTTTGTAACAGACTGAATTAATCCGAAATGAAAAGCTACTCTGATCTAATTGAGCAAACCTTCTATTTTCCCACCAAAGAATTTCGTGTGGAAAATAATCTACTTTGGTTTCATGATGTAAACCTCATGGAGATCATCAAAGAATATGGCACGCCTCTGAAGCTGTCATACCTTCCTAAGATCAGTGAGAACATTCAGTTCGCAAAGAAGATCTTTACTGATGCCATTCAGAAAAATAGCTACGATGGTACCTATCGCTATTGTTACTGTACCAAATCTTCCCATTTTCAGTTTGTATTGGAGGAAGCACTGAAAAACGACATTCACATTGAGACCTCCAGTGCCTATGACATTCCGATCGTCCGAAACCTCAATAAGTCAGGGCTCCTGAGTAAGGATAGAATGATCGTTTGCAATGGATTTAAGAGACCACTTTATCTGCAGTACATTTCCGACCTGATCAATGATGGTTTTACAAACACCATCCCTGTACTAGACAACCTCAATGAACTGGCTCATTATCATCAAAATATCAAGGGAGATTTCAAGGTGGGCATACGCATTGCAGCGGATGAAGAGCCCAACTTTGCTTTTTATACCTCCCGACTGGGCATCAGGTATCACGACATTGTGCCACACTATAAGGAAATGATTGCCGGGTCAAAGGCCAAGCTGAAGATGCTGCATTTTTTCATTAATACCGGCATCAAGGACAGTGCTTACTACTGGAGTGAACTCAGCAGGTTTATTTACAAATACTGCGAACTGAAAAAGATTTGTCCTGACCTGGATACTGTGGATATCGGTGGGGGCTTTCCGATCAAAAACTCACTTGGTTTCGAATTTGACTATGCCTACATGGCTGATCAGATTGTGGCCAACATCAAATGGATTTGCCAGAAAAATCATGTGCCGGTACCCAACATCGTGACGGAATTTGGCTCATTTACCGTGGGCGAGAGTGGAGCTACCCTCTACTCCATCCTCGATCAGAAACTTCAGAACGACAAAGAGCTCTGGTATATGATGGATGGCTCCTTCATCACGCATATGCCTGATGTGTGGGGACTGAATGAAAAATTCATCATGCTCCCAATCAACCATTGGGATAACCCTCATCATCGGGTAAACATCGGCGGGCTCACCTGCGATAGCCAGGACTACTACGATTCTGAAGCTCATATCGGTGAAGTCTTCCTCCCACGCATTGATGATGAGGAGACGCTGCATTTTGGTTTTTTCCACACTGGAGCCTACCAGGAGTCTCTGGGTGGCTATGGTGGTATCCAGCACTGTCTGATTCCTGCTCCAAAACATGTCATCATCAGAAAGGATGCTAATGGACAAGTCAGTTCGGAGCTCTTCGCACCAGAGCAGGAAAGTGAATCTATGATGAAAATTTTAGGGTACACGAAGGGGTAGTTCCTCTATATTTTGTTTTATTTGAGTAAAGTGTTTTTGCCTCAATGCATTTATTGAGACATGGCGCTATGTTGTCCCCTCTAATCAATTCGTAACGTGCACAAGAATCTGGTCATTATACCAACCTACAATGAGAAAGATAACATCCGTGAAATCACTGCTGCAGTGATGGGTTTGGCTGTTCCTTTTGATTTGTTGATTATTGATGACGGATCACCGGATGGCACTGCGGAGATTGTGAAGGAACTACAGACACAGTGGCCTGAAAAACTACATCTGATAGAGCGTGCAGGGAAACTGGGGCTTGGTACTGCCTACATCAGGGGGTTTCAGTACGCTTTGGAACATGGTTACGACTATGTCTTTGAGATGGATGCAGACTTCTCACACAACCCTCAGGATCTCATCTCCCTGTACCAGACCTGTGCAGATGAGGGTGCCGACTTGGCCATAGGTTCGCGATACATCAAAGGAGTGAATGTGGTCAACTGGCCTATGGGCAGGGTACTGATGTCGTATTTTGCCAGCATCTATGTACGCCTGGTCACCGGTATACCTATCATGGATACCACCGCCGGATTTAAATGTTACCATCGGTCTGTCCTGGAAACCATCGACCCTGAGAAAATCAGCTTTATAGGCTACGCCTTTCAGATAGAAATGAAGTTTACGGCCTGGAAGCATGGCTTCAAAATAGTGGAGGTGCCCATCATCTTTACCGAACGAGCCAAAGGCAGCTCAAAAATGTCAAAAGGAATCTTTAAGGAAGCCGTTTTCGGGGTACTGGAAATGAAAATCAGAAGTCTTTTCAGAAAGTACGAGCCACATCAAAGCTTAATCCGGTAGTTTCTCAGTCGAATCGAATGGATTTGATCGGATTGATCCTTGAAATCACCGAAAGTGGAATGAACAAGGCTATGGCTGTCATCACAATCACAAATAGGTTAAGCAAAATCACCGCTGTAGGGTCAAACTGAATAGGGACATGATTCATGTAGTAATTAGCAGGATCCAATGGAATGAGTTTGTATCGATCCTGTATCCAGCAAAACGAGAGTCCAAGTAAATTCCCCCAAAACACTCCCCTCACAATCAGACCAAGCCCATTGACGAAGAATATTCGTCGGAGCAAGCCATTAGCTGCGCCCAGGGACTTCAGAACACCTATCATCTGGGTGCGCTCCATAATGAGGATCAGAAGGATAGACACCATGTTGAAGGCGGCCACAAACAGCACCAGGCTGAAAAATATGACCACATTCCTGTTGAGCAATCTCAGCCAGTCAAATATCTGCACATACTTATCACTGACTTTATCTACATACAGGTCAGAACTTGTCGCCTCAAAAACCATCGTTTCAGCTTCGTCCATGGTCTCTGGATCATTCAGAAAAACCTCAATCCCTCCAATGGTATTTTCTCCCCACCCATTGATCCGACGGACCAGGTTAATATCACCCAGGATCACCTTTTCATCAAAATCCTCGAGCCCGGTCTCATAGATACCGGTGATTTTCAGGTTGCGGTAGCGGGGTGGATTTTGAATGAAGAACACCAGCACCTCATCGCCCACTTTTAAACTTAAATAATTAGCGATTTTAGTACTCAGCGCCACCTCTGTGCCGTAGCCCTCCTCAGGAAATTTAGGAAAATGCCCATCCACCATGTGCATTGCAAATGCAGTGGTATCAAAGCTCTGGTCGAGCCCTTTCAGGATCACTCCCTGTACCTCATCGTTGGTCTTGAGTAGACCCGCCTTATATGCATAGGTCTGGAGATAATCCACTCCCGGAAGCGCCCTCAGTCCATTCATCAAGGAATCTTCCACCACTATCGACGAGTTTTCAAAAGAAGTGGAAAGTGTGTATTTGCTGATAATCAAATGTCCGCTGAAGCTGTAAATCTTCTGCTTGATGGTATCCTCAAACCCTTTCAAAATCATAAAGGTGCAGATCAACGCTGCCAGAGCCACTGCAATACTCACCACAGCTATCTTATTGATCACCGTGGAGAAGGATCCGGTCTTATTTTTGGAGATACGTCGGGATATGAAATACGGAAGACTCAAAGATGACTATTTTTGACTGTGCAATATTACAAGATATCTATGGTCAAGCAGTTTTTGATACCGATCTTTTTACTTTTCTTCCTTTCATGCGAAACAAAGTCACAAGAGAACGTACAGATTCTGCCCGGAGCCAGTCAGTTGGATCAATACCTACCGCAGCTTAAGGGCAAAAAAATTGGCCTTTTTGCGAACCACACCTCATTGGTTGGTCAGACACATCTTGCAGATACGCTCCTTTCTCTGGGTATTCAAATCAGCACAGCCTTCAGTCCGGAGCATGGTTTTTTGGGCAACAAACCCGATGGTGAAAAAATCGAGGGTGAATACACCGAACGTTTCAAACTAATCTCGCTTTATGGGGCACATCGCAAGCCTACCCCAGAACAAGTAGCATCGTTGGATCTGCTGGTAGTGGACATTCAGGACGTGGGTGCACGATTTTATACCTATGCCAGCACCATGACTTACCTGATGGAAGCCTGTGCCCGGGAAAAGGTGCCTGTACTCATTCTGGACAGACCCAATCCCAATGGAAGCTACATCGATGGTCCTGTGCTGGATATCGCGTTTACTTCTTTCGTGGGGGCTCACCCCATCCCTATTGTGCATGGTCTCACCCTGGGAGAATTGGCCGGTATGATTAATGGTGAAGGCTGGCTAGGCAATGGACTCCAATGCGATCTGAGTATCATTCCGGTAGCCAACTGGGATCACAGCATGCCCTACACTCTTCCTGTCAGACCGTCCCCTAACCTCCCCAATGAATTGGCTGTGGCGCTTTATCCTTCGTTGGCCCTATTTGAAGGCACAGTGGTTTCTGTCGGTAGAGGCACCGATTTTCCATTTCAAATCATTGGGCACCCACTCTATAGTGACTCCAGCTTCTCTTTCACACCCACTCCCAACGAAGGTTCCAAATACCCTCCACTGGAAGGGGAGCGATGCTTTGGACTCGACCTGACCCATCAGCCAATCAACTATGGGTTTACTTTGAAATACCTGATCCAGTTTTATCAGGACCTGAAGGGAAAAACCGAAAACTCTTTCTTTAATGACTACTTTCTGAAGCTGGCAGGAACGGGTTCGCTTCAAGAACAAATAGAAGCAGGCTGGTCTGAACAGGAGATAAAGGCCAGTTGGGAGAAAGATCTGGAGGCCTACAGGAAGCTTAGAAAAAACTATCTCCTGTATGCCGAGTGAGCGCTAGTGATAGCGCTCCCATGTTTTGTCACGTATGGCCACTCCATGGCCATCAATCAGATCCAGCCAGTATTTATCCGCATCCACACGCTGAGCAATAGACAAGGCCTTTTCAGAAGCCTGGAGTGATTCGTCCGCCCGCTCATCCAGATAAAGCATCCAACTATACTTGTCCCAAGTGATGAAATCCGTGCTCTGCTCAACACTGTACTTGAGGTTAAGAATGAAATAGCGATCGCTTCTATCCACACCAAACCTGAAAAACACCGTGAAAGCAAGTGCCAAAAGCGAAACGTAGTGGATGGCATTTAATTTCACCTTCTTACCAACGAGCAAATACACCGTCCATAAAAAGGCCAAAGCAGCAAGCAGGAGCATATAATCATTGACCGGAAAAAACTTGATTACACATAGCAGCGCTGCTAATGACAGTATAACAGATAGCCTGGTAACCGGACGCTTTTGGGCACCTTCTCCTCCCATCAACGCACCCATCAACGACAACAAAAGACACAACAGGCCTAATAGCATCAGGACGGCATTGTGAGGTATGTGGAAGAACTTCAAACCAAATCCCAGCGAAAACATCAAAATACCGGGTACCTCCATTCGCATCAGAATCATCATGGCTTTTCAATTGAAGCTTTGTACATTCTAAAAAAAAGAAAAGGGAGAAACCCAAAACCAAACACGAAGAAGCTCAACCCCAGCATCACTCCTGCGCCCATCAGGTGGGTCAGTTTCATCCAGGAAGCCACCATAAAGAGCACAAAGGAGAGCACCCCAAAAATCCACTTCAATCGCTCAGAGAGCACCTGAACGGCGAGCTGTTTGTATCGAAGCACAATGAGCATAGGCAGAAATACGAATAGTATACCGCACATCCCTATCGCCAGCAAAGCAGGTGCCCCAGGGAAATGCAACAGTTTTAAAAAAACTCCAGCAGTCAGAGACAGTGTAAAAGTAAACCCCGAAATGTAAGTGAGTCGTTTCATGTTCATGATTTTGTTATAGTTAAGTAAAAAGACAGTTTCTTGTTGTATCTCTCCATAGCCATTAGGCGAGGTTTGATGGTAGGCACGCTGGTAAGCCTCATCAAAAGGCACCCCCCGATCCATGTCAATCTCCACCAGGCAGCACATATGATCAATCAAATCATCACGCAATGCTTCGTTTTTCACGTTCGCCTTTCTGATTTCCTCTGCGATAAAATCTACTTGTTCATCACTGATCATGGTACTAGTCCCGGGTTAAATTCATTAAAAATTACTTTCTGGATGGTCAGAATGAAATCCTTCATCTCAGCCATCAAAACATCCTTCTCCTTTTTTCCCTTGCTGGTGAGGAAATAGTACTTGCGCACCCGCTTCCCTATACGCTGCTCCTCGTATCCGAGTATTCCATCCTTGAGGAGCTTGTGCAGCGCCGGATACAATGAACCATCCTTGAGGAGGATTTTACCATCCGTCAGCGCCTTTACCCGCTGAGAAATTTCATACCCATACATCCGGTCATTTTCTTCGAGCAACTTCAATACCATCACCCCTATTGTTCCTTTCAGCAATTCTTTTGAATACATAGAGCTAATATACATAGATATATGATGTATCAAAACATGATTTATAAAGATTTAATGAATCCACTAGCTTTGCCAGCAATGAAGGAAAAGTTGAGAATTGTATTCATGGGTACGCCGGAGTTTGCCGTACCCTGCCTGAAAAGGCTCGTTGAAGAAGGCTGCGAAGTGGTGGCGGTGGTCACCGCACCTGACAAACCTCAGGGAAGAGGCAAAAAACTGGGCACTTCTCCCGTTAAAGACTATGCCGTCAGTCAGGGGATCCCATTGCTGCAGCCTACCAATCTCAAGGATCAGACCTTTCAGGAGGAGTTAAAGCACTACAATGCCGATATACAAATAGTGGTAGCCTTCAGAATGCTTCCTGAAACCGTGTGGAGTATGCCCCCTCTGGGCTCCTACAACCTACATGCATCGCTCCTCCCCGATTATCGTGGTGCTGCTCCTATCAACTGGGCCATTATCAATGGAGAAACCGAGACTGGTGTGACCACCTTCAAACTCCAGCACGAAATAGATACCGGAAACATCCTTTTCCAGGTGAAAGAACCCATCCATCAAGAGGATAATGTGGGCACACTCTACGAACGCCTGATGAACATTGGCGCTGAGTTAGTGGTAAAAACAGTACGCGCACTTGAAACAGGTGATTACCAGCTGGCAGCACAAAAGACTCCCACAGAAGCCAAGCATGCACCCAAAATCTTCAGGGAACATTGTGAAATTGACTGGAACAGACCAACTGAGCAGGTTCGAAACTTCATTCGGGGACTGAGCCCATACCCCGCCGCTTGGACCACGTTGGATGGACTGACGTTCAAAGTATATGGTGCGGAGAAATCGCCAAGGAACCATCAATCCTCACCTGGGACTTTTCATTCCGATGGCAAAACCTACCTGGATGTGGGTACTGCCAATGGCTCTCTCAACCTTACCGAAGTACAGCTACAGGGGAAAAAGCGCATGACGGTGGGTGAGTTCCTGAGGGGCTACCACTGGAATCCTCCGGCTGTCCAATAATCTCAACGAGCAATTCCAACAAACCGTCGATAAGAAGTGCGGTTATCCCTGGGTTTACTTTTCTTTGAAGCTGAGTCACACAACATTAAGTTATTTATGATCATATCCATGATAGCCGCCATGGGCACCAACAGAGCAATAGGGAAAGACAATGACATTCCCTGGCACCTGCCGGATGATTTTCAGTATTTCAAACAAACCACTGAAGGTCATCATGTGATCATGGGCCGGAAGAATTTCGAATCCCTTCCGCCAAGGTTTCGCCCCTTACCCAACCGGCCAAATGTTGTAATCACAAGGAAAGATTTTTTTGATGCTGAAGGATCTCAGGTAGTCAACAGCCTGGAAGCAGCACTGCAGATAGCCAGGGAAAACAACGAACCTGAAGCATTCATCATTGGAGGAGGTCAGATCTATCAGATGGGGCTTGAGGTAGCCGATAAGATCTACCTTACGGAGATCGACGGTACCTTTGACGGTGATACTTTTTTTCCTGAGTTTGATCATCAACTCTGGAAAGAAACATCCAGACTACATCATCCGGTGGACGAAAAGCACAAGTTTGCTTTCGATTTTGTAATTTATGAGAAAAAGTAACGTCATGGACGCACACAAAAGACTACTCGCCATCCTTCACATCATATATGGAACTTTCCACATTCTCATCTTTACGTTTATTAGCCTATTGGCCAATACCCTCCTGCCTTTCATCATGGCAGAGATAGAAGACAACAGTGATGAAACAATGCTTTTGGTGAAAGGGATTATGCTGATCATTAGGAGCGTGATGTTTGTACTCTTTGTGATCGTACCACTACCCTCCATCATAGGTGGTATAGCACAACTCAACAACAAGAAATGGGGATTGACGACTATGATGGTTTCCGGTTGTCTTTCACTATTCAACATCCCCATCGGAACTACCCTTGGGGTATACACCATCTGGGTATATCTGGAAAACAAAAAGCCTAAAACGGAATGACCAAAATAGCGGACAAGGTAATCATGATCACCGGAGCTTCCTCTGGTATTGGTGAGGCATTGGCCTATCAAATGGCAGAGGCGGGCGCCAGGCTGATCCTTTCTGCCCGAAGAAAAGAAGAGCTGGATCGTGTAAAATCTGCATGTAGCCATCAGGAAAACATCCGCATTCTACCCTTGGATCTGGCCGATGCATTTGCCATCTCCCAAAAGGCCAAAGAGGCAGAATCTTTTTTCGATCGGGTCGATATTCTGGTCAGTTGCGGTGGGATCAGCCAGCGTGACAAAGTCATCCACACCAAGATGGAAGTAGACCGCCAAATCATGGAGGTCAATTACTTTGGGACCATAGCCCTGACGAAAGCACTGCTACCCGGAATGGTCAAAAGAAAGTCAGGCCATCAGGTGGTTATCACCTCGGCCGTTGGGATCGTCAGTACTCCTTTTCGATCATCATATGCCGCTTCCAAACATGCACTACATGGTTTTTATGATGCCCTCAGGGCGGAACACCATGCAGACGGGCTCAAAGTGAGCATCATTTTGCCTGGTTATGTGAAAACCAAAATCAGCTTCAATGCATTGATGGGTGACGGTAGCAAACAAGATAAAATGGACAATGCTCAGGACAATGGCCTGTCACCAGAGGAATGTGCTGCCAAAATAATCAGAGCCGTAGAGCGCGACAAGGAAGAAGTCTATATTGGTGGCTTCCGGGAGGTCACCGGCATTTACCTGAAACGCTTTGTACCAGGGCTTTTCTCTAAAATCATCAGGAAAACTGCCGTCACTTAATACTTTGATAAAACGCCCTACATACTGGTTAACGCTTCTCCTTATCCTGATTTCCACCTACGGTCAGGCTCAGGATAGTCATGTATTGCCGGGGGTCTTGTATGTCAAAATAAAGTCCAGCCCGTCAACAGCTGACGCATCCACGGAGCTATTTCAGTTTTCTGAAATGGAAAATCTCAAATCTTATACTCCACTGAGAAAAAACGCAAACGGGAATCGTCAAAAAGCCTCTGTGTTGGATGGACTCTTCAAGGTGGTGGTGGACCCATCCACGGACATAGCGGCATTATGTGCATCACTTCACAAGTACGCAAACGTGAGCTATGCCGAACCTATTTACGCAGCGCAACTCCTGTATGTCCCCGATGATCCTGAATCCACCACTCCCAATCAGGAATATCTGAGTGTAATCAGGGCGTTTGAAGCCTGGGACGTCACCAAGGGATCGTCAGATATCGTGATTGGCATCTCAGACACCGGACTTAACCTGACCCATGATGACATCAAAAGCAAGCTCTACACCAATACCAATGACCCGATGAACGGTCTGGATGATGACGAAAATGGCTATGTTGATGATTTTCAGGGCTACGATTTCGCTGACAATGATAGCTTACCGAAATGTGATGACAGCTTCCATGGCAACCGAGTGGGAGGCCTGGCTGGCGCTGCCACCGACAATGGATTTGGGATGGCCGGAGTAGGTTTCAATACCATGATAAGTCCTCTTAAGGTCTACAGTACAGCTTTAAAGTTCATCAATTCTGGCTATGAGTCCATTCTATATGCTGCTGATAATGGCTATGATGTCATTAATCTTTCATGGGGTGGCCCCAATAGCTACAGTCAGGCCAATCAGGACATCATCACTTACGCTGCAGTGGAAAAAAATGTGGTTATTGTAGCCGCCGCAGGCAATACCCCGGAAGACATTCGCTTCTACCCTGCCAGTTATGATCATGTATTATCAGTCGCTGCCAGCAATCTCAATGACACCAAAGCTTCCTTTTCAACTTACAATTATGATGTAGACCTGATGGCCCCAGGCAACACCATCTATTCCACCGATAGTGGCAATGGTTTTGCAAAAGACAATGGCACTTCCTATAGTGCACCTATGGTGGCGGGTGCTGCAGCTTTGGTTAAGAGTGTTTTTCCTGATTTGAACTCCCTTCAGATCATGCAGCAACTCAGAGTAACCTCAGATCCCGTTTACACTACTGGCACCAATCAAACCTATGAAGGCAAGTTGGGATATGGTCGACTGAACGTCAGCAACGCGGTGCGCGAGGACAGCGCCAAATCCATCAGGCTCGAGAATTTAGTATACGACAATGGAAATGGGAATTATGCCTTCTACGGTGACACTATAGTCCTTAGCTTTGAGGCCAAAAATTACCTTTTCCCTACGGATAGCGCTACCCTCTCATTTACTTCTGCATCTTCACATGTAGAAATTATTCGGGAAACCATTTATCTGGGAGCGATGAATACCCTTGAATCAGACTCTATTCAAGAAAAGATTTTTGTGATCGCTAAAGACACTCCTCCGGGCACAGACCTGGAAATTAAGGTCAGCATTACAGATGGAAGCTATATCGATTTTCAATACATTGAATTAACAACCGACCCGGATCGCCTTGACCTGAATAATGACCAATTTTCCATTACCCTCAGCGGTAATGGTGATCTTGGTTTTATCTCAGATGGCTATTACAATGGTGTGGGGTTTCAGTGGGATGACCAACTGATCGCCGCAAAAATGGGCGTTGCGGTATCTCTGGATAGAAGTCACGTTTCTGATAACTTCCCTGACAGCATCTACACCAACACCAAAGCGAGTGATTTCGTGGCCATAAGCCCGATAAGGTTTGCCCACCATACAACTCCCGATTTACACGCCACCAGCGTATTCAGGGATGATTCTGCCGCTACTCCACTGGAGATCGTCATGGAGCAAAACACCCTAACCAATAGGGGCGCCAATTTTCTGATTCAGGAGTATCGGCTCATGAATAATGCAACTGAATCAAGGGAAGGACTGGCCTGTAGTTTCTATCTGGACTGGGAAATATTTAATACCATGCAAAACCGATCCTTTTATGATACTGAGTCCAAAACCCTCATTACGTATAATCTGGATAGCTCAGTGGTAGTTGGCCTCCTTACCTATTACGATAGCTTACCCCGGGCTCAATCTCTGGATTTGGATGTCTATAATGGGAACGAGCAAGATGTACAGATGCATTACACCGATAGTGTAAAATATGCTTTGGCCAGAGAGGTTCGCTTTGACAGTGCCGGATGGCAGGGCAATGGAAACAATGTCTCGGTGATGCTCACACATGACTCCATAGCACTCGCTCCTTCCAAAAGTCGCAGAGTGGCCTACTTTATGGGGCTCTCACATAGTTTTGAGGGCTTGGCTGCTGTCATGGATAGTGCCAGACAAGTCTATGAAGAATATCTAAATCTACCAGTGCTCTTGGAGCGATATGTGAGTTGCCAGGGGGCTTCGGTGTCTATTGCTCCAGCATCTGGTGAGGTCTTTCGCTTTTTCAGTGATCCCCTTGGGGAAAACATCATTGGAGAGGGGGACACCCTCAAAACCGGCGCCATTGTTAGTGACACCACTTTTTATGTTGCCAACCTGGATTCAGGCTATGAAGGAAGCATTCAGCGAATAGAAATTGCTCTTCTGGCTCAAATCGCTGACTTTCAGATGTCTACCGACACGCTTTTTCTTGACAACTCCGTCAACTCCGTCACCTTTACAGATTTGAGCTTCGACCCTGCCTCCTGGTATTGGGATTTTGACAATGGAAGCCAGATCACAACACAAAATGCTACAGTCTATTTCAGGGACCCCGGTGTATATACTATTTCGCTAACCATTGAGACCAACTCTGGTTGTACGCAAACCATCACCAAAGAATTGCTGGTGGCCAATAGACCTCCGTTACCTGACATTGAAGATCAGCAGGTTTGCGCTGATCAGGATTTCACGGTAAGTGCTCCAAATGCAGATAGCATTGCCGTATACCTTGACGGCAGCAGCCCTACTCCTTTGCAGGAGGGCCCATCTATCACCCTGGAAGGAATTTCTTCAGACACCGCCTACTATTTCACCAACACCTCAGGCCCTTTTGAAAGTTTAAGAAAGCGAGTGTATTTCAGTATTAACCACGCCAATGCAACATTTGAGTATCTTCCGGATACCCTGAATGAAGCAACCGGTGTCCTCTTCATCAACACCTCACCGGAATCTGCCTCAGCTCAATGGTATGTGGATGGCCTGCTGAAATCTGAGTTAGACACTTTTTATATGGAAGTACGAAAAGCCAGTTATGAAATAACGCTGAGTATCACCAATACTACGGGTTGTGCGAACGCTACCACACAGTCTGTCACCTTTGCCACTTCTCCCCTGCCTATGGCAGAAAATCAGTTGATCTGTACAGGAAGTAATCTTCTATTGGAGCCCAATAACGGAGAATGGTTTGCGTTTTACGCAAACGAAGCACTTTCCCATTTGATCAAAAAAGGTCGAAATCTGACGATTGCGGAGCTTAAGAAAGACACAACGATTTACGTTACCGGTCTGGACAGCATACTTCCCTCAGCAGCGATCCCGGTGGAAATAACTGTAGCCCTTCCTCAGTTTAGTATTGTTGCTACTCCTGACACGCTATACCTTTCTGAGCAAAGTACCACCTCATTTAGCACCAACAATGATGAATTGATCGGTTGGGATTGGTACATCGACAATACCCCAACTGAAACCACAAGTCACCCCATACTGTATTTCGACACTGAGGGTGTTTATGATATCGTATTAAATGCAACAGGCCCTATGGGATGTACCAATAGCGATACGCTGAAGTATCCGGTATATCAATCCAGGCCAGAAGTCCTTCTCGGTGTGGACGACTCCCAGCAGGTGATCTACCCTAACCCTACAACAGGAGATCTTTTTATAGTGGTGACCGCTCCTACCGAGGTAACGATCAGTGATGTCTCAGGAAGGATTATGCAAAAGATCTACCTGGAAGAAAGTGCCCTGATTGACTTAAATCACCTCCCAAAGGATATTTACCTCCTAACACTCAAATCACAAAAAGAGATAAGTAACCATCGAGTGATCTTTAAATAATCATATTAAATATGATTAAAGTATTAAAAATAACCACTCAGCGAGCGGAGCAACTCACTCATCGAGTTTAGCCCCCTTCTCACCTACTATTTCATTTTCCGGCTCTTAGATAGAGGATATTTGTTCTATGAAAAGACATATTCTCAGCATTCTGATCATCATTTTAGTTTCCTTTACTGCTTTGGCACAAACCCGCACAATCACCGGATCGGGTGACTGGAGTGACATTACCAACTGGAATGGATTGCTGGTAGGTGGAGCTATAGATGATAATGATGATGTGGTAATGAACGACAACATCGACATCACGATAAAAAATGGTGAGTCTTATACGATTGCTTCATTAGATGTTTCTAAAGATGGGTCATTGACCATTGAAGTTGGCGGTATACTCATTGTCACGGGAACTGTGAACGTAGACAAGGATTTTACGATCAATGTTCTTGGAGATTTCACTATTGAGAATGACCTGATCGTTGCCAAAGATCTGGTGATGAATGTGGGAACCGATAGCAACTTCAATGTAGGGGGTGATGTTACTCTGGATAAGGATGCAACATTGGACATTCTAGGGGAAATGTCCGTGGCGGGGAGTCTTAGCTCCGCAAAAGATGCTACCATCAATGTTGGATCATCTGGAGTTTTAGGAGTGGCCGAAGAACTCAACCTGGGTGCTGGATCTGTAATTACAGGAGCTGGACCGGTGATCGCTGGTAGTTGCACCGGAGCTGCTTGTGAGGATGGTCAGCTAAACCAACCTGTCTTACCTATCACTCTAGGCGCTTTTGAGCTGGAAGTTCAGAACACCTCCATATTACTCACCTGGACTACACTGAGCGAACTCAACTTTGAATATTTCGAAATTCAGCGGGCAGACGCATCCGGAACATTTGAGACCATCGACGAGGTGAACGGACATGGAGATTCCAAAGTGGCCATTGACTACCACTGGGTGGATGAAAATCCTCAAATAGGGATCAATTACTACCGGTTAGTCTCTAAGGATTATGATGGATATACCGAAGTATTCCCTGCTAGCCAAACTATTTTTGAACATGCCTATCAGGATTTGTCTATTTACCCTAACCCTGCAAGAGCGGGTGAACAAATTAACATATCAGGAATATCAACGGAGCTCGTCAACGTGAAGCTCTACAGCTCTACCGGAAACATGATCAAGGAAATATCAACTAACGCGGGATCTTTCGAAACCCCCACCGATGTGAAATCTGGAATATATCTTGTTAATCTCGAGGTGAATGGTCTTCAGAAAAGAATGAGGCTTATCATTAGACAGTAGGTCTCAGCCCCTACTTTACCACAAATCTACTGGTAAAGGTTTCTCCTTCAGTCGTCTGAACCTTCAGTACATATAAACCTGAAGCCAATTGATCTACAGCAAGCGAATAAGCATTGTCAGTGCTTCTCTGGGAGTTACCTACAGATATCATGTCCCCACCCTTCATACTATACACAGACAGGTCATGGATATAAAGAGACTGATCCGAAACAATGTTCAATTGACCATTTTCAACAACAGATGGGTACAATGAGATCTTATGCTTAGGCATAACACTGGAAGTTTCCACCCGGATTGGCTGAAAGGTTTCTGAAACACCATCAAAGTCCACCTGCTTTAATCTATAATACTCTACCACGGACTGTGGTTTCTCATCAATGAATTCATATTCCAATAGCCCATCATAAGTACCATTTCCCATGAGAGTAGCTATTTGGTAAAAATCGATGCCATTTTCTGATCGCTCAACAGAAAAATAATCATTGTCAATTTCGGAAGCCGTAGCCCAACGCAGGGTTACAAATGAAGAAACTTCTGCTCTGAAGTACAGCAACTTTACAGGAAGAGGCACGTCTTTGTCTCCATTCACATATTTAGCCACTTCTTCAAACTGAGTGCTATTTTGAAGCGCAGTGAGGTCTCCACTCTCACCTGAGTTATTTCCGGTCATATTACTGGTTCCAGAAGTGAATACACTACCAGGTCCAGTGATTACTCCATTGTTACCATCCGCTGTGATGTTTCCGGTAACGACCAAAACACCCCCTGTACCAACATCTACCCCTGCATTGTTCTTACCCATTTCCAGGTCTCCAAAAATGATCAGAACCTTTCCTGCCCCGATAGTCACAGCAGCATTGTTTTTGGTTATATTGAAAGTAACATCTCCGAACACGATCAGAGTATCATTCACAGTCAGCGTTCTCCCATTGGAATTGGCGAAAGTCAAACTCTGATTAGCAGCATCGGACCCCACGGTCACGTATGAGTTAATAATAGGATTATTTAGGCCTGTAAACCCCGGGGAAGACCCACCCCAGGTAGCTCCATTTCCCCATGGACCGTCTGCCACACTGGTTTGGGCAAACGCGGTGTTGAACATTGCAAAACTGATGCATATGCAACAGATGTAGTATCTCATAACAGTCGGTGGACTAGTGCTTTCCCTAGGTGATTCACTTAGGCATCACTAAGTGATACTCGCAAAACGTCTAGGTACTTCACGCAATCTACGATTAAAACGGTCTTCCTGGATTTTCTTGATTAATATTTTCGACGAAAACCTCTATTTAGGGTACAGAATAACAGAAATTCTCAAAAATCACATACCAATTTAGAATTCAATTCTATAAATTAACAAGTTATTCACTTTCAAGCCTAAACAAATCGCCATCATAAATGCTCTTTTGGATCTTCCCTGCCCTCATGGTCTTCGTCATCTTTGCCTTGAGTCTTGGCAAAGTCATAAGCGCTCCTGGTCACTCAGGTCCTCAAACCAAACACTTCAATGGTAAGAAATTTTTAAACACCTCAGGGTCACAAGCCAAAGGCGTTACAGAAGCCCTCAAATGGATCGCTCGCAGAGATCAGGGTCCATGGGCCAAAAACTATGAAACTGAAGTAGGACCAAAGCCATCCAATTCCTCAGAAAGCTTGCTGATTACGTTTGTCAACCACAGTACCTTTTTGATACAATGGAACCACCTGAATATCCTCACTGACCCCATCTGGAGTGAGCGGTGCAGCCCGTTTTCCTTTGTGGGGCCCCAGCGTATGCGCCCTCCCGGTATTGACTTTGAGGAGTTACCCCATATAGATGCCGTTCTGATCAGTCACAATCACTATGATCACCTCGACATTCCTACCATTAGACAAATTGAAGCGAAATGGTCCCCCGTATTCATTGTTCCACTTGGGGTAAAGGCCTATTTGGATCAGTTGGGAATACAAAATACGATAGAGCTTGATTGGTGGAATGAAACCAACATGGGTATCACCATACGCTCCTTACCGGCACAGCATTTTAGTGGACGAGGTATGTTCGATCGTGACCGAACACTTTGGGCCGGGTATCTGCTGGAGCACGGTGGTAAAAAAGTCTACTTTGCGGGAGATTCGGGATATGGTGACCTCTTTAAGGAAATTGGAAAAAAAGTGGGTCCGGTGGATGTATCTCTGATACCTATAGGTGCTTACCTCCCTAAATGGTTTATGTCACCGATACACATTTCTCCTGCAGAAGCTGTAAAAGTGCATCAGGATGTGAAATCGGCAGTGAGCGTCGGAATGCACTTTGGTACCTTCCCGCTTGCCGACGAAGGGCAAGGAAAAGCCGAAGAAGACCTGATCCTTGCACTAGAAGCGGCTGGAGTCAAACAGGGAGCTTTCATCATCCCAGAAGAGGGCAAAGCAATGCGCTTTTAATCTTCCTTGAGATAGGTTTCCCAAAAACCAAAGAGCCAGTTTCCTGCAGCTTCCCTGTCATCGCTTCTAAAAAACTCCTTGATCCCACTGAGTAATTCATCTCTGCTGATCAGATCATCCTGATTGAGGTCAAGTTTAGTGAAGGCTCTGGCCGAATAGCGAATCTCAATCCGGTAGGCCATAAAAAGATCGATGTATTCGTTCAGAGAAATGTAGCCATCTCCATCCAGATCAAAAAGATTGAAAATCTCACGCATCACCTTATTGACATGCTTTTCGTAGAGTTCTTCGTCACCATTCACCACTATCTGATCCGCAAACTGAATCCATTCTTCAATGGTGGCATGGCTCTCATCAGACTTTCCAATGAAATTGCGAAATCCAGCCCAGGTACCCCGGCACCGATCAATACTCGCCTCATATTCCGGAGTACCTTCCTTGAAACCCCATAGGATACTGAGGTTTTCTCCAATATTGAGAAAATCTGCCTTTTCGAGTGTGCCACTTTTATCAAAGTCCAACACGTTGAAATAGTGCAGCAATTTCTTTTTCTGCAGGGGGGTGAGCATAGCTGTTTCTTTTTTAATCTTGTTGAGCAAAAACTTTTTTCAGGAGCTCCGTAGTTCTGGCTCGCGGATTTGCCCGAATCTCTCTTTCCTCTTCGGCCACCAGGGTAAACAGACCTTCCAATGCCAAAGAAGTGGCATATGATTCCAGATCCGGGTTTACTTTATCCACAAATGGTATTTTGTTATAAGTACTGATGATATCACCATAATACTTAGTTGCGCTGGTTTTGTCCAAAGCTTGCTTAATGACAGGTTGGAACTTAGCGGTTAACTGGGCGGATGTTTTGGCCTTTAGGTATTGTGTAGCTTCATTGTCTGTTCCTTTCAAAATGCCCCAGGCATCCTGCACGGTCATCCCTTTTATCGCTTCCACAAAAATGGGCTTGGCTTCTTTAGCCGCTTCTTCTGCGCCCCTATTTAGTGTCTCCACAAATTTATCAACCTCACCGCCGAGCCCAATACTCCTCAACTTATCCTCCACTCGCTGCACATCAGGAGGAAAGGGAATTTTTATTTTGGGGTTGCCAAAATAGCCATTGAGACTGGAAGCTTTGCTCGTGCCGGTGGTTACTCCTTTTACCAAGGCTTCCTTCAGACCTGCTGTCACCTGCTCTGTAGTCAGCTCGTCTGTCTCCAAATAATCCCCCAGTGTCTGCTGGATCTGCTGGACGGTACATCCCGCCAGAAAAATAAATACGATGTATAAACAAACAAGTCTCATTGATCAAAGATTATATATTTTGCGTCCTTAAAAGTAACTGAATAAGCCACAATATATTGGTACAAAACGATTCCCTATGTCAAAATATGCAGAAATCATCTCAATCGGTGATGAAATCCTCTACGGCCAGACGTTAGATACCAATTCACACTGGATCAGCGGGCGCCTGGATGAAATCGGCATTAAAGTAAGAAGGAAAATCACCATCGGTGACGAACGCGAAGAAATTCTCAACACGCTGAAAGAATCAACAGAAAGGGCTGACATCATTTTGATCACAGGTGGTCTGGGGCCAACACGGGATGATCTCACCAAACCCCTGCTGGCAGAGTACTTCGGAGTAGGTCTCAAGATGAATGATGAAGCTTTCGAGCATATACGGACTATTTTCGAAAAAAGAGGCCGGGAAGTCACAGAACTCAATAGAATGCAAGCTGAGTTGCCTGAAAATTGCATCAAAATAGACAATAAACTTGGCACAGCCCCGGGCATGTGGTTTGAAGAGAATGAGACGGTCTATGTCTCCATGCCAGGTGTCCCTTATGAAATGGAAGGGATGATGAACGATATCATCTTACCCAAACTCAAAGAAAAATTTACAGGTGGGGTCATTTATCACAAAATTGTGAAGACCGTGGGGATCGGTGAATCAGCTCTGGCTGAGAAAATCACAGATTGGGAAGATCACCTACCCAAAAGTATCAAACTGGCTTATCTACCTACTTTTGGACAAGTAAAACTGAGACTGACGGCTCTTGGTGATGACAGGGCTCACCTTGAAAAAGAGGTGGGCAAAGAAGTTGAAAAATTGATCCCTCAGATTGCTTCATACGTTTACGGGTATGACAATGATGAACTTGAAAAGGTGGTGGGCGATATTCTACTGAAACACAATAAGAGTATTGCATTTGCAGAAAGCTGTACGGGAGGCTATATCTCCCATCTGATGACCAAAGTACCCGGCAGCTCTCAATATTATAAAGGCAGCATTGTTTCGTATGACTATGATGTGAAAGTGAATTCACTGGATGTAGATCGAAAGGTAATGGAGGAAAAAGGTGCGGTGAGTGAGGAAGTCGTTTTGCAGATGGCCAGAAGTGTGAGATCAAAGCTGGGAGCCGACGTTGGAATCTCCGTAAGTGGCATCGCAGGACCCGATGGAGGCACCGAAGAAAAACCTGTAGGAACGGTCTGGATAGGATACTCTGACGAGCAAAAAACGGTCGCTAAAAAATTTAATTTCTCCAAGGACCGAAACGTCAATATAAAATTAAGTGCCTTATGTGCCCTAAATATGTTCAGAATTAACTTTCTGGGGAATTAACGGAATTATTTAACTTTGTATCACCCAAAAATGAACAACAAACAAAATATTCTATGGCGCTAGTAGAAATGGTTATGCCCAAGATGGGCGAAAGTGTAATGGAAGGCACCGTCCTGTCCTGGCTCAAAAGTGTAGGTGACCCCATCGAAGAGGATGAGTCTATACTGGAGGTGGCTACTGACAAGGTAGATACCGAGATTCCATCTACCCACGCGGGGGTACTAAAGGAAATTCTTGCACAGGAAGGAGACGTGATAGAAGTGGGCAAACCAATAGCCCTGATAGAAACAGAAGCAGGTGCTGCCAATACCCCTACGGCCTCAGCTCCTTCTGAAGAGACACCTATTGTCAAGGAAGCAGAAAAAATCATGGAGTCTGCCATGGCTACCGCCTCCGCAGCAGATATACCCGCAAAATCCGGCGACAAATTTTATTCCCCACTGGTAAGAAGCATCGCTAAAGAAGAGGGTATCTCTCTGAGTGAACTAGAGCGTGTGAATGGTACTGGCAAAGATGGTCGAATCACCAAACAGGACATCCTATCTTATGTCTCCACCAAACAAGCTGGTAAAGCCCCCGCCCCCAACACAAATGGTCAGAGTAAACCGAGTGTTTCCCGACCGGCCCCTCAGCCCATGCCTGTGACGGTTAGTGGCGAGGATGAAATCATTCAGATGGATCGCATGCGCAAAATGATTGCAGATCGTATGCTGGCTTCCAAACAGATAGCCCCACACGTTACTTCATTTGTGGAAGCCGATGTGACCGATATGGTCTTTTGGAGAAACAGGATGAAGAATATCTTCAAAGAGCGTGATGGACAGACCCTTACCTTTACTCCTATTATCATTGAAGCCATCGTAAAAGCCATCAAGGACTATCCGATGATCAACATACAGGTGGATGGTGATAAGATCATTAAAAAGAAAAATGTAAACATAGGAATGGCCGTGGCTCTGCCATCTGGTAACCTTATTGTGCCGGTCATCCACAATGCCGACCAACTCAACCTGGTGGGCATCACCAAGAAAGTGAATGACCTGGCCCGAAGAGCCAGAGAAAATCAACTAAAACCTGATGACCTGCAGGGCGGTACTTACACGGTATCCAATGTGGGCTCCTTCGGTAATGTGATGGGTACCCCCATTATCATGCAGCCGCAGGTGGGTATATTAGCACTAGGTGCCATTCAGAAAAAACCTGCAGTTATAGAAACTCCTCAGGGAGATTTCATCGGCATCCGACATAAAATGTTCCTGTCTCACAGCTACGATCACCGGGTGGTAGATGGTGCACTCGGGGGCATGTTTGTTCGAAGGGTAGCTGATTACCTTGAGGGGTTTGATAAGGATAGGACTATTTAAAAAACCGGGTGCTGATGTAAAAAATCAGACGCCCTGCTTTATATTTTGAATGAGCTCAATTTATGCTCACCTTGCCTGGAATTTTCATTGTTCATCTCCCAGTGGTGACGGACTAAAAATGAACCTTCTGCGTTTTTATTGAATTATAATTGAAAGGAAAAGAAAATGTCAACAGCATCAAGCGAACCAAGAGTTTTAAATAAGCCAAAGATCAAAAAGGAGATCAGCTTTACGCTTATGCATTTTATTCCGTTTGCAGCACTCCTTACCGGTGTTACACTTTTTGACTGGATGATTTGCATCTTCTTGTATTTTTTCAGAATGTTCTGGATCACAGGTGGTTACCATCGGTATTTCGCTCACAGATCTTATAAAACATCGCGTTGGTTTCAGTTTGTGATCGCCTTTATGGCGCAGACCTCCGCTCAGAAGGGCGCTCTTTGGTGGGCCGGGCATCATCGGGTACACCACCGAACCAGCGACACCTACGACGATCCTCATTCCATGAAGCACTATGGTTTCTGGTACTCGCATGTAGGTTGGATCATCGGACCAGATTACAAGGAAACGGATTACAAAATCATTGGTGATTATGCCAAATACCCCGAACTAGTGTGGCTCAATAAGTATTATCTGGTGCCTCCTGTGGTGCTTGCCCTGACAGTGATGGCCCTAGGGGGGATAGTCAATGGCGGCGGCATTGAGATGATGTTTACCTCTGCAGGATTTTCCACCTTGTTTATCGGATTTTTTCTAAGTACTGTGGTTCTTTATCACGGCACATTCAGTATCAACTCTATCATGCACAAGTTTGGCAAGCAGCGATACAAGTCCAATGACGAGTCGAAAAACAGCTTGTGGCTGGCCCTCCTGACCATGGGCGAAGGCTGGCACAACAATCATCACTACTATGAAACAGCAGCTCGCCAGGGCTTTTTCTGGTGGGAAATCGATATCACCTACTATATCCTGCGAATTTTCGGTTTTCTGGGATTGATTTGGGACATCAGAGAGGTGCCTGATCACATCAAATACTCGAAAGACAAGGAAGAAGCCAAAGAACTGGCTAAGAAAGCAAAGGCAGCCTGATAATCAGGAAGCAGATTTAAATCAAAAAAGGGTGGCCATTTAAGCCACCCTTTTTTATTTGGTTAAGAATTACAACGATCAATATTACCTATATTGAATCCGCTTTAAAAAACGATATCTATTTCTCTGACATTTAGGGAGTCAAGATTAAAATCGAAAATAGCCTCACCAAATTCGAGATCTCCATCCACAGTAATAATGAGGAAGTCATTTTTAACCCCATCTACACTGACCATTTTCTCTATAGAAGTGCTATCACTACTGCTATTAACGTAATGCAGAACGGCATGAATGGTCAGCTCACATGGTATGAAGTATCCCTTTCTTGTCTCATTTTTTCCAAAATACAATGAGCCGGAATGTTCATCAAAAACTTCCACATGATAATCATAGAAGAGAGTCTGCACATTTTCAGAATAGTTCACTTCTACTTTAACAGAATTAAGTCCCAGGTCAACCTCGACATGAGTCAAAGAATCATCTCCGATTGGAAACCATTCAGAATTACCCACATAAGATGCAGCATCAAATGCCGGTAATGGAATGCTATCAGTATAGGCATGAACGTAATAGTTTCCTACTTCGAGCTCAACACTATCCGGTACATCGCCAATACTCGCATATTCAACATTCTCCCCACCACTGAGAGAAATAATAGAAACATGGGCATCAGTGTAGTCCTCTGTTTGTCGACCATGGGATACATCAATGTCTGGTTCCCCAATCGTGATAGCTAATAATCCATGATTAGCTTCCTGAATAACAGGCTCAACCCTGTCAGATTTGGCGCAAGATTGCCACAGCAACCCACACACCACCAAAAAGAATGTGTATTTTTTCATTAGTTTAAAAATTAGGCGTTTGAATAGTTAAAGATAGGGCTTAACCGTTAAAAAAAAACGCTCAGTTTGGAATGACCTCTCGAGTTAATACCTCTCTGGAATTCATAACTAAAAACATCGGGCCTTTTCATAACTTTATCCCTTCCTATGCATTAAAAGAAGTATGGCACACGATCATCACCACGCTCACGGCGACCACTCTACCAGCAAAATCCGAATTGCCTTCTTCATCAATTTAGGGTTCTCTGTGATTGAACTCATTGGTGGGCTCTATACCAGCAGCGTGGCCATTCTCTCAGATGCACTGCATGATTTAGGCGATAGTATGAGTCTCGGGGTATCCTGGTACTTTCAGAAAGTAGCCAGAAAAGGGCGGGATAAAGAATTTAGCTACGGATATCGGCGCTTTTCGGTACTTGGAGCGGTAATCAACTCCCTGGTACTTGTCGTAGGCTCCATTCTCATCCTCACAGAAGCTATCCCCAGACTCTTCGACCCTACTACACCCGATGCTCAGGGTATGATTTATTTGGCCATCGGTGGAATCCTGGCCAATGGACTTGCCGCCTACAAACTCCATGGAGGACATTCTCTGAACGAACGAGCAGTGTACCTGCACCTCCTGGAAGATGTGCTGGGTTGGGTAGCTACGCTGATTGCGGCACTCATCATGCTCTATCAAGACTGGCCGATTGTGGATTCACTCCTGGCCATTTTCATCTCACTGTTCATTCTTTTCAATGTATACAAAAACCTCAAAAAGGCCCTTAAAATCATCCTTCAGGGAACTCCTGAGGAGATTAACCCCAAGCGCATCGATGAACTACTCAGGGCGATACCCAAGGTAATAAGTACCCATGACTGTCACATCTGGTCTATGGATGGTCAATATCACATCTTATCCATTCATTTAGTGGTAGAAAAATACAATGAGCTTCAAGAGCTCTCTGAGATTAAACAAAAGGCCAAAGATCTCCTCAAAAAGGAACACATCGATCACGCCACGATCGAGTTTGAAACGGAAGACGAAAAATGCGACCCTTGTTAGCTTTCCTTACTGCAACACAAACAGTTCTTTGATAAATACTATCTCTCAAAGTAATTGGTTCTAAGGTTTCGGATTCCCACTCATTTCGCACTATTTTAGGCGGTCAACCTTAAACTTTCGACTTCAGAATCTTATGTTTTCAACCCATGCCCTAACTGAATCTTTTCTGACCGCCAAAAGACATGAAACAGACCCACTCGCAGACCAGGTAGTCGCCACCATTATAGATGAAGGTTTCGAAGAAAGAATCAACGAGATCTTCTATACCCTGGCCAGAAATGACAGCTATACACCTGAGTTACTAAGTCACTTCCCCGAGAATATTCAGAAGGTGGTTGGAGATTACTTCACTCAATCTGCCAAACTCCCTTCCTGGGCCAATGATCAACTCATCAGCAAAGGGCAGGACGTCTTTGGGATGTACGGACCAGAGGTTTTCATGCTTTTGAATGTGAAGTCTCTGCCTATGTGCTATACCTGTGCGAACGGTGCCCAGGTACTGTTTGATACCGGTAGGCTGATAGAGAAAAAAGGAAATATCGACCCGCTGGTAAGACGCCTGATGGAGACTGCTCAGATGGTGGTCAATGTGCTGCAACCCGGAGGCCTCACCCCTGGGGGAAAGGGTATCGTAACCGTGCAGAAAGTACGGCTGATTCATGCCTCTATCCGACACTTTATAAAGTCAGAAAAGTACAATCCAAAAGGATGGGACACCTCACGTCTTGGTGAACCCATCAATCAGGAAGACCTGGCGGGAACCCTGATGTCCTTTTCGCCAATTATATTGAGTGGGCTGAAATCACTCAATATCAACCTGACCGATGAGCAGATTGCCAGCTATACCCACTGCTGGAAGGTCATAGGCCACATGATGGGCCTGAACGATGATCTGCTGGCTGATACTTTCGAAGACAACTGGATTCTGGCCTGTAAAATACTTAGTCATCAGTCGGAAGCTTCCCCACAGGGAAAAGCACTGGCCGACTCCTGCATGGCATTCATCCAACACATGATCCCGGGCACCTTATTTGATGACGTGCCAGCCTACATGATTTGGTACTTTTTTCAGGATGTGGAAAAGGCCGTAGGTAAGCCACTTTCAAGCATGATTGGCATTCCTGATCACGCTGACCTGAAAGACCATCTGGTCATGAGAATTTCTCAGATCATTACGGGTGGAATCAGCAAAGCCGAACATTCACCCATCATAAGCAAACTGACAGAGTCCTTTAACAAACTCCTGCTACAGGGCTACCTGAAGCATTACAATGAAGGTAAGAACGTCCGATTTTTCATCCCACCCTCACTCCAGGAAAACTGGGGAGTGAACGAACTATAAAAAACAACACGAAATGATCACAACTAATAAAAAACTTACCTGGTTCATTGTAATCACTCAGTCCGTTTTGATGATCTGGTCCATAGGCAGTTCGATACTCGAATCCGGGCCATTGTCGGCGGCTATCATCTCATATGGTCTTTTTGGGGTATACATCCTATATGCGTTCATTACCAGAGACAGCACATTGAGTCGGCTCATCCTCTTCGGGTTGGCTGCCGGAATGATGGAATTATTTACGGATCACTATCTGGTAGACACCATCAACAGCCTGGTGTATCCGGGTAAAGAAGCCATGATCTGGAGCTCCCCTGCTTACATGCCTTTCGCATGGGCCAATGTACTCATCCAGCTGGGTTATTACGGGTTGCTCCTTTCCAAATGGAAGGGATGGCCAATGGCAGCCATCATTCTAGGGCTTGCGGGGGCCATGTACATCCCTCTCTATGAGCACCTGGCAAAAGATGCCGGATGGTGGTGGTATCATCCAAATGCCCCGATGATTTTCAATGCTCCGGTTTACGTGATCATCTGCGAGGGGCTCATCTCCCTGTCCTTACCTCTCCTATTGACCCGTTCATCGAATAAAGGAGCAATCTCCGCCACGGTTCTAGGGATCATTTGCGGGCTGTGGATATATTTGAGTGCCCTCATTGCTTACTGGATAGGAGGATAAAGCCCCATCATGAAGATTTTAGAAAGAGCATCCAAAATAGCCGAAGGATTTAATTCCTCAATTTACCAATTGAGTGATGATACCTATGGTCGGGAGGTCATTCTAAAAGTGATGAAGGAGGACTTTAATTACCATCCGCATTCCTCACAGCTCTACAATGAAGACAAGTACCTTCGGGGTGTCAGTACCAGGGGTGTAAGAGGCTCCATTGATCTGATAGAAGATAGCCAGTCTCCCATTTTGGTGCTTGAGTACTTTGACGGAATTTCGCTAAAAAGCTGGGTTAATGAAAAGCCCCGCACATTTATCGATTGCCTAAAGGTGGCCATTCAAATTTGTGAAGCCCTGCATGAGGTGCATAGTCAGTATAACCTTATTCACAGAGACATTAGTGCCCATAATATTTTGATCAACGATCAGATGATGACCAACATCATCGATTTTGGATTGGCGATCAATGTGGACACTAAGTTGAATATCAAGGGAATGAGTGATCAGCTGCTCGGCACCCTCCCTTACATCTCGCCTGAGCAGACAGGTCGGGTCAATCATGCTGTTGATTACCGCTCAGACTTGTATTCATTAGGTGTGGTTCTCTATGAACTTTTCACTGGTCAGCTCCCATTCAATGCGGCTGATCCTCTGGAACTCATTCATGCTCATCTTGCTATAACTCCTCAACCCCTTTCTAGTATCAATCATGAGATTCCCACAGTCTTTTCGGACATCATTCTCAAGCTACTATCAAAAGATGTAGAAAAACGATATCAGTCGGCCAGGGGCTTGTTGGAGGATCTGAAAAAATGCATGAACCAGGCCGCACTCAGGGTGGAAATACAACATTTTGAACTGGCACAAAATGATGAGTCTGGGAGGTTCCTCATCCCCTCCAAAATATATGGACGAGAGGAGCAAATCAGCCAGCTACTCAGTGCTGTTGAAAACATAGGCTCTGGGCAGAAGGAAGTTACCCTGGTCTCTGGCAAATCCGGTACCGGTAAGACCTCTTTGCTCTATGAAATTCACAAACCCATCACTGGCAAGAAGGGATATTTCATCAAAGGAAAACACCAGCAATTTCAAAAAGACAGACCCTATCAGGCCATCAGTCAGGCCATCAGCTCATTTATTTCTCTCATTTTGTCCGAAAATGAGCAACGCCTGGCCCATTGGAGGGGGCGCCTGCAGGAGGCGCTTAAAGACCAGGGAAAACTAATTACCGATTTCATTCCGAACCTGGAATTGATTGTAGGAAAGCAGGATAACCTTCCCATACTTGGTATCAATGAAGCTCAAAATCGCTTCAATTATGTTTTCACACAGTTTATCAAAGTACTGGCCACAAAGGAACACCCACTGGTACTCTTTATAGATGATTTACAATGGGCAGACAATGCTTCTCTGAAGCTGATCCGAAACCTGATCATTGATAATGAACTGACTCACTTCTATTTTATAGGGGCATACCGGGACAACGAGATCGATTCAAAACATCCCTTCAATGTGGTCTTCAGTGAACTGCCCAAGCAGGGAGTAACCATCCAGCAAATCCATCTGGAAGACCTGTCTTTTACCGATACTCAGTCCATGATCATGGATACTTTTTCTTGTAATGAGCGAAAGGCCAGAGAACTCACCCATATCGTACAGACCAAGACCGCCGGGAACCCGTTTTTCGTGAATCAATTTTTAAAATCAATCTACGAGAAAGGATTGATCACATATCAGCACGGCACAACAGCCGGAACGGGGAGCTGGGAATGGGACATTGAGCAATTGGAAAGCACCAATTACACTGAAAATGTGGTGGACTTTATGGTGGATAAGCTCCGCAAAATGAACCCGGGAACTCAGCAACAACTCACCCTGGGGGCTTGTATCGGAGATCGGTTTCATCTGAAAACACTCAGCTACATACAGGAACCCGGAACCAGAGACCTCATGAGTGACCTGTGGCAGGCTGTAATAGAACAGTTGCTTTTTGTAGAAGAAAGCCACGGAGATGTAGCACACATCGCTCAACTCAAAAATCCTGAGGCTGACACCATGCTGACTTATCGTTTTGCTCATGACAGAATCAGACAGGCAGCGTATGAGCTGATACCAGACAAGGAGAAAGCAAAGGTACATCAGCGCATCGGCGAGCTGCTTCTTCACAATATTGACCTGGAAAAACACAGTGACCAGGTGTTTGAGGTAGTCAATCAACTCAATAGAGGAATTGGCAAAGCCGATGATGGCTATAGAATACGGCTGTGTGAACTGAATTATATGGCTGGCAGCAAAGCTAAAGCTTCATCTGCCTATGAGTCAGCCATCGACTATTTCGAAGCTGCCCTCCGCACGCTGGAAGACTCAGACTGGATGACGAATCATTCGCTTCTCCAGGCACTGCATCTGACTACTATGGAGACTTACTATATCCTGGGGAAATATGATCAGATGAAAAGTATCGGAGACTTGCTTCTCAGGAAAGCTACTTCCAAAATGGAGTATCTCCAGCCCCATAATGTCTTCATTCAATCCTACATTGCGAGGAGCAAGCATCTGGACTTAATCACTTACGGGCTCTCTATTCTGAAAGAGGTTGGCATCAAACTCCCCTCCCGTCCGAGTGATACCGATATACTGGTAGGTTTGGTTCAAACCAAACTCAAACTGATTGGAAAAAAGACCGGGTATTTTGAGTCGCTACCTGATATGGAGGATGAGCACATGGCATTAGCCATCAACATGATGACAAGCATCAGTACGGCATCATACCACAACTTTCCCAAACTCTTCCCCATCGTTATTTTAAAATCCATTCGGTTGTCTATCCAATACGGCAACTCCATTGATTCCATTCCCTTTTATGGTGGCTACGGTACTATTTTGTGCGGAGTACTGAGGGACTACTCCACTGGCTATGAGTTTGGTCAATTATCACTGAGGCTTCTGCAAAAATCGTCACGGTACAAGGCTGTCGTGCCCAAAACTTTGGTAATCTTTTATGGCTTTATCAATCACTGGAAAGATCCTTTGAGAACCGCATTGGACCCATACGAAGAGGCCTATCTGGCCGCCATGGAAATTGGGGACAATCAGTATGCCGCGAGTGCAGCATTTCTCAAGGCCTGTACCGGCTTTCTCTCAGGACTGAGACTAGACGAGCTTGTCCCGGAAATAGAACATTCGCTGGAGCGTATGCCCTCGCTTAAACAGGAGAGCTATCATCAGTATATGAAGATCGTCTATCAAGGAATTCACAACCTCTCTTCTGGATCAGAACTTCCCTGGGAGCTGGAAGGCAGTGTTTTTAGTCAGAGGGCATTTGAATCTGATGATTATAAAAAAGAACTCCGAGAGGACGATACAGCGCTGTTCCATATTTCCTTCTATCAGCTTTATCTCAATTTCCTATTCGGGAGATATGAAGAAGCCTTTCAGGGCATGATTTCCACGAAAAAGTATCTCGAGGTAGTCTTGAGCACAGCATACATTCCGCTAGTTAATTTTTATGACTCGCTAGTAAGGCTCAAACTTTACGCAACCGCCTCTTCTTCCCAGCGAAAAAAGCACCTGGGGCAAGTGAAAGCCAACCAGAAGAAAATGAAGCGCTGGTCAGAGCATTCCCCTACCAACTACCTGCACAAATATCTATTGGTGGAAGCAGAGACTTTGTCCGTCATACGTGCTGATCAATCCGTCAAAGGAGCTTATGATCAATGTATCAAAGCTGCAGAAACCAATGAATACCTGAATGAGCTGGCCCTCTGCTATGAGCTGGCAGGAAGACACCATGGACAGAGCGGTAACGAAGAACTTCAAAGCTACTATATGGGTAAAGCATTGAAGACCTATCGGAAATGGGGCGCCAGGGCAAAAGCCAACCAACTGAAGGATGAATTTCCCTATTTGGAAGAACGAAAAGACCGGTCCATCCACACCTCCTTCAGTGGAGGTTCCTTTTCATATGGCTCTCTTAGTGGAAATAATCTGCTGGATCTGGCTTCAGTATTGAAAGCGGCCACCACCATTTCCAGCGAAATTAAACTCAGTAGGGCCATCCCTACTCTTCTGGATATACTCACCGAAAATGCTGGTGCACAGTCTGGTGCCTTCGTTTTTTTGAACAACGATGTATTGGAGCTCTATGCCAGAAGTTCTGTGAACGAAGAGGCTAAAATGGTGCCCGCCAGGGAAATATCGGAAGTTTCTGATTTACCCGTTTCGGTCATACAATATGTTCGGAGAACCCAGGATACTGTACTCCTCGACCATGCCGAAAAAGATGAGCGCTTTCATCAGGATCAGTACCTTCAGACCCATTCGATAGCGAGCATTTTGTGCATGCCTGTCATCCATCAACAAGCCTTATTGGGGATCATTTACCTAGAAAATAGGTTGACCAAAGGGAGTTTTACCGCGGAGCGTACCGACCTCCTTTCTCTACTTTCTGGTCAAATAGCCATTACCCTGCACAATGCGCTGCTCTATGACCAATTGGAACAGCGAGTGGAAGAACGTACCCGTGAAATCGAAAAGCAAAAAAATAAACTGAACCACCAAAACCTACAACTAACAGAGTTGAATGAAGAAAAGGACTTTCTGATCAGTGTGGTCTCTCATGACCTCCGAAATCCTTTGCACCTCATTAAAGGGTATACCAATCTGGCTTTAAAGAATAAAGATCCTAAGGAAGCTGAAGAGTTTCTGGGCTATGTGATCGAATCCAGCAATCGCATGGAAGGGTTTATCAGTCGCATCCTCAATGTAAGTGCCATCAATTCAAGGGAAATCAACCTCAACTACAGTGAAGTGGACATGGTAAACTTGCTGAATGAAGAGGTGAAAGCCTTTGAGGCTATGGCCAAAGAAAAGGACATTAACTACTCCTTCCAAAGCGATGAAGCACAACTGCCCACAGCCATTGATCCGGGATATTTTAATCAGATCATCAGTAACCTCATAACCAACGCCATCAAATACACCCAACCCGGGGGTCAAATACAGGTTCGGCTCGAACTCATCGCCGGGGGTGACTATTATCGCATTTCCGTAGAAGACAACGGACAGGGGATCAGCACCCGTGACCAAAAGTTGCTTTTTAGTAAGTTTCAAACCCTGAGCGCTAAACCTACAGGTGGCGAAGAATCAACAGGGCTTGGGTTGGCCATTGTGAAAAAGTATGTAGAAGCCATGGACGGGCGCATCTGGTGCAAAAGTGAATACGAGGAAGGATCACAGTTCTTTGTGGAGTTTCCCATAGATCGAAATTAAATTTCGGCAAACCCATTCGATTCTCTGTTTCTTAAAGCCCCCTATTTTATGGTGTCTCCATAGGATGCTTCAACATACCATCACTTCGGTCTGCTGACTCCCGGCAGCTCGAAAAATAACTCACACAAATCAATGCGGCAAGCGTATATTTGCGTCTCGTTCTATGTCTATTGTACGCAAGGTGAGAGCGGTCGAACGGTTGTTCGGGCGCCTCGATGAGGAGATTAGCCAGTTTCGTGGTGCTACCGGGGTGCATTGTATCTCAGGCTGTGGGAAATGCTGTACCAAACCTGACATTGAAGCCAGTCCGCTTGAATTTCTGCCGCTGGCCTTCCATCTATTCCTTACCGGAAAGGCAGAAGCTACACTGGAGCAAATCACACTTGAACAATCTTCGATTTGCCTGATCTACTCACCTCTATCAGTTATTGACAACACCAAAGGCAGCTGTGGAAACTACGCCTATCGTGGCCTGATCTGTAGACTCTTTGGCTATGGCTCCTCCAGGGACAAGTTTGGAGAACTCAAAATGGTCACCTGCAAGCTCATTAAGGAGCAGCAGGTGGAAAGCTATGAAAAAGCCGTAGCCATGCTCACAAGGCATGAATATGTACCCGTGTTTTCTGATTACTACAAAAAACTCATGCAAATTGACTTTCAGCTTGGCAATCAAATCCTGCCGATCAACGAGGCAATCAAAGCAGCCATAGAAACGGTGCTCCACCACTACGCCTACCGACCATTCCCAAGGATCAAGGGAGCGGCTTAAAAACTCCACGCACAGCGGAAATATTCTCATATCATTTGTAATAACTCTGTCCATAGGGTAGTTTCACACTAAAAAATACTCGCGTGAAACACTTTATACCCTCTTTTTTCCTGACCGCCCTCACCCTGGTGCTAGCTCACACCAACTCTGTTGCCCAATACAGCTCGTCTTCTTCCGTCAAAATAAGTGTAGGTACGGTGTATGACAGAGAAAGTGGAAGGCTCTTGAGTGAAGAGGAATTGACACAGTTGATAACCAATGGAAATCCGGCTTTTGAGCCTCAAATGGATCAATATGGGCAAGCATCCACATTTGTAATAGATACATCCAATCCCTATGCTCCGATAAATATGAGGGATATCTCTCGGCGCCCTCAGGTTGGAGAAATTGTACCTACATTTATCATGAAGTCATTAAATGGGGACCTGCTCAACTTAGAAAAGCTAAGCGGTTATTACGTTCTACTCCACTTTCAACTCACCGTCAAGCCTCCGATCTTCAATCTATCAAGATTCGATTCATTTGATTCTGAGGTCGGAGTTCTTAAAAAGAACATCCCTCTGAAGACAATCACTATTTTTCAGGGTGTTCAAAGGGAAATAGAATCTATTCTGGAGCCAAGTCAATACCAAACCCAAATAGTTCCTGATGGCAGGGGGTTTTCCATGCGGTATCAGATCGTTGATTATCCATCTTTTATGCTTATTGACCAGCAGGGGCGGCTGATCGGTTATTATAAACAGGATGAATGGGAAAAGTTAAAATCAGATTTAAGCAAAAATTAAGTTCTTCCGCCCCTCCCCAAAAGGAATTATCGCACTACCAACTTAGAACTATACACTTTTCCTCCAACAGTCCACGAGAGTAAATAAACCCCTGAAGGGAGTGCATCAGGAAGGATAAAGTATCCTTCATTGTTCTGATCAATCACACGAATAATGCCCCCACGGATGCTTCGGAGCATAACAGTACCCGGGATTTCTCCGCCTTGATGGTCAATAAAACACACTTCGCCACCTGCTCTTGCCGGATTGGGATATAAGTTCAAAGCACTCGCGGAATTCCGCTCATCCCTGGTGTAGTACAATGTGCCAAGTCGTTCCATTTTCCCGTCAAAGTCAAACTGGGTCAGACGATAGTACGTCCCTACACTGGGAGCCTTTGTTTCCAGCATATAATCGTGCTGTATATCAGAGGTGCCATGCCCCGGCACTTGTGCCAGCATTAGCCAGTCTCTACCGTTCAGGCTTTGCTCCAATTCAAAGTAATCATTGTCCAGCTCGGAGGCCGTAGACCAACTCAGCGCCAGTGCATTTCCCTTTTGGAGCATTTTAAAATAAAGCAACTCCACAGGCAGGCTATTATCGGTCTGGTCACCCCCCACGCCATACTCACCGAATCCCGACATGCCCGTGCGCTGTAAAACGGGCGCAGCATTCGAACCGGTGGTGGTTTGATGGGTGCCATTGAGTGCCCAATTGGAAGCAGAATTGGTTCGGTAAAGCAGGTGCAACTTGGTATAATCATCCACACCCACAAAGTTGGTGGCTGTAAAATCAGCCGTATAGAGTCCGCCACTCAGGGTAGTAGCCGATATGCCCCATACTCCTGTCACCCCTATCCTGTCGATATTGCCCCCTGACTCTGAAAGCGGAAGACCGGCATTTCCCGGGTGTCCTTCCACAAACTGTACGGTCAGCTTACCTCCGGTACCCGGAGCTGAGGTGAAGTTGATCCTGGCAGGTCGGTAATCGGTGGATGTGCCTATGGGAAACAGGCCTGTGGTACCGGCGTTGGTGGCATTGGTAAACCACCTGGTAAAAGAACCCGTCACAATCCCGGAAGTCCAGTTAAGTGTCCCTCTGGAAGAAGTAGAAGTGCCCAGTGTCAAAGCATTGGCTCCATTGAGGATGTTTCCTGAGGTCATTGTCAGTGTGGTATTGATCGTCAGTGGAGTAGACAGTGTTACATCTCCCGAAGTGCGGTTTAAAGTGAAATGATTAACAGACTGAGCTCCGGAAGTGAAGCTGAGCGTTCCCAATGATCCGGTTCCGGTAATATTCAGCGTGGAGCTGGCTCCACCTGTCAAAGTGCCACCGGTCACCTGAGTATTTCCGGAGAGATTTAGCGTATTGGCACCTATGGAAAGTGCTCCGGAGGTCAAATATAAGGTGCCCGAAACGGTTGTGCTCGTCGTGAGGGTCACTCCGGACGTATTATCGATCTCCAAATGACCATAGACTCCCGCTGAGCCCAGGAGGGTCTGGCTGGCAGTGCCGTTCATAATGATCACCCCATCGGTCAGGCTCTGGTGGATGCCCGAATTCTCAATATTTCCATCGATGGTAAAAATGTATCCGCCATCAGAAAAAGTACTACCACTACCAATGGTCAGTTTCCCCTCTGCCCCCGCTGTGCCAGTCAGCGTTTTAGTACCAGAGCCCGATATGGTCAGGTGATGAAACGCTCTGCCATCAATACTCTGGCTACCCGAAGCTCCGAAGACCACCGTGGAGGCACCACCGTTGCTACCACGGGATATGGTCCCAAATGTAGGTACCGTCAAGTGGTTAATCGTGATCGTGGCGTTATTGGACACGTCCACCATCCCAGAGTAAGCAAACGTAGCAGGAATGGTGAAATTGATAGCATTCGTACCGTCTCCATTCACCAGCTTGCTGCCAGCTCCGCTTATGGTCAGGTTGCCTGTAAGAGCAGCGGTGGTCCTGTTTCTCAAATTAAACACCTGCCCGTCTGCAGTGAAACTGGACGGAGCAGTCCCTGTTCCATTGGTGTTGGTCCCCCAAGTGGCCAGCGTATGAAGGTCACCCGTGGACTTAGAGTAATAAGATATCTGATTATAAGTAACTGTAATCCGAACATATTCCACCCGGGGAGCGGCCGTTCCATTCCGGGATTTTGCCACTATATCTATTCCGAAAGCCGTATTATTGAGTTCACTATGGGTCCAGGTTGTTCCCCAAAGGTCCGATGATCCACCAAATCGGATATACCTCGGATTCTTTTTTGGCCATGCCGAATTCTTGCGCGCCTTGTTGGTCCCGACGGGGCCTGTGGACTTCCTGAGTTGGATAGTCTGGTCTTGTGTTTTTCCGTTAGCTCCCTGCATGCGGATCTCTACCAAAATCCCATTGATGGTAGCCCCCACGGGAATGCTAAAACCAAAATTGGTCAGGCGCAAGGTATTGGTCATATTCCCGGCTCCAACGATGGATGCCGTAGCGGCACTCGTGTTGTCAAAAGTTGCATTGGAGGGATTGGACCAATTGTAGGAGGTACTACCTGAGGTGGTAGACGTACCGGGGCCATTTGGTCCCTGTTGACTGGCTAAACCTTTTGTTTCCGCTAATAATACCAGCGAAACCATAAGTAAAACCCGAATCTTATCGTTCATTGAACTTATCGAATACCCGGTTTTATGAAAGTCTCCTCCGGATAAATTGGCTCAATATACGATGGATTCAGTGAGATGTTGTGCGTTTTATGATCTGAATAAAAATAAGTTTTCCTGCTCCCAATCAACCATTAAGTGGGATAAGCTCTAAAACTGGGCAGTCATCTATCTCTTCATTTTTCCTTTAAAAAAATATTGGCCTGACCTGAGTTTGGTATTAATCACAATACTTTCTTGTTTGGATAAAGACTATAGATTTTGCCTTTGTTCCCGATATTGACAACTCCCTTCAAATTAGCGTTGTTGAATACACTTAATCATTCTGGAAACCCCCATAAATCAGCATTGGAAATCATCAAAAACTTTAAGGAGGGGTAGAAATGGCTCAAGTCAGAATCTTATGTTAATATTAGGTACTGATTAAGGTCAAAATCCAAACCTTTTGAAAGGGCTATTGTTGAGAAACAAAGCCCGCCCCAAACCAGATTTTAATCAAACGCTAACATTTTCAAAAAATGCAATACAGAAAGCTAGGAGACAGTGACCTCAACGTATCAGTAATCACTTTTGGCGCCTGGGCCGCCGGAGGATGGATGTGGGGCAAAACAGAGCGTAGCCAGGCTGTGGCTGCCATACGATCCGCATATGATCAGGGAGTCACCTCCATAGACACCGCTCCCATCTACGGACAAGGTACCAGTGAAGAGATTGTGGGAGAAGCCATCAAAGACATTCCCAGGGATCAAGTACAAATCCTGACCAAATTTGGAATGAGATGGGATACCTCCAGGGGCGACTTCTTTTTTGCCAGCAAAGACAATAGTGGTAAAGACATAGATATCTATAAATATGCAGGGAAGGAAAGTGTAATCAAAGAATGTGAAGACAGCTTGAAACGCTTGAAAACCGATTACATTGACTTATACCAGATCCACTGGAACGACTCCACCACCCCTATCATAGAAACCTTTGAAGCCGTGGCCAGGCTGATAGAGCAGGGTAAAGTCAGGCATGCGGGAGTATGCAACTACACCGCTGCTCAGATGGCGGAGGCCGAAAAAGCCGTAAAGCTGGTTTCGAATCAGATTCCCTTCAGCATGGTCAACAAAAAAGTAGAAGATAAAACCGTACCCTACTGCATAGTCAATAACAAATCTGTACTGGCCTATAGTCCTCTGGAACGAGGACTACTTACGGGGAAAATCAAACCGGGTCAGAAATTTCAGGAGGGTGATCACCGCTCTACCAATAGATTCTTCACCGAAGAAAGTATTCTGAAAACCAATGCATTCCTGGAGAAAATCAAGCCCCTGGCTGATGAGAAAGGTGCTACACTGGCTCAGCTGGTGCTCAAGTGGACAATAGAACGCCCGGGAATCACCATCGCTCTGGCGGGAGCGAGAGATGCCACTCAGTCTGTACAAAATGCAGGCGCAGCGGCCCTGAACCTCTCCACGGAGGAGATTTCCTTCATCAACTCAGCGCTTTCCGAAATCTGAAAATCAATGAAACTAAAGGAGCCGCCAACCGGTAGCTCCTTTGGTTTTCACTTATCTAATGTCGTGATTTGATAGGCGCAACGTCTGGCCCCTTGTACGATATGCTCCACCCGCTCCACCTTCACGCCTTCACCAAGGGTTTGCCTGAAGTTCTGAAGTTCAGCTTGACAAAAGCCCTGGCACCGGGTAGCTGCAGCACAGATGGGACAATGGTTCTCCACCAAAAAATAGAGATCTCCGTCCTGATACCACTCAGCCATATAGCCCTCCGCTGAGCGAATGCTTACCAGATAGTCCAGACGATCCTCCAGACGGCCCATTCCCTCCACTCCCGATTGGTATTGCTTCAAAGTTTCCTGCTCCCTCGACTGGATGAGCCGATCCAATCCCTCCTGTCCAAACAACGCCTTCACCGAAGTGAGCAACTGTAGCGTGAGTTCGGCATGAGCATCAGGAAAAAGCCCAAAACCAGCAGCTGTGATTTTATACAGAATAATCGGCCTCCCCACCCCCTTCGACTGACTTTCGGAGGAGATCCATCCCTCTTCCATCATCCGCATGAGGTGCTGTCGGGCACCCTCGTTGGTCAGTCCCATCTCACCGGCTAAAACAGCCGCGGGTTGTGCGCCATGCATTTTCAAATACATGAGCATTCGCTTCTGCGTTTGATTCAAAGAGACAAAACCAAGGGCTGAATATTTTTCCAAGTTTTTACTTGTTTTATTATGCAAATAAAATACTTTTGCCACGTGACAGCAAGGGATCAGCCAAAAAGTGTCACAAAACTTTCTTTTAAAATCATTTCAAAATCATAAAACACTGAAATTATGTCTTTCGAACTACCTGCATTACCCTATGCATACAATGCACTGGATGCCCATATCGATACAGCTACCATGGAGATTCACCACACCAAGCACCATCAGGCTTATGTGAACAAGCTGAATGATGCCATCAAGGGCACTGAGGCAGAAGGAAAATCCCTGGAAGAAATCATTAAAAACATCAGCAAGTTTGGAGCCGGAGTGCGTAACAATGGCGGAGGTCATTACAACCACTCACTTTTCTGGACCATTCTTTCGCCCAGCCCTGCCAAAGCCCCTGAAGGTGCGCTCAAGGCAGCCATTGATAAGAAATGGGGAAGTTTAGCGGATTTCAAAACACAATTCGAACAAGCAGCGGCTACCCGCTTTGGGTCTGGCTGGGCATGGCTCTACGTCACTGCCGATGGCGAGGTGGCCATTGCCTCCACGCCCAATCAGGACAATCCTTTGATGGATGTGAATCCTGAGAATGGTACGCCTATTCTTGGATTGGATGTTTGGGAACATGCCTATTACCTGAAGTACCAAAACAAACGACCGGATTACATCACTGCTTTTTGGAATGTGCTGGACTGGAAAGCTGTAGAGGCCAATTATGCCAAAGTGGTAGGCTAAGCCTAACTCCATAAATCTCTCTCACAAAGGTACATAATGGGTATGCTCGATAAAATCGCCTCCCATTCTGTACCTTTGTCGTTTTTATAAAAAATCAAAACTGTCCAGCAGACCAAAAGACCCACAAAGAATGAACATCCTCATTTTCAATGGTTCATTAGAAAGCCAATCCAACACAACACCTACCCGCATTGCCCGGGCCTTTACAAATCATCTGGAGCAGCGTGGAGCTACGGTTACCACGTTTCACCTATCCGAGGCTGGCATTCCGCTCTTCGATTTTAGTTTTGAAGAAACTCCATCATCAGTTGTGGACATGGTGAGTACTTTCAGAGCCGCAGATATGCACATTTGGCTCACTCCACTCTATCATGGCAGTATGACTGGTGCCATGAAAAACTGCCTTGATTGGTTAGAAATCAGCGCACGTGAAGAAGTTCCTTATCTGACCAATAAGATCATCGGGCTTGTCTGTTGGGCCGATGGTGCCCAGGCTATGCAGGGCATTAATGCAATGGATGCTGTAGCAAAGGCGTTGCGGGCATGGGTGCTTCCTTACAGCATTCCCATCGTTCGCGGCAATCTTTTTGTAGCCGATAATCAGGAAATGAGCCCCGACTACCTTGAAAAAATCGAATTAATGTCTACGTTGCTCAGTGATCGACTGCCAAGCAATTTTACTGTTTAGCGTCACCAAGGCATAGGATTTCAGTACCCATATAGAGTGATTTTCAGAGGTTGAATGGGAGTTTTTTCATAAGTCTTTAAAAAATATCAGTCTCAACACGTATCTTTATGGCGACAAGCCACTTTAATCCTTTAACTAATCTTTTTAAAGAAATGAAAAAAGTAAAACAAACCCTGCTATTGATCGCTGTTGCGTCCATGTCTGCTTTTATGAGCTGTGGACCTGATGATGATGGCGACAAAACTGAGAAGGAAGTATTGACAGAAGCACTCGTGTCCACTACATGGACGGCTGATGCCTCAGTAACTGATGTTTCAGGAGTCAATGGCACGTTCGACATTGGGACCTTCACAGTTAAGTTTACTGAAACAGCTGATGGTCTGGCGTTTACATTAGGTGGCGACATCAGCAGCTATATTACTGGCGGAACTTTTTCTGTGAGTGAGGCTGGTGATATCTCGAATATTCTTGTTAATTCAGCATCAGCTGAATTATCTGCTTCAGTTACCAGTTTTGTGGTAAATGCAGCTAGAACCTCTGTTTCTCTCAACATTAATGTGACAGAAGCAGGTGCAAGAGTTGGTGGCATTGGTCAGTATGTACTGGTATTTAGTGCCGGTTCTTAATCAGATTTAGAAAATTCAAACTATAAAAAGCTGTCCATAACGGACAGCTTTTTTTATGCCTGAGAAAGTTGTTTGGCTGTGTCTAAGGAATCTACCCAAACTGAGCAACCAATCAAAGACCCTCTTTCATTCGCTCCACCACATCCAGGAACTGATCAATTTCCAATCGCTTAGCCAGAATTCTCTTATCCGCATCCAGCAGGTAGATTCTGGGGGTGCTCCGCACATCATAGGAAACCCTGAAATAACTCTTGCCTGTAGGGTCTATCAGGTGAACCCACATGGGGTTGTGACTTGCTACAAATTTCTTCCAACGGCTCACATCAGTGGTGGTACAAAGGGCTACCACTGTAATGTCCAGCTCAGCCATCCGGCCGTCCACTTCTTCCAGTTTTTTCACTGATTTCTTACAATGCCCACAGTCAGGGTCGTAAATAAATAGCAGAGTGTACCCGGTTTGAATGTCTGAAAATGAAAAAGCCTGCATCAGCGTATCCACCGCATTGATCGGTGGTGCCTGTTTGCCAATGAGATTCGGCTTCACATAGGCTACTTCCTCTCTGAGGGTCTTCTCGTACTCCTCTGAAATCCACGATGCCCTACCTGTCAGGTAGAAGTTTTCAATCATGTGAACCATCACAGCATCCATCCCCATCACCTTAGACTCGGCATATTTCTTAAATAGGGTCACCAACCAATACCTGAAAGATTCCTCGTCATGCTTGATCTGACCAAAAAACCAATCCAACTCTCTGATCAGGCTGTCCGGCTGCTGAATCACCACCTCATCAAAATACTTGGTCACCTTAGGGTAAAGCAGTGGAGTTCTCAGCAGGCGACCATCCTGTAGCTGCCCCTCCTCAAAGAAATGACTCTTGTAGTAAGTATAGCGCTGCATTTTCCGCTGTGATTCATCGCTAATGCTATCCAGAGACGGCACATCAGGGTCCCGCATCAGTCGCAAAAAAGCCGCCACAAATGACTGGTCGTTCTCCGAAATGAGCTTTTTCCTCACATCCTCCATTTGCACATTCACCTCACGAATATCCTTCATGATCCGCACCGAATCTTCACCAGTCGCTTCCTTGAGGCGTTCCACAAAAGACCTTTGCTTCTTTTGCAACCCACCTATCTCCACCTGAAAACTCCTAAAAAGCTCATTCTCCTTAGAACCACTCACTTTGAGCTGATCATAACCTCCGGACACACTGGTTTCCAATCCAAATGACTTCCCATCCATTACGAACTCAAAATAATAGCTCGGTGTATATATAAAGTATATCCCCTGCTTAGGTTGATTTACCTTCATCGAAAACCGATCTTCACTAACGGGCAGCGTATCCATCAGGTATTTCTGATGACCAAAGTGATAACCTATGTAGGCAATTGAGTCTTTGAAATCCTTTATTCTGAAATTGATCTCTGCGGACTGACCCTGGCTTAAATATGGAGCAATCCAAAGGATCATCAGGACGATTTTTCTCATCGCAAGCAAGTTGTTTTTGAAATAATGAAGACAGGCCGCCATTGCACCTCTTGACGACCACAATGTTCGCCATAAATTTAGAAATTCCTGAAGTCAATCGAACACGAAAACAGACCAATATCCAGTGATTTTATGATCGAAAATGTGGATTTTTCAATAGAGTTTTAATTACTTTGAAAAATCATCAATTTATATAGCCTATTTTTTTTGTTATTTGCATTTATTCAATGGTTAATAGGATAAATTGTTAATATTGAAATAATGTTTGGTGAAACGAGTGTTTTCTAGTTTTTCATTTTATTTGAAGAGACAAATTCAGTATTTTTAAGGTTGGTTTAACAATAACATATTTCTATAAATGGTAAATAAAGGACTGTATACCAAAGAGTTGGAGCATGATTCTTGTGGTGTGGGGTGTGTTGCAGACATCAACAACAGAGAATCACACAAAAATGTGAAGGATGCGCTGACCATGCTAAAGAACATGGAGCACAGGGGTGCAACCGGTAGTGATGAAAATACAGGAGATGGAGCTGGTATTTTAGTTCAGATTCCACACGCCTTTTTCAAAAAGGAACTAGAGAATTTCGGCATCACCCTGCCCTCAAAAGGATCTTATGGTGTGGGAATGATCTTCTTCCCTAAAAACTATCAGGTAAGGGAAAAATGTCGGCAAGTATTTAACAAATGCCTCAAGGACCTTGGTCTTAACCTCATAGGATACAGACTTGTGCCGGTGGACTCTCAGGTGCCCGGACATGAATCCAAAGCAGCCGAACCATACGTAGAGCAAATTTTTATTGGCATCAACGAAAAACTCACGGAAGAAGAACTCGAAAGAAAACTTTTTGTGCTGAGTAACTACGCCACCCACGAAATCAAAAATCAGGTTGAAGGACAGAATGGTGACTTCTATGTGTGTAGCCTGTCAGCCCACACTGTGATATACAAAGGTCAGTTGAAGACTGACCAGCTGGAAGATTACTACCATGATCTGACCAACAAGGATTTTAAAAGCGTTTTTGCTATCGTGCATTCACGCTTCTCTACCAACACCTTCCCTAACTGGAAGCTTGCCCAGCCTTTCAGATACCTGGCCCACAATGGTGAAATCAACACCATACGTGGTAACGTGAATAAAATGAAATCAAAGGAAGCGAATATGTCTTCCCCTCTTTTCACCGAAAAGGAACTGCAGTGGCTTCTTCCTGTGACCGATCCTGCTAATTCGGATTCGGCCAATCTGGACGCACTTATAGAGCTACTCGTGCTTGGTGGACGCAGCCTGCCTCACGTCATGATGATGCTCGTGCCAGAAGCATGGCAGGACAACTCGCAAATGGAGGTAATGAAGAAGGCCTTCTACAAGTACCATGCATCCATCATGGAGCCCTGGGATGGACCAGCCGCCTTGTTTTTTACCAACGGAAAGCAACTCGGTGCCACTCTGGACAGAAATGGATTGCGCCCGGTTCGCTACTGTGTTACCAAAGACAACAGGCTTATCATGGCTTCAGAAACCGGGGCCATTCCGGTGAAGCCCGAAAATGTATTGGAAAACGGTCGTTTACAGCCAGGAAAAATGCTTTGGCTGGATCTTCCCAACAAAAAGCTCTTCTATGATGAAGAAATCAAAAACGAGGTAGTCAAAGACAAGCCCTATTTTGATTGGATCAAGAAGGAAAGAATCAAACTCAGACTCCTACCGGATCCTGAGATAAAAGAGGAAAAAATCGAAAAAGAACTTCTGAGAAAGCAGTTGAAAGCCTACGGCTATACTCAGGAAGATGTAAAACTGACGGTAGGCCCACTGGCAGAGCTGGGAAAAGAGCCGTTGGGCTCCATGGGAGCAGATGCTCCTCTGGCCGTATTGTCCAGACAAAGTCAGCACATCTCTAATTACTTCAAGCAGTTTTTTGCTCAGGTAAGTAACCCGCCAATCGATCCTATCAGAGAAAGACTGGTGATGTCCCTCTATACCCGGGTGGGTGAATCCCTGAATATATTGGATGAGTCCGCTCTGCACACCAAGCAAATTCACATTTCGCAACCAGTACTTTCCAGAGCTGACTTCCAAAAGCTAATTAGTCAAAAGGAAATAGGATTTGACTATGGCAGCATCGATGGCACTTACGATCCTTCAGAGATCAATCTGAAAGAAGCACTGGATCGAGTCTGCGCAGAAGCTCAGGCTGAAGTAGAAAAAGGTAAGAAAATCCTCGTACTCTCCAATCGCAACATCAGTGAGACCAGGGTGCCTATTCCTTCACTACTCACTATAGGTGCAGTGCATCAGCACCTGGTGAAAGAAAACATCCGTACAAAGACAGGTCTGATCGCAGAGGCCGGTGACATCTGGGAAACTCACCATTTTGCCACCGCTGTAGGTTACGGTGTGAGTGCCGTATATCCATTCAAAGCTTATGACTGTATTGCAGACCTTTATGCAGATGGCAAGCTCGATCAGGGAACTTCATTGAATACCTATTATGAAAATTTTGCCCATGGTATAGGCAGTGGTCTCTTGAAGATCCTTTCCAAAATGGGTATCTCTACCCTCCAGTCTTATCAATCTGCTCAGATTTTTGAGTGTGTGGGATTGGGATCTGAAGTAGTCAACAAATGCTTCAAGGGCACCGTCAGCAGATTGGACGGCCTCACCTTTGAGGATCTGGAGAAAGAATGCCTGATCAAACATGCATCTGGATTTGATACAGATAATAAACTACTGGAAGTGGGAGGATATTTCCAATGGAAAAGAAATGGTGAGGCCCACCTTCTGAATCCGGAAACCATCCATTTGCTACAAAAATCAACCTCTCTAGGGGATTACGAACTGTTCAAAAAGTACGCAGCAAGTGTACATAACTATCAGGACAGCACCATCACCCTGAGAAGTTTGTTTGATTTCAAAAAACGAACATCCGTACCACTGGAGGAAGTAGAGCCCGCCAGTAGTATCATGAAGAGATTTGCCACGGGTGCCATGTCTTTCGGATCTATATCTCACGAAGCACACTCCACATTAGCCATTGCCATGAACAGAATTGGTGGCAAAAGTAACAGTGGTGAAGGTGGAGAAGACGAGATTAGGTTTGCTAAAAAGCCCAATGGTGACTGGGAGAGATCTTCAATCAAGCAGGTAGCGTCCGGTAGGTTTGGAGTGACCAGTAATTACCTGAAGGAAGCGACCGAACTTCAAATAAAAATAGCACAGGGTGCAAAGCCCGGAGAGGGCGGTCAATTGCCAGGACATAAAGTGGACGAGTGGATTGCCAAAGTGCGACACTCTACACCAGGTGTTGGGCTCATTTCACCCCCACCACACCACGACATCTATTCTATAGAAGACCTTAAGCAGCTTATCTATGATCTGAAAAATGCGAATAGACATGCCCGGATTAATGTAAAACTGGTATCTGAAGCAGGTGTCGGCACTATTGCTTCCGGTGTGGCTAAGGCCAAAGCAGATGTTATATTGATCTCAGGTGCGGATGGAGGTACTGGTGCCTCACCACTTAGCTCCATCAGACACGCCGGACTCCCATGGGAGATTGGGCTGGCCGAAGCGCATCAGACCCTCCTGAGAAATAACCTGAGAAGCCGGGTCGTGTTGCAAACAGATGGTAAGCTTATGACAGGGCGTGATGTGGCCATTGCAGCATTGTTGGGAGCCGAAGAATTTGGATTTAGCACCACAGCGCTCATTGTTGAGGGTTGTATCATGATGAGAAAATGCCACCTCAACACTTGTCCTGTAGGGATCGCCACACAGAAACCTGAGTTGAGAAAGCTATTCACCGGTAACCCGGATCATGTGGTCAACTTCTTTACATTCATCACAGAACAGCTCAGAGAAGTGATGGCCGAACTTGGTTTCCGTACCATCAACGAAATGGTCGGTCAATCCAACGTGCTCAAAGTGCGCAGCGATCTTGATCATTGGAAACTAAAAAACATAGACTTCTCTCCTATCCTTCATCAGGAAAGTGTGCCTGCCTCTTTTGGTAAGCATCACCAAATAGACCAGGATCATGGACTGGAGAAGGTGCTAGATAGAAAATTGATTCGTGATTACCTCAATAAAGGTGAGAACAACAAAACCTACAAAATCATCAACATCGATCGGTCCGTAGGCGCCATGCTCTCGCATGAGGTATCCAAGGCATATGGCAGTGCCGGGTTGAAGATGAGTCCAATTAAAATCGGATTCACAGGGTCTGCCGGACAAAGTTTCGGAGCATTCCTTGCTCCGGGCATTGAGTTTTGTCTGGAAGGTGAATCTAACGACTACCTTGGAAAAGGACTTTCAGGAGGTAAAATCGTAGTGAAGGTACCTCAAAAGGCCACATTCAAGCCGGAGAAGAACATCATCATTGGTAACGTAGCGTTCTACGGAGCCACTTCAGGAAAAGCCTACATCCATGGCAACGCCGGAGAGCGTTTCTGTGTGAGAAACTCAGGTGTAGAGGCTGTAGTGGAAGGTGTAGGTGACCATGGTTGTGAATACATGACCGGAGGAAAAGTAATTATCCTGGGTGAAACAGGTAAAAACTTCGCCGCCGGAATGAGCGGTGGTATCGCCTACGTTTTAGACACCGATGAAACCTTCCGAGATAAGGTGAACATGGAAATGGTAGGCCTGGAACAACCCGGAAGTGATGATTTGGCCTACCTCAAGGAGGAAATCGGCGCACACGTTACCAATACAGGTAGCCAGCATGCCGCCAATATCCTCGACGACTGGGATCACATGCAGCAGTACTTCGTCAAAGTGATGCCACACGATTTAAAAAGAGTTTTAGAAGAGAATAAAATACAAGAAAAAGTAGCATAATGGGAGCAGTAGACGGATTTTTAAAATACAACAGAGAACTTCCTGAAGTAAGGGACCCGAAGAGCAGGATTGCAGATTACAACGAAATCTATGTTCCATTCGCAGAGGAGAAAACCAACAAACAGGCCGCCCGATGTATGGACTGTGGAATTCCCTTTTGTCATAATGGCTGTCCACTGGGCAACCACATTCCAGACTTCAATGATGCCGTTTTCAACAAGGATTGGGAGACTGCCTTTAAGATTCTTTCATCGACAAACAATTTCCCGGAATTCACTGGACGCATCTGCCCTGCTCCATGCGAAGGCTCTTGCGTTTTGGGGATTAACAAGGATCCTGTAGCGATCGAATTGATCGAAAAATCAATTGCGGAAGAAGCCTTTGAAAGAGGGTTGGTAAAAGCCAATCCTCCTAAAACAAGAACTGGGAAATCCGTAGCGGTAATAGGATCAGGACCAGCAGGGCTGGCAGCGGCTACACAACTAAATCAGGCAGGTCACAATGTGACAGTGTTTGAAAGAGCTGATCAGATCGGCGGGCTCCTGCGATATGGCATCCCGGATTTTAAGCTGGAAAAATGGACCATCGACAGAAGGCTCAAAGTAATGGAAGAGGAAGGAATCACATTCAAAACCAACGCCAATATAGGGGTGAACATTCCTGTGAGCGAATTGGAAGAGAAATTTAACGCGATTGTACTTTGTGGAGGCTCTACAGTGCCGAGAGATTTACCTTTGCCCGGTCGTAGCCTGAAAGGCATTCATTTCGCGATGGATTTCCTGAGTCAGCAAAATAAGCGTGTTTCCAATAGAGAAAATGTTCTGATCAACCACCAGGGAGTAGATACCAAAGAGGACATTTTCGCCACAGGCAAAAACGTAATCGTAATTGGTGGTGGTGACACTGGATCTGACTGTGTGGGTACCTCCAACCGACACAAAGCAAAATCGGTCACTCAGATAGAGCTCCTATCCAAGCCACCTGAATCCAGAACTCAACTGAACCCATGGCCTGAATGGCCAATGACCCTCAAAACCTCATCATCGCATGATGAAGGATGTGAGCGGGCCTGGGCCATCCTCACCAAGGAATTTATTGGGAATGACAAAGGGGAACTCACCGGCCTGAGACTGGTGGACATCAACTGGGGAAAGAACGGCATGGAAGAAGTTCCGGGCACCGACAGGGTGATCCCATGTGAACTGGCGCTTCTGGCCGCAGGGTTTGTGCATCCTCAGAAAGAGGGAATGATCGAACAACTGGGACTCGAGCTTGATGAAAGAGGAAACGTAAGAGCTGAGAATTATGCCACCAGCAAGAGTGGCGTGTTTACAGCAGGTGATATGCGCAGAGGCCAGTCTTTGGTGGTCTGGGCTATCTCTGAAGGCAGAGAGGCTGCCCGTGCAGTAGATGAATTTCTGGAAGGAGCTTCTAAGCTGCCTTCAAAATCAAAATCATTCTATCAGTTAGCCTAGATCCCTGATCTCAAAATCATCACCCTTTCCATACCTGGTGATCTCTGACATCAGGTATAATTCCAGGGTATTGACATCTTTAAGTTTGAAGTCCTGGGGGGATAAAACCTCCAGGATTTCAAATTCATACCTGTCGCCATAATTCACCAGCCAATACCGCTTTCCTGCCCTCAAACTACTATAGCTTAGTCCCTTCATATTGTATTCTCAGGGGGATGTGAAATCCTTAAGCGAAATTATCTACACTAAATTTCAATCCAAGCCAAAAAAGCATTAAAATTGGATGTTGATAACCTAACCGACATATAAAATGAAAATTTCGATTCGATACGCTTTCACTCTACTCATAGGATCTGCATTCGCTTTGGCCCTGGTAGGCTGTGGTGGCAGCTCCAACGAAAAGTCTGCCAAGGAGGCCGCATTTGAGGAAGCAGAGAAGAAAATATCTTCCGACCTGGATCAGGTCATACATGACCTCCCCTCACCTACTGAAGTTCCTTATATGCTCCAGGCTACAGGTTCGGACTTTAATGGTACGCTTATCAATGGACTGGAAAATCTTTCCAAATATGAGACAAACGAAGAGGAAGCTAGTCTCAATCTGGGAGTGTACGCCACGGATATGGGCTACCTGCTTTCCTACGAGAAGGTGTCAGAGTCCAGACAATATATGGAAGCATGTCAGAAGTTGGCAGAAACCTTAGGGGTCGCTTCAGTATTTGATGTTAAGACCATGGAGGAATTTCAGGGTAACCTGAACAACCCGGATTCCTTAAGCAAAATTCTAAGCCGTGCCATTGTAGAAGCAGAAACCAGACTGGAAAGCTCAGACAGGGTATCTGTAGCGGCGCTCATCCTTACAGGTAGCTTCTTAGAAGGCCTGTACCTTGCAGTGAAGGTCATTGAGACCTACCCTTCGGATATACTGGATGAAACCAATAGAAACCTCATTCTGGAGCCATTGGTAAAAGTGGTTCTGGATCAGAAAAAACCTTTGCTTGATGTGATCGCCATGCTCAAGGATCTGCCTCAGAATGATGCCATTGCTAAAATGATCACTGAACTCAGTATCCTTCGAATCCTATATGACGGAGATTTGGCTGACATTCAAGCCAAAATCGCTTCGAATGAAGGTAATTTCATTCTCACCCAAGACATGTTGATTGATATTACTACCGAAGTAAAAAGAGTAAGGAACGATATTGTAGCCTTCTAAAAAATTAGCTAAAACATTACCTAACCTGAAGAAAAAGCATTGGGATCCCAATGCTTTTTGTATTTTTAGGCATTCCTTCAAATCACACGCCCTATGAGTGAAGAGATTCTCAATGCCATACTCCAACTCCTTGCTATTGTAGCTAAAGAAGATGATGTAACATCAGCTGAGAAAGCTTCCGTTGAAAACTTTCTGGTCAGCAAACTGACTGCTGAACGTGCCAAAAAATACCTGCTTTTCTTCGATGAGCTTACTAAGAAGCAGCACTATTCGGACAGTGACGAAACTCAAATAGCGGAGATCTGTGCCAAAATCAATAAAGAACAAACCGCTCAGCAGAAAATCATCATCATCCTTGATTTGATTATTCTCATTGCTGCGGACGGTAAAGTCTCCAACCGAGAAAGAGAGCTCCTATACCTGATCTCTGAGAGCATCAACATTTCAAAAGCCATTACTGATCTGATCAAAGCTTTTGTGATTTTTCAGGAGCGAAGCAAGATCAGCTCAAGACATGTACTGATCATAGATGATGGCACCCATGAAGTGCCGGACAAATGCAAGCGCCTGATCCGACAGGGCCTCGATGGATTTATCCTCGTTTTGAGTGTTCCAGAGATCGACATTTACCTGGCTAAATACATTGGTGAGCGACCTGTAGTCCTGAACGAAGGGCCTATGCGCATCAATCACATCTATAATTTTGCCAGTGGGAGCGCTATCAAATTTGAAAACGCCGAGCCCATATACCATAGCGAGGTAGTCAATAGTTTCAGATCCATCGCATCTGACCATCACCTTACCTTTGCGGCCAGAGAAGTCACCTTTAAGTTTAAAAATGGAAAAGTTGGCCTACGTAACATTAACATTGAAGAGGAATCAGGAAGGCTGATAGCGCTGATGGGTGGAAGTGGTGCAGGAAAGTCCACCCTGCTGAATGTACTCAACGGCAATGAGCGCCCCTCTGAGGGTACCGTACGCATTAATGGCGTGGACATTCACAAAAACAGACGTAAAATAGAGGGCGTCATAGGATACGTACCACAGGACGACCTGTTGATCGAGGAGCTCTCCGTCTTTGACAACCTCTACTATGCGGCCAAGTTGTGTTTCAAAAAACTCAATGAAGAAGAGTTACAACAATTAGTCAACAAGACACTTGAGTCCCTCGGACTATACGAAACCCGCAAACTACGGGTCGGCTCACCTCTGGACAAGACCATTTCCGGTGGACAGCGAAAGCGCCTGAATATAGGCCTGGAGTTACTTAGAGAGCCTTCTGTACTCTTTGTAGACGAACCTACCAGCGGGCTTTCTTCCAGGGACTCCGAGAACATTATGGATTTGCTCAAAGAGCTTTCACTCAAAGGAAAAATGATCTTTGTGGTGATTCATCAGCCTTCGGAGGACATTTTCAAAATGTTCGACAAACTGATTGTGCTCGATGTTGGTGGTTATCAGGTCTACTATGGTAATCCCATTGATGGCATAGCCTACTTCAAGGACATTGTGAAGATGGTGGATCAATCAAAAGCTGCCAATCCTGAGCAAATCTTCAACATCATTGAAACCAAGGTGGTCAATGAGTTTGGAAACTTCACAAAAGAAAGAAAGATCACGCCTTACCAGTGGTATCAGTACTTCAAGGAGCGAATAAATATCCCGCCGGTAGAGGAAACTCCCGTGATCCCACACAAAACACTGGATATTCCCAACAAATTCAAGCAGCTAAAGATATTCTCCATCCGGGATTTCAAATCAAAGTTGAGCAATACGCAGTACCTCACGATCAACCTTCTGGAAGCACCGGTCCTGGCCCTTTTGCTCGCTTTCATCGTCAGATATCTACCAGAGGACACTTCCTTTTATCAGTTCAGAGAAAATCTTAACATTCCTGTCTTCTTTTTCATGAGTGTGATTGTCTCACTTTTTATGGGGCTCACAGTCAGTGCTGAGGAAATCATCAAAGATCGGAAAATACTGAAACGAGAAGCTTTTCTCAACCTTAGCAGGTTCAGCTATCTTGTTTCCAAGCTTATCATTCTCTTTGGCATCTCGGCCTTTCAGACAATGACCTACACCCTTATCGGCAACTGGATTCTGGGCATACAGGGCATGTTTTTCCCTTTTTGGTTGGTCCTTTTCTCCATATCGTGTTTTGCCAATGTACTGGGACTCAATGTCTCTTCGGCTTTTAAGTCAGCCATAACCGTCTATATTCTCATCCCATTGCTGGTCATTCCCCAGCTCATTCTCAGCGGTGTGGTGGTCAATTTCGACAAACTCAACCCCGCTATCACTACAGAGGATAAAGTGCCGATGATAGGGGAAATCATGGCTTCACGATGGGCCTTCGAGGCAATGGCAGTACATCAGTTTAAGGAGAACGAATATGAAAAGTACTTTTATGAGGATGACAAAGTCATGGCTCAATCAGAGTTCAAGACCGCTTATTTATTTCCCAGAATAGAAGAAGACCTCAAACAAATCCATCACAACATGGGCGCAGCCAGTGAGGAGGAAAAAGAGGAATATGCGTACCAACTCAAAACCATCCAAAACGAACTTAAAAAAGAGCTCTCTGAAATCGGTTATGATAAGTTTCCCGAAGTGGATCAACTCAATGTAGATCAATGGAGTGAGTCTCTTTTTCATGAGACGATGGTTTTTGTAGAGAAGCTGATCAAGTATTATAACCTGCAATACAAGGATGCCAATTCAAGCAAACAGGCGCTTTTGGCTGATCTCAACTCTACTCCGGAAAAACAAGCACGTTTTGAAAGTTTGAAAAATGAAAATGCCAATGTAGCCGTTGGGGTGATGGTCAAGAACATTACCACGGAGCATCGCATATTGGAGCATAACAATCATTACATTCAAAAGCTCTACCCTATTTACAACGATCCGTCATTTCCTGATCATGCACTCGACTTCAGGGCACAGTTTTATCAGCCTACCAAACATTTCGGTGGTTTGTGGATAGACACTCTCATATTCAATGTCATCATCATATGGATGATGAGTCTTGGGTTGTTTGTTACGCTGTATTTTGATTGGTTTAGGAGAATCATTGCGTTCATTAGTAGATAACAGCCTTGTTTTTCATAGCCTCAAAAGCACTATTCTTCCTCATCAGTCCGCTTAGCTGGATCGTTACACTCTTGCTGCTTGCGGTATTTGCTCGTAAGGAGGGGTTGAAGAAATATTCGCTTTGGGGCAGCTTGCTGCTACTTCTGGTCTTTACCAACCCCATGCTCAGCAACTACGCCATGGTGGAATGGGAGCATGCCGCCACTCCAAAAGACCAACTCCCCTATGTGGAAACGGCGGTAGTATTGGGAGGCATGCTGGAACCAGGCAAAGAACCTATTGATCAATATCATTTCAATGGAAGTGCCGACAGGATCAATGAAGCCCTGATTCTATTTAAGGAAGGTATCGTACAAAAACTCATTCTCTCGGGAGGATCAGGTTCTCTGATGGATCAGACGCTACGCGAAGCACATTTTCTTGGTGCCTACAGCCAAACACTCATAGAAGCTCATGATGATCAGATATTTATGGAAGCAAACTCCAGAAATACCTATGAAAATGCAGTAGAAACGGCCAGAATATTAGACTCACTGGGTTTAAAAGAACAGAAAGTGCTTTTGATCACCTCCGCTTCACATATGGCTCGGGCACTTAGGTGCTTCAAAAAGCAAGGAATCATAGTCATTCCTTTTTCGGTAGATTTCAGAGGACAGCAAGGCAATTGGAGTCCATTTTGGATACTTCCCTCCCACACGGCCCTGGAGGACTGGAACATCCTGATCAAGGAATGGGTGGGATTATTGACTTATCGCCTGACTGGGTATGCATAAAATAGCCCGCTCCGATTTTATCGGAGCGGGCTATTTTTTATGACACAGATAATTAAGGGACGATTAGTCCTCTTTCTTATCCTTAGTATCTTTTTTCTTAGCTGGGGCTTTCTTAGGCTTTGCTTCTTTTGCTTCAGCTTTAGGTACAGCAGCTTTTTTCTCTTTTGCAGGAGCTTCAGCTTTCACTTCAGGAGCTTCCTCTTTTTTCGCTTCTGCCTTTTTTGCAGGTTTTGGAGCGGTCTCAAAGCTTTTCTTAATTTCCTCTATGTCCACATTCTTGATGGTAGGCATAGCATTAAGTTGCTTGATTTTACTCACGCGATTTTTAGCTCTTGATTTATTTCTCTTACCCTTTCTTTCTAATCTTGTAACGGCCATTGTCTGATCATTTCTTTTTAACGAGGTGCAAATTTAGAGGATTAGTTAGTTTTGTCCAAAATAAATCTATGGCAACTTCAAAACCATCCATACCCAAAGGAACACGCGATTTCGGACCACTTCAATCAGCAAGAAGGTCCTATATTATAGAAATCATCAAGAAAAACTTTGGAAAGTACGGCTTCAACCAGATCGAAACACCTGCTATGGAGCAGCTCTCTGTGCTCACAGGCAAGTACGGAGATGAAGGTGATCAGCTATTATTTAAGATACTAAATTCGGGTGACTACCTGAAGAAAACGAGCGTAGAGGATTACACGAAAGGCAGTCCTCACATGCTCAATCAGATTTCAGAGAAAGGACTGAGGTACGATCTTACTGTACCCTTTGCCCGGTTTGTGGTGCAAAATCAGCATGACATCACTTTCCCCTTCAAACGCTTTCAGATACAGCCTGTTTGGCGCGCCGACAGACCCCAAAAAGGCCGATACCGTGAGTTTTACCAATGTGATGCGGACATAGTAGGTTCAGACTCTCTTTGGAATGAAGCTGAACTCACCCTGCTCATCCATGATGTATACAAGGAATTGAAATACGATGGATTTGTATTGAAAATCAATCACCGAGAGCTCTTGAATGAGCTGGCGAGATATGTCGGCCTGGCAGGTAAAGAAATGCCATTTTGCATCACCATTGACAAACTGGATAAAATTGGCTCTGACAAAGTTCAGGATGAGCTCCTGGCCCTGGGTGCAAATGGCACAAAGCTTCGCTCGGTTATTGATCTGTTTGAGCAAAGTGCAGATAACACCACTAAAATCGAGCTATTCAAGAAGCTGATAGGTGAAAACAAAGGCACCACTGAGTTGCTCGCATATTTTGATTACCTGACCCGCACAGGCACCAAAAATCTAAAAATTGAGCTGGACCTTAGCCTGGCAAGGGGCCTCACCTATTACACCGGGATCATCTTTGAAGTGAAGGCCACGGATGTGCAGATAGGAAGCATCACCGGTGGTGGGCGGTATGATAACCTTACGGGTGTTTTTGGACTTCAGGGAATCTCTGGAGTAGGCATTTCCTTTGGTCTGGACAGGATCTATGACGTATTGGAAGAAAAGAATCTTTTCCCGGAGTCTCTGACCAAATCAGCAGATGTACTCATCGCTCACTTTGATCAGGAATGCTTCCTACACGGCATTGGGCTACTCAATCAACTCAGAAGCGCTGGCATCAGGGCAGAGATTTTTCCCGATGCGGCTAAGATCAAGAAGCAGTTTAACTATGCCGACAAAAACGCCATCCCCTACGTGCTGGTGGTGGGTACAGAGGAAATAGACAAAAAAGAATATACCTTCAAAAACATGAGGGACGGTAATCAGGAGATGCTTTCGATAGAAAGTGTGGTAGCAAGACTTGAGTCGAAAATTTAATCAGGACTCCCTCGTTAGTTTAAATATTAGTAATGACTATTTGAGAGTACTCCTATTCATACTGAACTTCATCTGCTTTGCCGGCATAGGGCAGCATACAAGTAATTTTGGAAGATTTTCTATTGCTTACCCTCAGGGGTGTGCGCCTGTTACCATTCACATCAGTGAGCATGACAACCTGGGCACGATCAGCAGACAGTATTTTTATGAAGAGGGGGCAATAGAAACCACTGATACCTTTCATACCTATACTGAACCGGGAAGATACGAAGTGGTTCAATTTCTGGGAGAGGACATCCAGCCCAAAACAGATACCCTGATATTTGAAGTACTGGAGGCCATCCCTCCGGCGCTCAGTATTTTTCAGTGTTCAGAAACCGAGATTACCGTTGGATTCTCTGACGAATACTACGACTATTACCGGGTATGGTTCTCAGAAACAGATTCGGTCACCTACGTACCTGGTGATGGGCTACCCACCTATGATTATGGTCAATCAAACGGAATGATTCAGGCAGTAGGCTATTTTAACAATGCTTTTGCCTCTTGTCCGGATATAAGCCAGTCGTTTAATCTTCAAAGTCTTCAACCCCTCAACATCAACTCCGCTGAGATTACAGAGGCATGCCTCGATGACCTCTATCTGCAGCTCTCACTTTGGCCAAGCCCAGACCCACTCACCCTCTACTCGGTAGAGTTGCAAACAAATGGAGCCACTTTTGAAACCATCCATCAGGGTAAGTTAACTACCTCCACTCCCTCTTTTCACCTGGGCACTGACCTGCAGATCGATGAATTCTGCACCCGGATTAATATATTCAACCCCTGCACTGAGACCATTTTATTTACGCAGGAAAGCTGCGATTCGGCTGGATCTACAACGAAAAACCTACTTGAGTCCTACGCCACCTATAGCGGTGATGACATTTTGATTCACATTGATTCCTCTTCTTCCAAAGAAGTTGAAATCAAAAGAAAATATGGAGATGGCGCCTTCTCATTGGTGGCCACCACCCAGGGAGACTACACCGACGATGTGCCTCCCGGCGCACGCCCCTTCCAATACCGTCTGATTCAGCAGGACAGCTGTGGTAATGCCATTGACTCCATTGTCGTAGCACCTCCACACATCAAACTCACGGACCGTAGCTACTCCGAAAACCGCATACAAATAAGTCTCAGTCCGCCCCAAAATGCTTTGGGTAGCTACACTCAATCCCTCCTGTTTTACAATGACGACAGTAGCAGGGTTATAGAGACCAATTTCGACACTAACATCCTCTTACCCGGTGGCCTGGGGACCAGCATTCACCTTCGGGTTAGGTACAGCTACGATAACGACCTATTTATCCTGTCCAATGCTTTGACAGAAGCTTATGAAATTACGGTGTTTATCCCTTCAGGATTTACCCCAAATGGAGATGGACTCAATGACTATTTGGAGCTTTTTGGGCTCCCTACCAGTGATTTTGACATAATCATCTATGACCGGTGGGGTGCCCCCATTCATCAGTCTAATACTAATCCTGTATGGCATGGAGAAATAGGCAAACACGATGCTGATGAGGGAACTTACCTTTACCGGCTCACCTTCCGACTGGAAAACGGTGAACTTAAAACTCAAGTTGGTACTTTTACACTTTTAAGGAATTAACACATCAGTGCTATGTTAGATATGATGAAAATGATGGGCAAACTGAAGGAGGTTCAGGAAAATATGAAAGCAGCACAGGCCGGATTGAAAAACATCACTGCATCTGCAGAATCTGGTGCCGGTATGGTAAAGGCCACTGTAAATGGAAATAAAGAGGTCACAGCACTGGAGATCGATGAGTCCATTATCTCCAAAGAAGACGCTGACATGATGAAGGATTTGATCATCGCTGCCATCAACAAAGCAATGGTGGAAGTGGACGCTGCATCGAAAGAGCATATGAAGAAAGCCACAGAAGGAATGATTCCAAACATCCCCGGATTCGACCTAAACAACATGATTTAATGCACAAAGTTGCTGTTGTCATCCTGAACTATAACGGCCGGGATCACCTGCTCCACTTTTTACCAACGCTCATAACGCATTCGCCTGATGCTGAAGTCATTGTAGCTGACAATTGCTCTACAGACGACTCTCTGGCAGTGCTTCAGCAGTTTCCCTCGGTTCGCACCATACTCCTGGACCAAAACTATGGTTATGCCGGGGGCTATAACGAAGCCCTCAACCAGGTCAATGCCGATTATTACCTTTTGGTCAACTCTGATGTGGAAGTCTCCCCTAACTGGATTGCTCCGCTCTCCCATTTCCTGAACGAAAACAAGGATTACGCTGCGGTTCAGCCGAAAATCCTCGATTTTAATCAAAAAGATTATTTCGAATACGCAGGAGCAGCAGGAGGATTTATCGATCTGCTGGGATATCCCTATTGCAGGGGGCGTGTTTTCAATACATTGGAGCAAGATACGGGTCAGTATGACTCCAACGCTGACATTTTCTGGGCAAGCGGCGCATGCTTTATGATTAGGTCTGAGGTGTTCAAACAAGCCGGCGGATTCGATGCTGATTTTTTCGCGCACATGGAAGAGATTGACCTTTGTTGGCGGGTCAAAAGTCTGGGATTGAAAATTGCTTTTGTCCCAAACAGTGTGATCTACCATGTGGGGGGAGGTACATTGAACAAAACTAGCCCCCGCAAAACCTACCTCAATTTCAGAAACGGGATCAGCCTTTTGATAAAGAATTTACCTATCCCAATGCTGTTAGTGGCGCTTCCTGTAAGGCTGATTCTTGACTGGATGGCCGCTTTTCTCTTCTGGAAGAATGAGTCCTTTTCACATTTCGCAGCGGTATTTAAAGCTCATGCAGGCGCTATGAGGGCTTTTCCCAGTCAAATCAAACTAACCATCCGATCAGGCACACGGCTGAAAAATCAGAAAAAAGCAATTCTCCCCGTTGCTTACTACGTTCTGAGAAAAAGAAACTATGAAGCGATCAATAATACCAAATAGAATTGTCCCTTCTACGCAGCATTTTGCGGAAATTCATAATAAATGCTAACGCCAAATAAAGAATAACAGGCGACCCGAAAGTCAAAAATGAAGCATAAATAAAGAACAATCTTATGCCTGATGTAGGGATTCTTAGCTTCTCCCCCAACCTTGTACAAACACCAAACGCGTATTTTTCAAAAAAATCTTGCATAAATCATATTCAATATAGCAACAAAGATAACAAAAGGCCCTTAGATTTGTTGAAATTGAGTTACTAAGAAAGTTTAAATTTCCGTATTATTGCAGTTCAATAATCGGAATTGACCATTATTACAATTGAAAATTCAAAAAAATGATCCACATGAGAAAATTTAACTTTGCTATGGCGTTTGTCGCCGGAGCAATCATTTTTTCTGGTTGTACGCTCGGCAAGATGATCAAGCTAGCTGCAAACCAGGATTTGCAGGTAACCCCTAATCCACTTGAAGTTCATGGTGGTGCGGTTCCGTTCCAGATGTCAGCGGTTTTACCTCCAAAAATGCTCCCTACAGGAAAAGTTTACACCATAAACACTATCTATCAGTACGGTGATCAGGAAATAGCTGTTGGATCTATAGAGTTCAAAGCTGAAGACTTCCCTAACAGTAGTTCTTCTACTTCTCGCAAGAGCGGTGATTTCTCTATCCCTTATCAGGATGGAATGAATCCTGGAACACTCTACGTAGAAGGTGTGGCTAAAGATCCAAGATCAGGAAAGTCAAAGACTTCTCCAAGAATGGCTGTAGCCCAAGGTTTGGTAATGACCAGTTCTTTTGCGAAGCCTGTAACTTTCAGCTCTTATGCTGACCATGGTTACAACGACAAAGAAGAGCTTGTGCCGACAAAAGTGGATTTCTTTTTCGCTCAGGGTGTAGCGACACTTAATCCTTCTTTGAGCTTTGATGGTAGCTCAAACCGTTCAAAAAGTAACGACCTTGCTGCTTTCATCGCAGAGAAAAACGTTACCAGAACTGTAACAATCACTGGTACTCACTCTCCAGAAGGTACTGAAAGAATCAACAGTGGTCTTTCTGAAAACAGAGCTAAGGCAATCGAAAGCTTCTACAGAAAGCAAATGAAGCGTTATGACTACAAAGGCATGGCGGATTCAATCAAATTCATCCTTAAGCCTGTCGTTGAAGACTGGTCTGGTTTGAAAGTGGCCTTGGTATCTTACACAGGTATCTCTGACGATCAAAAAGCAGCCATCTCAAGAATCATCAACGGAACTGGTTCTTTCGAAGAGAAAGAAAAAGAATTGCAGAAACTTCCTGCATACAAAACTCTTTTGGACAAAGTTTACCCAGGTTTGAGAACTGCTAAGACTGAAATCCTTACAGTGAAACCTAAAAAATCAAATGCTCAAATCGCTGTATTGGCTAAGCAAATTGCCAACGGAAGCATTTCAGCTGATACCCTTACTACTTCAGAGCTATTGTTTGCTGCTACCCTCACTCCTTCTTTGGATGAGAAAGCTGCCATCTACAAAGCTGCTACCAAAAGTGGTGCATGGGAAGCTCACAACAACTTGGGTGCTGTATACCTGGAGCAAGCTGCAAAAGCAGAAGGTGCTGACAAAACCAAATTGGTGCAGGATGCTATCACTCAGCTTGAAATTGCAAAAAACAAAAGCAAGTCTGCGAAAGTATCAGCTAACATGGCTGCTGCTTACGTGATGCAAGGCGAATATGCTCAGGCATTGACCTCTATAGGTGATGCTGAGGCTGCTTCTCCTTCTAATACTACAGCTAGCAACATCAAAGGAATGAAAGGTGCTATTCAGGTAATGAATGGTCAGTACGAAGAAGCTAATGCTTCATTTGCTTCTTCTGCAAAGAGCGCTACTGTAACTTTCGATTCAGGTCTTTCACAACTTCTAAGTGGAAACTACGATGGAGCGAAGAGCACATTGGGTGAAATAGCTACCAACGAAAAACTTGGTGCAGAGGCTAATTACCTGATCGCTGTAGCATCAGCCAGACAAAACAACGCCGCTGACGTGGCTAGCAGTCTGAAAGCCGCAGTGTCTAAAGATCCTGCATTGAAAGACAAAGCACTTAACGATCTTGAATTCACCAATTACGCTGACGCAGTTGCTCAGGCAGTGAAGTAAGAATTCTGAAATTTATATTTGAAAGCTCTCCATTTTGGAGAGCTTTTTTTATTTATATCGAGCTAATATTTTAATTTAGCAGCTTTCTTAATCAACAATCAAATCATGCGAGAAATACAATTCAGACAAGCGCTTGGCGAAGCAATGAGTGAAGAAATGAGAAGGGACCCCAAGGTCTTCCTTATGGGTGAAGAAGTTGCAGAGTACAATGGTGCTTATAAGGTAAGCCAGGGTATGCTCGATGAGTTCGGACCAGATCGTGTGATTGATACGCCTATTGCGGAGCTTGGTTTTGCAGGAGTGGGTGTTGGGGCAGCCATGAACGGCCTTAGACCGATCATTGAATTCATGACTTTCAATTTCTCTTTGGTGGCCATTGACCAGATCATCAACGGAGCAGCGAAAATAAAGTCAATGTCAGGAGGACAGTTTGACTCCCCTATCGTGTTCAGAGGCCCTACCGGAAACGCCGGACAACTCAGCTCTCAGCACTCTCAAAACTTTGAAAACTGGTATGCCAATACTCCGGGACTGAAAGTGGTCGTGCCTTCTAATCCTTACGATGCTAAAGGCTTGCTCAAGGCATCCATCAGAGACGATAATCCTATTATCTTCATGGAATCTGAGCTGATGTACGGAGACAAAGGTGAAGTGCCGGAAGAGGAATATCTATTAAACCTTGGAGAGGCCCATACCGTGAAATCAGGAACTGACGTAACACTCGTCTCCTTTGGTAAAATGATGAAAGTGGCTATTGAAGCTGCAGATCTGATGGCCAAGGAAGGTGTGAGTGTAGAAGTCATTGACCTGAGAACGGTAAGACCCATCGATTATAAGGCGATAGTGGAATCAGTAAAGAAAACTAACAGACTGGTAATTGTGGAAGAAGCATGGCCATTGGCCTCTATTTCTGCAGACATTAGTCATCATGTGCAAAGACATGCATTTGACTATCTGGATGCACCTATCCATCGAGTGAATAGCATGGACCTTCCTCTGCCGTATGCACCTACGCTCATCGAGGAAATACTTCCTAACGTTAAACGAACTTTGGACGCCATTAATGCGGTTTCATACAGATAATTCATAGATACCAAATAATAAAAAAGGGATCAAGTGTACACTTGATCCCTTTTTTATATCCTGCCAAAATTACCGTGACTTACGACATCAAATTGGACAAAGCCTTTGCTCCCCCCATCTTGTTCATGGTTTTCATCATTTTACGCATCTGCTCAAATTGCTTCAGCAATTGATTTACCTGATTTACTGAAGTACCACTTCCATTGGCAATTCGCTGCCTGCGGCTCCCATTGATAAGGTTTGGATTCTCACGCTCCAATGGAGTCATAGAACGTATGATGGCCTCTATAGGCTTTAATGAGTCATCATCTATATCAATGTCCTTGATGGCCTTGCCCACACCTGGCACCATGCCGAGTAGGTCCTTGATGTTACCCATCTTTTTGATCTGCTCCATCTGAGAGAGAAAATCATCAAATCCAAACTGGTTCTTCTTGATTTTCTTATTGATTCGTCGGGCTTCTTCCTCATCAAAAGTCTGTTGCGCCTTTTCCACCAGGGAGAGCACATCACCCATACCCAGGATTCGCTTGGCCATACGGTCAGGGTGAAACAGATCGATGGCATCCATCTTCTCCCCAGTACTAATATACTTAATGGGTTTGCTGACCTCTTTCCTTACGGAAAGCGCCGCTCCACCCCTTGTATCTCCATCCAGCTTGGTGAGTACCACTCCATCAAAATCAAGTCGCTGATTGAACGCTGCTGCTGTATTCACAGCATCCTGTCCAGTCATGGCATCCACCACGAAAAGTGTCTCAGAGGGCTGTATTTCTTTCTTAATGCCTGCTATTTCATCCATCATGGCTTCATCTACCGCCAATCTACCCGCTGTATCAATGATCAATGACTTCTTGCCATGCTCCTTTGCGTATTTCACAGCATTCTTAGCAATCTTCAAAGGATTCTTCTCATCGGGCTCCGTGTACACTTCCACCCCTATTTGCTCGCCCAGCACCTTTAGCTGATCAATGGCAGCCGGTCTGTACACATCACATGCGGCCAGTAACACTGTTCTTCCCTGCTTCTTAAACTGATTAGCGAGCTTCCCACTAAAAGTGGTCTTACCTGACCCCTGTAGACCTGATATAAGAATAATATTGGGATTGCCTGTCAGGTTGATCGGCACATTGGTCTCTCCCATCAGTATGGTAAGCTCCTCCGCCACGATCTTAGTCAGCAATTGACCTGGAGATACAGCTATCAACACATCACGCCCAAGGGCCTTTTCCTTAATGGAATCGGTCACTTCCTTAGCTACCTTATAATTAACGTCAGCATCGATAAGTGCTCTTCTGATCTCCTTAACGGTAGCAGCAACATTGATCTCCGTAATATTACCCTGCCCCTTAAGCGTCTTAAAGGCTCTATCTAACTTAACACTAAGATTATCAAACATTATCTTCCAATTTTATCTACCGCAAAGCTAATAAACATCTGTTTATCGTAACCCATAGACGCCATATTCAGTATTATACTTTACGTAGTACCTTGTAATACATAATAACGAAATATATAAACATGAAAAAGCTAAGCCTAACCATTTTCGCACTACTATTGATTGCACTCACCTACCAGGCAGAGGCTCAAAGCAAAGTAGTCGCCAAAGACCTTATCGGATCGTGGAAACTGGTCATCGATGTAGATGAAGAGTTTGAAGAAGCCAAAAGAGAAGTCGATGAAGAGGACTCATTCCTTGGGAAAATCATCCTTAATTCTGTCTCTGGCATTGTTTCCGGTATACTTGAAGAAATCGACATCTACATGGAATTTAAGCCGGGAGGTGAAGTAAAAGTCATAGTAGAGGCATTCGACGAGCGGGAGATTGAATATTCAGAATGGCAAATAGACAAAAAAGGTCGCTTGTATATTTCTGACACTGAAAACTTCTCCACAGGAGATTCTGATTACTGGTTAATGGAAAAAGGTGTTTTGATCCTGTTCGAAGACGATAACGAGCGCAGTGATAACGTCTACTTAGTGAATATGGATAGCAATTAAATACCACTTTAAGGGTATTGCCACCCTAACAAATTCTGTTTTATTTTGAAACTATTATTAGTTTTTAAAGTTTCTTGAACTAATTTTACAAAATAACTCAGGATTTGTTATGAAAAACAAAACAGCTATAAAACTTTTATCCTCCATCACTGCCTATCTGATCCTTATGTTCGGTCTCGGTTGTGACGAAAAGATCATACGTAATTTCTTTGATCTGCAGAGTAGCCTGGTTTCGACCATCTCCTTTGTCATCCCTCACTTATAATTTTTTTGAGATTGGCGGGGGAATAGTTAATTGACTTCAAGGTTTTATTGTCCTCCTTACGGTAAACCAAAAACTTACCCTCCTTCTCTACAAAGTACGCTTCTGTTCCTTTTTCATTCTGATAGTAATCTACGGTTTGCTGCGCCTCTTCCTGAGACACGCACGCTTTGCTCATATTGGAGCGCTGAACCTCATTGAATAGGGTAACAAATTTATCTCCCAAACCAAACTCCAGCACGGCACCAGAAAGCACATATTGGATATCACAGAGTGCATCTGCCACCTCCACGATATCCTTATCCTGGATAGCTTGTTGCAGTTCATTAAGCTCCTCCTGAATAAGGGACACCCTGAGAGCGCATCGCTCTGCGGAGGGAATCTGAGGTGTCTCCAACACCGGGTGTTTAAACGTTTTATGAAATTCTGAAACCTGATTTAAAGAATCTATTTTATCCATTATTTATCTTTTTCGTTTTTCAATGCTTTAATCAAAAAATACACAAAGCCGCCTACCACCACACCGACAATCAAAATCATACTCACTATCGCAGAACCACTCATACTGTTACTTTACAAAATCGGTGATACAAAAATTTATTAATGACAATACCCACCAAAATTACCGTGCCCCACTGCGTAACGATAGAGGCGTTACTATAAACGTCCATCCAGTTCCAACTGCCCTGGGCATCAAACCATGGGAATGTGCTGTACCCCTGTGACATCCACCAATAAATGAGAAACACGCCCAGCAGGATATTGACATAGATAGCGTATTTGAAATAGGCATTTGAAATGGTAAAGTCAGAATCCTTGTCGATCAGCTCTTTTTTGAATTTGACAGGATCATATAAGGCTGTGGCTACGGAGATGAAGATTCCACTCACTATAAGACCAAGCCCCCACACCCAATCCTGATTACTGAAGAAGTCCAGTGAATAGGCCGATGGTAACCCAAAAACAGTAAACGCCACCAAAAGTATCACTGCAATCATACCTTCAGATACACCAATGGTTGAGAGATTACTTTTGAGGAGCTCAAGCATGGGCAAAAAGGAGCTAAAGGCAGCTAATGTAAGTGCCAAAAAGAAAATCAAAGTCATAAAACCACCACCGGGAATGGTAGCAAATAGCTTTGGTATGATTGTAAACGTGAGCGACTGACTACCGGACTGCAGGAAAGCGGTGGCCTCCTGATCACTGGCAGAAAGTGCGAATACAGCAGGCAGTATAGCTATGCCAGCCAGTATAGAAGCGGTATTGTTTCCAAAGGCTCCAATGAACGTATTCAAGGTCACATCCTCTTTAGCACGGGTATAGGATGAAATAGTAATCATCAAACCCCAACCTGCTCCGGTAGACCATGCCGACTGTGAGAGGGCCTCTATCCAGATGGTAGGGTTGCTGAAATTATCCCATTTGATCGCAAACATATACTCCAGGCCTTTTGTGCCGTTCTCCATAGTGAGCGCCGAGGCGGCTACAATCACCAACAGCACGAACAAACTTGGAATCAGAATGCGGTTGGCCTTCTCCAGACCATTCTTCACCCCTCTGCGCACCACAATCACACCCAGAACAATCACCAGTATATACAACCCGATGGTCACCATGCTGCCATTCGAAAGGGAATCCCACTGGTCCAACAAGTAATTAGGATTGCTTGCTAATTTATCCGTAAGGGTATTTCCCATAAAGCCATCATACAAATTGATCACCGAGATGGACAGGTATTCAATGGACCAGGCGGTCACTACTGAGTAATAGAAAGCTATCCCAAGCGTGCAGAAGGTAATGAAAAACCCCATCCAGGTAAGCCTTTTGCCGGCCAGTTTACCAAAAGACCCAATTACCCCACTTTTATACTTTTTACCGATGGAAAACTCGGCCAACAATAAGGGGATGGACCATACAAAAAGGAAAAGAATCCAGAGTAATATGAAGCTACCCCCATACTGCCCCGCCAAACGGGGGAAACGCCACAAATTACCTGCGCCAATGGCCATTCCCAGTGAAGCGAGAATGATCCCCCATCGATTACTAAACTCCTCGCCCTTACTCATAATTTGTCTTTGGAAGCCTTCACCACAGATCTATACAAGTAGACAAGAATGAGGAACAGCAAGCCGGGGCCAAGCAGGCTCCCACCAAATGTGCCGTCACTCAATTCCAAATCAAGACCGAAAGTAGCGATGAGCGCAATCATTATGCCCATCAGCGCCTCTCCGGTGATTAAACCAGAGGCAATCAGCAAGCCGGCATTGGAAGCCCTGTCAGCGCTCTCTGAGGATATATTATTTCTTTTAAAACTCCTATCCAGCATCCAGGCAATCACCCCACCAACAAAAATGGAAGAGTCCAGCTCAAAGGGAAGATAAAGTCCAACAGCAACCGCCAAAACAGGCATTCTGAAGTTGGAACCAATTTTCTTAAGGTATTGATCAGCGATTATGATGAGGGCACCGATACCCCCACCCACTGAAATGATGGTCCAGGGAAGCTTACCTCCAAAAATTCCGGTAGCCACACTCATCATCAGAGTGGCTTGTGGAGCAGCCAATGGATTAGGATGTTCGGCCGTAGGGTTTCCAATTCCCTTGGAAGCGAGTAGCAGATTCAATACCGGAGCGATCAGCAGGGCACCGGCTACCACCCCAATCATTTGCATCACCTGTTGATTTCTAGGTGTAGCACCCAACACATATCCGGCCTTAAGGTCCTGCATGTTATCTCCGGCGATGGCCGCCGCACAACATACCACAGCTCCAACCAAAATTGCTCCAGCTGCTCCCCTTGAAGGATCAGAAGAGCCCATGAGCAAAAGCAACAGCAAAGCAGTACTTAAAATGGTGGCGATAGTGACCCCTGAAATGGGATTATTGGAACTCCCAACGAGTCCGGCCATGTAACCCGCTACAGCCGAAAACAGGAAGCCCGCAAGTACCATTATCAAGGCCATGAAAAGCGTAACAGGCACGTCCTGAATAATAGTGAGGTAAATGAAGAAAACAGGAACGATCATGATTCCAATGCCCATTAGTACCCAGGACATTGGAGTATCCAGTTCTGTTCTTAACGTCTCTGAGACATTCTGAGCGCCTGCCTTAAAGGCCTTCACTCCAGAGGTGAAAGCTGTGGTAAGCGCACTCTTTAGGCTAATGAGCGCCCACAAACCACCCACGATCATAGCTCCCACTCCAAGGTATCTCATTTTGGCGCTCCAGAGGGCTCCACCGAGGGCTTCCGGACTAATACCATCCACGCTCACGAACTTCCCGGCCTCTACCAGCTCGGCAGCCACCTGAGCATATCCATTGAAACTCAAATAAGCAGGCATAGCTACCCACCAGGTGATCACTCCACCCAAGAATACCAATGTGGCAATATTTAATCCCACAATATAACCCACCGCCACAAGGGCCGGAGAAAGGTTCAAACTGAAATATAAATAGGCCTTTTGGTTAACAAGGGCAGCCTTCTCATACACACCGCCCCAAAGCTTGAGCGCTTCGGTACCTAATTTGAAAAGACCGCCGATCAAACTTCCGTAAATCAGATATTTCACAGACTTGCCCCCGGTTTGACCGGTTTTCAATACCTCAGCGGTAGCGACACCTTCAGGAAACATTAGCTTTTCTTTGACGATTAGGGCATTTCGCAAAGGAATGGTGAATAAGACACCCAAAACCCCTCCACAAATGGAAATGAGTGTGGTCTCTATATAATTAAACTCCTCCCAGTATCCCATAATCACCAGAGCCGGAATGGTGAAGATAACCCCTGCTGCCAGTGATTCCCCTGCCGATGCAGCGGTCTGCACCATGTTATTCTCCAGAATGTTCGAATTTTTAAAGGCCTTGAGAATGGCCATGGAGATCACTGCTGCGGGAATTGAAGCTGAGACGGTAAGTCCCGAGAACAATCCAAAGTAAGCATTGGCTGCTCCTAAAACGACTGACAAGAGTGCTCCGATAATAATCGACCTGAAAGTGAGCTCGTTGAGCTTGGTTTCAGGACTAATGTAAGGTTTGTGCATGTAATTTGGGTTTTGGGGTGTTTTGACTGCCGACAAAAATGCCTATTTAAGTCGCAAACCCAAAAAGTACACGATATCTTTTTATCTCTTACTACCGTCGATGGAAAAAACTTTGTAACTGATCCGATCAGCCAATCTTCTAAAGGTTAGTTTTTGTACACCTGATCGCCGCTGGTGCTTTCCCCGGCAATCGTATATTGCCCCCGATCCATGTATAGCCGATCTTCGGACCTGGAGCTACCTACACACAGATCACCAGAAGTAGCCCTCAGATCAAAGCCGAGTGATTCAATCTCATTTTCAAAAACAAAATAAATATCTCCGGAAGTAGATTTGAATCGACTGTCGCCCGTGATGCGAACATAATCTCCGGTAATATTGCCAGACGTGGTGCCCGCCTCAATGGCTCCCTCTATTCCATCGAAATCCAGGTCACCGCTTGTAGCAAAGGCCTTCACATTTCCTTTAATCTTATCGCATTCAATATTGCCAGAGGTCGCCTGTGTCTCTAAATTTCCACGGATTTCAAAATACTCCTGATCCCCGCTGGTAGACCTCATTTTTATATCTCCGGTAACATTTCTTGCTCGCAGGTCTCCCGAAGTGGCTTTTAGCCAGCAATCTGAATTGATATTCTTCAGCACTATATCTCCACTCGTAGTGGAAGCCTCCAGCTCTCCTGTAAAATCTGATACGTTGATATCACCTGAAGTATTTGTGATTTTAAGCTCTATGTGCTCCGGCAGGGTAAGAGCGAGCTTGCCAAGCTCAATATTGGACCAACCTCTGTTTCGCTCTTGTTTACGTTCCACCCTAAAAACAACAGTTGAACCTGTCTGTATGCTGGCAATCAGGTAATCCCCCGATTTTCCACTCCCTTTGATGATCCCATCGAACACCAGACTAGAACCCGGGGTGACGAATACATCACAAAAAGCACCATCTATAACCACCTTTTTTACATCGGATGATTCAAAATGGTGCTCAGCCAATGTGCTCTGGGCAAAGGAAGCAAATGAAATAATTAGACAACAAATGAGGGTAGTGGTTCTTTTCATGACTAAAGTGTTTTAATCAACAGATGCCCCTCCACTCTCAAAGGTTGCACCTAGCCTACTTTTATTTTCGAAAGCTCGGCCAGAAGTCGCAATCCCTCTTTCAAATAAGGGTCTTCGGAAAGTTTTTTGGCATTCTCATCTGTGAAAACCTCGCCCTGGTCCAGCGTAGTAGACAGGTTATCTTCTATTTCTTCGTCTTCCTGCTGCAAAAGTCGGCGCTCCTCCAGGTTGAGCGACACGGCAGTCTGTTTTCTCAGTTCTTTGGCCCTTTCTATTTCCTTCACCAAATCCTGCAGGTCTTTATCCTCCTCTAAGTGATTCTGATAAAGCGCCTCCAGCTTACTGATTAATTTGGGTGAAATCTGATTGGTCATTTTAAAATTGGAAGAAGAAATCTCGTCCCATGGAAGTGCATTGGGGCGCCCACTCTCTCCGAAAATCTCATCATCATATGGAGATGGAAAAGCAATATCGGGTGCTACCCCCAGCTTCTGCGTACTGCTGCCTGTTACTCTATAAAATTTGGCAAGGGTCATTTTGAGCTGCCCCAGTTCCACATCTGATTGACGCATATAGCGTCCTATATCAATGAGATTCTGAACAGTGCCTTTGCCAAACGTATTCTCGCCTACTATAATACCTCTCTTGTAATCCTGAATGGCACCTGAGAAAATCTCAGAAGCCGAAGCACTGTATCGATTAGTCAAAACAGCCAAAGGCCCATCATAATACACCTTACCATTGTCTTCATCCTCCATAATATCAACACTGTTGTCTGTGTTGCGTACCTGAACTACTGGCCCCTTTGGGATGAACAAACCTGTCAGCTCAATGGCTTCCTGCAATGAGCCTCCACCATTGTATCTTAGATCAATCATCAATCCGTCAACTCCCTTTTGATTCAGGCTGTCAATCAATTTCTTGACATCACGTGTGGTACTGCGGTAATCTTTCACCCCGCTGTTCATTTCTTCGAAATTCAGATAGAAACTTGGGATATTGATAACCCCCAGGCTAAACGTCTGATTTCCTTCGGTGATGGGGATGATTTCCGCTTTTGCGGCTGATTTCTCCAACTTGATTTTATCCCTGACCAGCCTGATGGTATCCGGCAGGCCATTGATGTCTTTGTTATGTTTGATCACCTGCAGTCTCACTACTGATCCCTTAGGTCCCCTGATTTTCTGTACCACCTCATCCAGCCTCCAGCCTACTACATCCACAAACTCAGCATCATCTCCCTGCGCTACTCCAATGATTTTATCATCCTTCTGAAGCCTCTGGCTCTTATATGCAGGGCCTCCGGGTATAATGTCGGCTATTTTGGTATAATCAAGCTGTTGGGTGAGTTGCGCACCAATCCCCTCTAATGAAAGGCTCATGTCTATCTGAAAATTCTCCTTGGCGATAGGTGAGAAATAATCTGTATGTGGGTCATAGGCACTCGTAAGGGCGTTCATATATGCCTGATACACATCCTCACTATTGTACTGATACAGTGCTTTCTCTACTCGCTTGTATCTTTTGCCCAGGGCTTCCGCAATATCCTTCCACTCTTTGCCAGCCAGCTTATAACTCAATGCCTGACTTTTAATGATTTTTGCCCACACTTCATTCTGCTCTATCTTATTCTCTGGCCATGGAAGGGCCTCCCTATCTGTTTCAAAGTACTCTTTTTGATCAAAATCAGGCTCCGTTTTCAGTAATTCGTGCACATAGTCCATTCTGTCCAGTGATCGCTCACGGTAAATACTAAATACCTGATAGGCAAAATCAAGATTCCCTTCGGGCAGATCATTATCTATTCTGTATCTGTACTTTTCGAAATAATCCAGATCCCCTTTAAGAAAATAGGATTTATTCGGATCGAGTGATTCAAAGTAGTTGTCGAAAACCACAGAAGAAAGTGAATCATTCAATGTGGCCTTCCGGTAATGATATCGATTCAGTAGGTTGATAATGACGAAAGTCTCGCTGGAATGCTCCGGTTTTGGTTCCAAGACCTTTAAAGAATCGGATACCAATTGGTCCTGAGAGGAAGTCTGAACCAGGTGTTCGGAACCATCAGAAAACCCAAGGCTCAATACCAACAAGAGAATCAACAGAAGATTGTTCATATATTTAAGATTTTTGAATCGATTTGACTTTCACACCTTACTCCGCAAAACGGACTTCTTCAAAAACGAAAGAATTTCTTTATGGTTCGAATCTACAGCGTGCTAAATCAATGATAATTAAGTTTTACGAAAAGTGATTACCCAAAGACATATTCCATACCAAACTCCCGAAAAATTCTGAATATTTTTCCTGCGATGATAAAAATGCTCTTCCGCTATCCCTGGACTCTAACGATTTAAATTTCGGATATAATACTGGTTACAACAATTTAACCAAATTGGTAGTTTGCTTTAAATGTAATAAATCCATTATTTTCGGGATATACTTGTTGAGTAAAAACTAAAACCTATAGAGAAGATGTCAGAGTTGTACAAAGAGCTGTTAGCCGGAAATCAAAATTGGGTAAGGAATACCCTGAAGCTGAACCCTAATTTTTTTGATAGTCTGGCCGAAGCTCAAAACCCTCAGTTTCTTTGGATTGGCTGCTCAGATAGTCGCGTACCCGCTACGGAGATTACCAACACCCTTCCTGGCTCCATTTTTGTGCACAGAAACATTGCCAATGTAGTAGTGCACACAGATTCAAATCTGCTCAGTGTGGTCAATTATGCTGTGGAGGTGCTCAAAGTAAAACACATCATTGTGTGTGGTCACTACGGGTGTGGAGGTGTGAAAGCTGCCATGAGCAATGAAGACTTTGGCTACCTCAACAACTGGCTACTGCACATCAAAGATGTGTACAGACTTCACCAAAAAGAACTGGATGCCATTGAAGACACCCACAAGCGGTTTGATCGGTTTGTGGAAGTGAATGTACAGGAACAGGTTCATGACCTTTCGAAAGTCTCTTTCATCCAGGAAAAATGGAAAACCGGCGAATTCCCTTACATCCATGGCTGGGTATATAGTCTAAAAGATGGGCTACTCAGAGATTTGAATGTAACCATCAACAGTCAGGAAACGCTGGACAAAGTATTCAGATACGATTAAAGCTACCCCGTTCCTTTTTATATAAGATTCAAAAAAGCCCGCGGCACCGATATCGGTGCCGCGGGCTTTTGATTTTTTCGAAGTAGATGAGTCTACTCTTGTAAGTGGTTCCACACCAAGGCAGCCGCTCCGAGGACTGCCGCATTTTTTTTCATCATACCTGATGGAAGTAGCTTTACCTTCCCTTTGTAAAAGGGCAGCAGGTTTTCTTCCAGGTGCTTTCGGGTGGGATCAAAAATCCATTTTCCAGCCTTAGCCAGACCTCCTAGTAGAAAAAATGCCTCCGGATGTGAAAATGCCGTAAAGTTAGCCAGTTGTTCGCCGAGGATTTTACCCGTCATTTCAAAAGCAGCCTTAGCGATGGGGTCGCCATCCTCGGCCGCTTTAGTGATGATCTCTCCATGCAGCTCATTGTATGAGTAATCGCGCAACACACTATCATCCATCATATCTGAGAGCAGGTAGAAGACCGTTCGCTTGATCCCTGTGCTGGACACATAAGCTTCCAGGCCGCCCCGGATTCCCAATCCGGTCAGGCGCCCATTGTCCACTATCTTGACATGTCCAAGCTCACCTGCCTGCGAATCATACCCATAAATGAGTTGACCATTGCTCACGATCCCACTTCCCAGGCCGGTACCCAGCGTGATGACCATAAAATCCTTCATGTCAGCCGCATTGCCATAGATCATTTCTCCAATAGCCGCAGCGTTGGCATCATTGGTAATATAGATAGGCAGATCATATCGAGTCTTGAGTTCATCTGTGAAAGGTACAATTCCTTTCCAGAGCAGATTGGCCGCATGCTCTATCGTCCCGCGGTAATAGTTGGCATTGGGAGCACCCACTCCTATTCCCATCACTTCGTGCTCAAAATCTATCTGGCTACGCAGGCCCTCAATTTGCTTCTTCAATTCATCCAGGTAGTCACCAAAGCCCTTATGCATAGTAGTAGAAAAATCCATGTGGGCATACAGATTACCTTCTCTGTCCACAATACCAAGTTTGGTGAGTGTGCCCCCTATATCCACTCCAATCGCTACTTTCTTCAACATTATCCGAAAATGTGTGTTATAAAATTTTTTAAATCGTGATAAGCTCCAAATATATACAGATCAGGTAAAAGGATTCTCCAAAAATTAAAGAGGATAGGGATTAATTAATAAGCACAGACCAAGCAGTATATCTCATTTTTTTGTATTATTGATATAATAAAAATCACTTAGCCATGAAAAAAATTTTAATGCACGGTATTTACATCGTCATCATTGCCTTCTTTGTGGTCTTCGCAAATATCAAAGCCAGTGAGGCGCAAAAGTCCGTGCAAACAGCAGAAGAAGCTCTATCGAAGGTAGAAGTGGCTCAAGCAGATGCAGTGAAACAAGCCAAAATTTCAGAGGATCTGGCAACTGAAAAGATCAAAGCTTTATATAGCGCCCAGAAGATCAAGGATGAACTGGAAGCATGTAAAGGAAAAAAATGAAAAAGTACGGAATCCACTTTATATACGTTCTCATCATTGTGACACTGGCTGTACTCAGTCGCATCAAAACCAGTGGTTTAGAAGCGGAGTGCCTCAACGCAAGAGAGAGCGCAGAACAGAACGCAATGATGGCAAAGGAAGCGCGCCAACAAGCCATCGAACAAGCCGAAGTGGCAAAAATGGAAGCCTACAGGGCGCTGGAAGCAGCAGAGCAAGCGCGCAAGATGTTAGAAGAATGTCAACAACGTAAATGACCACATACCTATTTGCATACGGATTTCTAAAGACCCGTTTTCACGGAAACAGAAAGACAGAAACACCAGAAATAAAAGCAGAATTAATCACCAATGGATTCTATCCGGGCAAGATGTTCCGTGTAAACGTGTATCCCGGGGTGGTGTATGACCCTGAATGCGGTCAGAAAGTCAAAGGTGAAATCTTTAAACTAGAAAATGCTGAGGAAATGCTCCACGTGCTGGATCGCTATGAAAATGCGCTGCCTTTGGTGCTGCTGGATCCGGACTATGAGCGCCGCATGCGCACCATAGAAACCCCCTCCGGTCCTCTTGACTGCTGGGTATATGAGTACCTCAAGGCGGTCAATCCTGCCACCGAAATCAAATCGGGTGAGTTTTAGTCATACTTTTGGGTGATTTGTCTACTCACGCTTGAAAGGGATTAATATTTTGTCCTTCTTTGGGTCTCATCAAAACCAAAACGAACATGGAAAAAGAGCCCAAAGTAACCGGCATAGGTGGTATATTTTTCAAAACCTCAGACCCCAATGCCACCAAAGACTGGTACCGACAAAACCTGGGCTTGGTCACTGATCAGTATGGATCTTCCTTCGAATTTAGGAACACCAATAATCCAGATGAAATCAATTACCTCCAGTGGAGTCCCTTCACCAATGACACCACCTACTTTCAGCCTTCCCCCAAAGAGTTTATGATCAACTACAGAGTGCAGAATCTCGAAGGCCTCCTTGTCAAACTTAAAGCCGCGGGAGTCACCATTTGTGATGAGATAGAGGAGTTTGAATATGGCAAATTCGTACACATCATGGACCTGGATGGCAACAAGCTGGAGCTTTGGGAACCTGTGGATCATGTTTTCACAGAGATGCTCGATGGTAAAACCACCAAGTAATCACTTCCTTTTGATAAAAAATCATGAAATATGACTATTTTGATCGGTAGAACCGTTCTTAAAGATAGTCATGACCAAGATCCTACTCACCAAACTTCAATGCATCGTCAATGATGAAATAGACGAGGACGAAGTTTTCCTTAAGTACAAAGGCGAAAAAATATGGCCTGATTCTGGGCTCTATAGAGGCATCGATACTTCCGAAACATTTGACGTCAATGTGACCATCGAGAATGAAAGCCCGGAGGAACCCATGGTAGTGGAGTTATGGGACTTTGATTTTCTCAGTGCCAACGATTTTCTCGGCACCTTCACCATGAAAATAGGATCAGATACCGAAGGGAGTTTCAGTACCAGCATGGCACTCAAAGAAGAAGGGAGTACCGCATCGTACATACTTTACTGGGAAATTTTATAAAAGCAGGCAACCAAATTAGTCGATTGTCTGTTTACCTGCTGATATGTCAAATTTCCACGAGTTAATCAACCGAAACACCCCCACCCTGGTAGACTTTTACGCCGACTGGTGTGGGCCGTGCAAACTTATGCCCCCCATCCTCAATGAGGTGAAATCAAACCTGGGTGGAGCAGTCAACATCATCAAGGTAGATGTAGACAAAAACAACAAAGCTGCACATAAATACGGGATACGCAGCATTCCCACGCTTATCCTTTTTAAGAATGGTAAAATCCTCTGGCGCAAAACAGGCGTGGCCCAGGTAGCTGAAATTCAGCAGGCTGTCAGGAAAATTGCCTGATCATCGGGGATGATAGACGGAGGTGGCTGTTTTCCTTACCTCCTCTATATCCAGTGTCATTGGCTTTCGCTGTTGTTTCACAAACTTCAGCATCTGATCTGCATAGTGTGGACTATCGGGTTGATTGCTGGCACCATATACATTGATGGTTTCTATGATGGGTAATCCCTCTTCGGGATACCGCACCAGCATGATCAATGATTCGCCCTGCGATGCGCGGACGCGACCATCCCTGTAGGGCACAGCATCCATGGCCGTGATCACATCCATGATCCCGTTCACTGGCATTTCGTACGGCCCCCTCACCAGCAATTGATAATCACCCAAGCGGATGTCCAGCCTTTTGAAATGTTTCTTCAGATAGGCATGTGTGTAAGCCACCGCTTCCCAGGCTTCGGCTTCCGATAGCGGATATGGAACCCCGGTATACTTCGATCGATACTTGTCTACTAAGTGCCGATACAGAATCATGAATTGCGCTGCTCCAAGGTTATTGAAGTGCGCCGATCGGTCCCACTCATGGAGGATCTTTATGAGCTCGGCATACTTTCGGTGCTTCATACTATCCAGCTCAAACAGGGCACTCAGATCGGCCGGATAAGCCAGCTGCTGGGGTAAAGTGTCATCATATTTTACAGCCAGGAAATCCTCCCAACTCAGTACATCATATTGATCCATCAACTCTCTGAACCGGGTGCTCCGGTTGTTCTCAAACTCCCGGTAACCCATGGTGGGATCGTAGTCCTCCGGGTTGGGGTTGTCCTCTATTGCCGTGCAACTGAATGCTGAGTTGTTGGTGTTAAAAACATAGCCCGATTCCGGATTCAAAACCTGAGGTAAATCCTCTAGTGGATGAAACTCACCAGACAGGGTTTTACTGGTATTTCCAGGCAGGGTTTTGGACCAATCGAACTGAGGATCCCGTCGTGGGATTTTGGCATTGCCGAGGTAAAAGATGTTATCATCCCGGTCGGCATAGACAATGTTAAATCCCGGAATAGCCACCATCTCCAATGCCGATTTGAACGATTTCAAGTCGGTGGCTTTGTTCATCCGGTACCACTGCTCCGGCGCCCGCAAGTCATGAAGCGCACCCAGATTAAAGGCAAAGAAACCTTGCTCATTTTTCACGACTGGTCCGTAAACACTCCTGAAAACGAGCTTTTTTACCTTGATTTTAATGCCAAATATTATTCTGATTGATAATTTAATCTCTTCTGAATCAAGGGTTTTCCATTCATCATCAAACCTATACTTTAATCCATTTTCAGAATCCATCTCCAGCTGAAACACATCAATCTTGTCGGGATAGTTGACGGTATGTGCCCATCCCAAATTTTCATTGGTCCCATGAAAAATCGTGGCCCCTCCGGGGAACAGTCCGCCCAGCGCATTCCAACCTTCATCACTCACCAGGTGAGCCTCATACCAGCTGGTAGGCCCTTCCAAAGGTTGGTGTGAATTGATGTTGAGATAGACATAATCATCGGCCGTTTTCTTTCGGGCAAAGGCAAAAGCATTGGACCCTTTTCCGGAGAGGTCAGGAGCCTCCGCCACATTCCCTTTGACAAGGTTTCCAATCACCTGATCAGCCCCAGAGATCACCGCCAGAGAGAGTACATAAGCTGAGAGTACTTCCTTCACAGTGATGGGAAAAGACCCTTCCACCAGTACCTTCTCTGGATACCTCGCTGCATAGGCATTGAGCCCATCGGTATAGGCGGTAATGAGGGCTACATAGGCAGGCGACAAAGTCTCCCATTGAGTGTCCACCACTTGCCTGCATCCCAGCAGGGCCACCACATAATCGGCCGCTGCTCCCTGCTTCCCCAGGTGCAGACCGAGCATCTGTTTCCCGGCCAGCATGGTCAGCTGAATGGTCTGAAAATCATCCTCAGCATGTGCCCATGCCAGCCCGTAGGCTACTCCAGGGTCCGTAGGCGCATAGATGTGAGGCACTCCATAGGCATCACGCATGATTTCTACCTCCTCCGGCTGCACCTGCCCATTGGCAAAAAAGACACAAAGGACACCAATAATTGCGCTAAAGATTTTCATATTGCATTCAGGAAATTAACTATGCCACAAGATAAAAAATATAACATTGGATTGGTGCTGAGTGGTGGCGGTGCCCGTGGTTTTGCACATTTGGGAGCGCTGCAGGCATTGCATGAAGCCAAAATCTATCCCGATGTGATCTCAGGAGTAAGCGCGGGCGCCATTGCAGGAGCCTTCTATGCCCATGGTATGGCACCTGAAGATATTTTCGAGCTCCTCAAAGAAAAAGGGGTGCTGGAGTATTCCAAGTTCGGGTTCCCGATCAATGGACTGCTTTCGCTGGACGGGCTGGTGAGTGAGATCAAAGAAAACATCCCGTGTGAGGACGTCAGTGAGCTGTCAAAGCCCGCCTTTTTTGCGGCTACCAATCTGAACACTGGAAAGGTAGAGTACTTCAGCAAGGGAAATCTATGCAAGGTAGTGGCTGCTTCGGCCTGTATCCGATCCTCTTCAGCCCTATCAAAATGAATGGTTATCAATACATAGACGGGGGCACCTTTGATAACTTTCCTGTAAAGCCCATTCTGAACAAATGTGAGAAAATCATTGGGATCAATATCAGCCCTGTCAATGAAATTGAAGAGTTGAAGTCATTATCGGCCATTGCTGCCCGGGTGTTTCAACTAAGCGTGAATGCCACTGCTCATAACAGCCTGAGAGAATGTGATTTACTGATAGAGCCTAAAGAACTTTTTAAGTACACCATACTGGACAGCAGTGCCGCCAATGAGGTCTACCAAATCGGCTATGAGGCTACGAAGAAAGAATTAGAAGAGAACCCCTTGGAAGACTGAAAGCACCTGACTATTTTGTGGCCTCAATTAAAATACGAGCATCATGATGAACCCGTGGCATAACGTACGAATAGGAAAAGAATCTCCTGAGGTGGTAAATGGAATCATCGAAATTCCGCAAGGCAGCCGGGCCAAATATGAATTGGATAAGGACTCCGGGCTTCTTATTCTGGACCGGGTGATTTACTCTTCTATGTACTACCCTGCCAACTACGGTTTCATCCCGCGTACCTACTGCGATGATGGTGACCCACTGGATATCCTCGTACTTTCACAGATCGTCATAGACCCACTATGCATCGTACCTGCCAAGGTGATCGGGGTAATGCAAATGTTGGATCAGGGTGAGAAGGATGACAAGATTATTGCCGTGGCACAGGGAGACATGAGCGTCAACCACATGAACGATATTGGTGACTTGCCTCCTCACTTTGTGAAAGAGCTCAGAAACTTCTTTGAAGACTACAAGAAGCTGGAGAAGAAGACGGTGGTCATCGAGGATTTTCAGGACCGGGATACAGCGGTCGACATTGTCAAAAAAGCAGTGGAAGACTACACCAAAAAGTTTGGCTAAATCAGCTGCGTTTTTTTCCTGACAAGTTTGTGATCGAGCCACTGAAAGACCATCACCATCACACCGATCAATAGTCCCCACAAACCCATCTCAGGCAGGAGTGCAAGCGAATCTTTGTCTGCAAAAATGACCAGGCATATCAGTCCGGAAAGCAGGAAGCCAGACATAGCCAGGCCATAGACCCATTTCATGCTGCTGTCCATAGCTGCTTCTCTTTGATGAATTTTGGTAAGTACACGATCAGAAAAGCCCGCTGGCATGGAAACCTCCAAAGGTCTTTTCAAGGCCTCTTCAAGTTTTTGATCTATTTCATCTTGTCTCATAAGTCATGTATTTCTTTCCCTATATATGGCTCCGACAGTGTTTTTAGCTTCTGCTTAGCTCTGAACAGGTAGTTTTTCACCGTGCCTTCCGGCATTTCCGTCACCTGTACAATTTCAGGATAACTAAATCCCTCCAGGTAATAAAGCGTGAGCACTGTCCGATAGTTCAAAGGCATCTGAGCAATCAATGAATGGATAAATGTAGCATAGTCTGCCGTTTCTACCGAAAGATCCTCATGCCCTACGCTGAAATGAACCGTCTCCAGGTCTTGCTCTTCCACTTTTCGGTTGCGCTTCCGCAGGTGATTCACCGCCATCCGATAGGCAATGGTCGCTATCCATGTGGAGAGTTTGGCATCAAACTTAAAGGCACTCAGGCTTTCGTAAACCTTCACAAACACATCCTGACAGAGCTCCTCTCTGTCCCGGTCATCATCTACCAGCCTAGTCACCATATGCACCACCAGCCGCTGATACTTATCGATCAGCCGCCTGAAAGCCCATTGGTCCCCCTTCAGGACATCTAACACCAGTGCTCTATCCTCCATTCAAGTATCATTAGACAACATCGGGTTCGCGGATGTTGCAGCCATCCTTAATTTATTTCTTTTTAAAAAAATCTACCCTACCCTGCAACATTTACCTGATCATCTGATGTCTAACCTTCCAAATCTTAAAAACAAAAAATCATGGATCATCATTTACAATCAGTGCTCATGCCCATAGCGGTACTCGGCACACTTTCAGTAGGTATAGTTCTGATCATCAAAACCCTCACCGAGTATTTTCTCCGAAAGAAAATGGTAGAAAAAGGCCTGGTAGGCGATGATGCCGGCGAGCTCTTGAGAAAACAGGTAGAGAATAAATATGCAGCGCTCAAATGGGGCCTGATCATTCTCTTTGGCGGGTTGGGACTCATGATCATCGAGATGATTCCTTTTGATAGCTCCTCCACACTCCCTTACGGTGTATTGGCTACCAGCCTCAGCCTGGGCTTCCTCCTCTACTTTGGATTGGTACAAAAAATGAACAAGGACGGTAATTAATAGCGCCATGTGGAGAAACTATTTAATCGTTAGCTGGCGAAACATCAAAAAACACAAGGCCTTCACCGCGATCAATGTGGTGGGTCTTTCGCTTAGCATGTCCGTCTGTCTGTTATTGATCTTGCTCGTCTATGATCATTACTCCTACGATACCGTTCATCCGCATGGAGACCGGACCTATAGGGTACTCACCTACCAAAAAGGAGCACGGGGTATCTTCTCCAATGGCTATGCTACCTCACCGCTCCCCATCGGGGAGACACTGAGTAGTGGATATACCATTGCTGACACTTACACCAACCTCAATCATGGGCTGCACGGCGAAATACGCTCAGCGCACAAAGTGATCAATCCTGAGTCAGAATTTGACGGTCGCTCGTTATTTGCTGATCACAACTTCTTCAAGGTATTTGGATTTGATCTTAAAGAAGGAGATCCACTCACCGCCCTGAATGAACCCTACTCCATGGTACTAACCACTCAGATGGCCAATCTACTTTTCCCACAGAAAAGTGCCCTGGGTGAAGAAGTGATCATGGAAGGCATGGGCAGATATAAAGTGACCGGAATATTGACTGAGGAATTACCCAAGAGTCATATCAAGTTCAAACTGCTGGCAAGCTTCTCCACCATCCCACTGCTGGTCAAAGAGAACCATATGACCAATGAGTATAAGGAATGGGAAACTATCTGGATGAATTATAACTACATCGTGCTCAATGAGAAAACCTCCAAAGCAGAAGCTCAGGCCCTGATCAACCAGATCACTTCTGAAAAAATGGAAATTAAGGAGGATCACCCCGGCTATGAATTTGAACTTCAGGCGATCTCGGAGATCGTGCCTGGAAGGCTTCTCAGCAACGAAATTTCCTTTACCCTGCCTAAAATCGTGCTATTATTCTTCGGACTCCTTGGGCTGGTGGTCATTATCACAGCCAGCATCAACTACGCCAACCTTTCCATTGCCAAATCGCTGACCAGAACCCGGGAGATTGGTATCAGGAAGGCTAATGGAGCTTCCAAGGCACAGATCATCATACAATTTCTGGTGGAATCGGTACTCATCTCCACCCTATCTCTGGTGGTGGCCATTGGTATCTACTGGTTCCTGATCGATCAGTTCAATGCACTGTGGATCTTCAATCAGGTAGGCATCACCCTTGAAGACACCGTGTTCGCTTATGGTTTCTTTCTCCTATTCAGCCTTCTTCTCGGGATTATTTCCGGCGTAGGCCCATCGTATTTCGTCTCCAGACTAGACACCATTCGGTCTTTGAAGGGCAGCGGAGCCTTTTCCAATACCATCAAGAGTGGTTTTATCTCCAAAATATCCGGTAAAAAAATTCTATTGAGCGTCCAGTTTGGTCTTTCCATAGTCATGCTGGTGAGCATCTTTCTGATCAGGGATCAGGCCAATTTCCTGACCAGGAGTAGTTTTGGGTTCGACGATGAGCACATCTACTTTGTTCGGCTACAGGGACATGACCCCAAAGTGATCGAAACGGAATTTGCAAATACCCCGGGGATTGAAAACGTCACCTTCACCTCACATCACCCCGCAGTGGGTAGATCGCACGGTGCCAATATGAAACTCAATGAAGCGGACGAATTCATCACTATTTATCACTTCTCTGTGGAGGAAAGGTATGTGAGTGTCATGGGCCTTGAGCTGATCGCAGGTACGGATTTCCCAAGGGCTGCTAATCAGGAGCAGGAAAAGTTCATAGTAGTGAATGAGCTGGCTACGAAGCGTTTGGGTTTTGAATCCCCGGCTGCTGCGGTGGGTGAGCTGGTTTATATCGAAAATGACACAAGGGTGAAAATCGTCGGGGTGGTCAGGGACTACCACTGGGAACCGCTGATGAAATCGATAGAACCTCTGGCCCTCCGAATCAAACCCGGGGATTATCAGTTTGCTTACTTCAAAATAGGGGTAAATGATCCCGGCGCTTTTGGCAAGGGGATGGAGCAAAAATGGAATCAGTATGACCAGTCCAGAACCTTCCAAGGGGGATTCCTCAACGAAGAAACAGACCTTTTTTACCAGTTCTTTTATGACCTTGGCGGAATTCTCACCTTCATCTCCTTGATAGCCATAGCCATTACAGCATTGGGTTTCCTGGGCATGGTAAGTTTTCACCTGAAAACCAGAACGAAGGAAATCGGAATCAGAAAGGTATTGGGTGCCAGTTTTGGGCAGATCACCCTGGCTATGACAGGTGGTTTCATGGTAATGCTGGCCTCCACAGCACTCGTCATGGTGCCTGTAGCGGTCTTCGCCAACGGGCTCTGGATCAACCAAATGGCTGTGCATTCCCCTATCAGCATTTTCAACCTGGGACCTGCCATACTCATTGTAGTACTGTTATCTGGGGCTACCATCCTCGCACAGGTATGGAGAAACACCTCTGAAAATCCAGTCAATGCATTGAGGTCAGAATGATCACTTGGGGATACCCGCCTTATTGGCCATACCACACGCCGTACAGGTGAGTATCCCCATAAAGTTTTTCTCCTGGCAAGCCATGCATTCGTAATAGGTAATCTCTTTGAGGGGGTCTCCCTGCTCATCGAAAAAAGCTACCGGAGTGTCACACTTCTCACAAACATAATTGCGCAGTTTCTCCAGCCGCTGATCCTTCTCACAGTGTGGGCAGCGCACTGTCACCCCCTTTTTGCGCTTATTGATAGAAGATACCCGCATCCAAAAAAACAGCGGAATCACCACAATCATCAAAGCAATCACCCAAATATTTTCAATTTCCATCGGTTTCAAGTTACTTAGAAGAATCAAATTCTCCGTTAACTAGCCGATTAACTAAATGAAATTCAGATTATCCATTGGGTTGTCCCTCCTTTGGTATGCTACATTCGCACAATCTCCGCTGCATTCCACGCTTCAAAACAGTCCCCTGGGGTATACCCTAATCACCCCTCCCGGCACGGCCAAAGGACTGATTGTTTTTATTCCGGGTTTCGCACAAACTGCCGATCAACTTCTTCAGGAAACTGAATTTGAAAAGTTGGCCTATCTGTATGGAATCACCACCATAGTGGTACCCTGCGGACGCAAGATGTATGCCGACGGCCAGGTGGTGAAGCTACTGAATGAAGCCATCATCGCTACATTGAGTGACTACAACATAGCGCCTAATAAGGTGGTGATGGGCGGATTCTCAGCGGGCGGCACCATTGCATTGAAATACACCCAATACTGTCTGAAATACCCTGAAAGCTACCCCATCAAACCTAAAGCAGTCTTTGCAGTGGACTCGCCTGTAGACCTGAAAGAAATCTACAGCTATATGGAGCGTGAGCTGGAAAAGCAATACTCAGAGGCCGGAGTAAGTGAAGCATATGTGATCAAGGCCCTCATGGAGCGCGAACTGGGCGGAACTCCCACAGAGGTACCTGTCCGATATCAGGAACTGAGCCCCTTCACCAAAGGGGCCAAACTAGGTGGAGAAGCAGAAGTTCTCAAATCATTTCCTATCAGACTATACCACGATGCAGACATTCAATGGCAACTAAAAAACCGCAGAAGGAGTTTCTATGACATGAATATAGCTCCAGCCTCTGAGATGATCAACCAGCTGATGCTCTTGGGCAACACCCGGGCTGAGCTCATGATGACTGTGGGTAAGGGAGTGCGCAGCAATGGTGAAAGACATCCACACTCCATGTCCATCGTGGACGAACAGGAGCTGATGATCTGGATTCTGAAACATCTGGAAGTAGACACCAACCCTGCTCATAAAAAAGCGAGTAATTAAACCAAAACATTTCATCATTTCTAAAAAAAGAAAAACTCAAAATCTTCTTGCCTTTTCACTTTTATCAGGTTTACTGGCCTGAGATTTGATCACCAAACTTGTGATCACTTTATGATGAACTAAAAAATTTTTTTTTGAACCCTCAATCCAACCAAGAGTCGCCAAGTCATGACCACACTTTTTCGCACCAACGCCCAACATGCTGATTTCATAGAACTTGTCAGCCAGCTGGATGCCGACCTGGCCGTCAGAGACGGACGGGACCATGCGTTTTACCATCAGTTCAATCAAATAGATCAGATCAAATATGCCGTGGTGGCTTATCTGGATGATCAGCCATGTGGGTGTGGCGCCATCAAACAACTGGACCCGAAAACCATGGAAGTGAAGCGCATGTTTGTGAAGCCGCAACACCGTGGAAAGAAAATGGCGTTTCAGATCCTCAATGAGCTGGAGCAGTGGGCTGCCGAACTGGGCTTTGATCGCTGTGTATTGGAAACCGGCTATAAACAGCCTGAGGCCATTTCTCTTTATGAAAAAAGCGGCTACCAGATCATTCCCAACTATGGCCAATATGCCGGTATAGCCAATAGTGTCTGCTTTGAAAAGCGGCTCAAAGAATAAGCCCTTTATGATCATCACCTCATAAAAATAAAAGGAGGATTCGGTCTCAGGAAAGCGTAGCTTTGCAGTCATCAAGCTAATCCTCATGACCACAAGTTTTACACCTTCTTTCCGTTTCGCATGATCCCTTCTGTTCATGCTCCGCTCATCAGTCCTGAAGACTACGAACTCCTGCTCGGTGCCAAACCACCTACCCCAGAGCTTACTCCCATTTCTTTTGCCGAAAGGGAGGAACTTCTGGACCTTGTGATTGCTGAAAACATAGAATACCGATACATCAATGGATCGTGTGAAGACCGGGCGCATTACATCTCCCTGCTCCTGAAAAAACATCAGGTGACTGCTGGTAAAATCTGGAATTTCGCACCTGCCAGGTATTCCCTCTCCTCGGATGAGCTCTTCAATATGACCGACCCGTTGGGAATTTCTGAAAATACCACCTGGGGCTACCACGTAGCACCTTTCCTCACGGCCTACAATGAACAAGGGGAAATAGAAACACTGGTGATCGATCAGTCACTGAGTGCAGATGCGCTCCTGACTATAGACGAGTGGCTTGCCCTCATGAACTGTCCCCGGTCTATTTACCTGCTCACAGATGCAGACAGCTACCTGTTTTTTTCGCTCAACAACTACCTGATGCAGGACGAGTCAGCTCCTGCGGATGAGTGGCCGGCCTTTCTCCCCTCTATTATCACCGGCAACTTCTGGAACCTGGCCCCTGGTGATGATTACGTACAAAAAGGACTCTCCATCAATGACCTGGCCCTGGAGATCTTTAGCATCAAAAATCAGTTGCCAGCGCACGAAGAGGCTTATCTGCATGAACTCCTGAAAAACATTGATGATGTCATCCGGCTCACCGAAGTGGCAAAGCCTGCTGAACTGTCATCCAAGACCTATCGAAGCTTGATCAGCTACTACGACCAGCGCTATGCGCACTGGAACGACCGTGTGGCGCATACCCAGGCGTGCCTCAACTAGCTGAATTCAATCTACTGCGTAACTTTTGAAATGTCGCTCTTTGATGCGGGTTCTGTAATCTGTGATGAGCGCACTGTAGCTCCCCACTCCCAGTCCGGGTGTCACGTAGTAGTAGATCTTTCCATCGGAGGCATCTGCGATAACATGCGTGTCAATGCTCCCGCGCTCACCCGGTGTACTCACGATCTGTAGATAGGCATAGCTGGCATCCCTGGCCAAAATAGCCTCACGGATCACAGATGGATCGACTAGCTGCACAGGATATGGATATACCTCAGCGAGCTCTTCAGCGGTTACCTTCGGGTCCACGTCATTCTGATCGATGAGGAGAATCTTATCCTTCAGCTTCGGGTTATTCGCCTCTATCTGTTTGGGCATTTTGCTCATCTTGTTTTCACCATCAGCGGCCAGGTACCTCAGGAGGTACTGGATCTGCTGTACACCATAGACCGCACCCGACAATGAAGGATAAACAGAAGGAAGAAACACACTGACCAGCGGTTTGGTATCAGAAATCTCCAGCGTGGTAATTTCCCTGGATAGCACCGTATATTTTGAGGTGTGATTATAGGTCAGTTCTCCAGTGGAGGAAGTGCGCCACCCGGCCGGGTCGCCATCGGAGCCACTCACCAGTCCTATTCGCTCATACTCCAGGTACTGACCAAAACTGATTAGCAGGTATTGATCGGGATTTTTCTCTATGAGGTCGAAGGCTGTGGACTCCGGGTGAAACTCTACCTTCTCGGTCAAATCCCAAAAGTTCTCCAACGCATATCTGAGGGCAAAATTGCGCCCCGCTATTTGGTTTTGATAATCCTCCAGTGCTTTGGGATACTTCTTACTGAGCTTGGATACTATTTTGGGATCGGGCTCCTCCAGCACGAGCAGCAGTGTGGAGTTCTTAATCTTCTCGACATCTTTCTGGTCGGTATTGAGAAATTGGGCGTTGGCTGCTACGGAAAGTACATACAGCAGACATACAGACCCTAGTAATCTGGTCATAGGCGAATCATTATTTTAGGCACATCGAAGGTAGAAAAATATCCGCATCAGTCATAAGCAATTGATTGATAATGGAAGAATGCTGAGTATTTCTTACCGATCCAACTCTTTCAAGTAGTTTTGTAAGCGATCCCTACGGCCTTGAAAGACATTCTCCTCATCACTCCCCCATTCACTCAGCTCAATACGCCCTATCCGGCTACTCCCTACCTGAAAGGCTTCCTCAACACGATCGGACTAGAAGCATACCAGATGGACCTGGGCATGGAGGTGATTCTGGCGCTTTTCTCTAAGGATGGCCTGCAAAATCTATTCGCCGAAGCGGAAAATGACCAGACTGACTGGTCTGAAAACGCCCTCAGGATTTTTGCTCTACAAGAAGACTACCAGCATACCATCACGGACACCATGGCTTTCCTGCAAGGGAAAAATCCATCCTTCGCCAGGCAGATCTGCTCCGGGCAGTACCTCCCCCAAGCCAGCAGGTTTGACCAGCCCGATGAACTCGACTGGGCCTTTGGCTCCATGGGCTTTCAGGACAAAGCCAAACACCTGGCCACCCTGTACCTGGAGGACCTTTCAGACTTCATAGTGGAGTGCGTGGATGAAAACTTTGGATTTAGCCGCTATGCCGAGCGGCTGGGACGAAGTGCCAACTCCTTTGATGAACTCTATGCGCACCTGCAGCAGCCGCCAACTTTTATAGACCAACTTACCATACAGCTCCTGAAAGAGCTACTGGAGCCGCATACGCCTCAGCTCATTTGTTTTTCCGTCCCCTTTCCGGGAAATCTGTACAGTGCTTTCAGGTGTGCGCAGTGGATCAAAAGCCATTATCCCCATACCAAAATCGCCATGGGTGGCGGCTTTCCCAATACCGAACTAAGAAGCCTCTCCGATCCGCGGGTCTTCAGCTTCTTTGACTACATCACCCTGGACGATGGGGAGCTGCCCATAGAGCTGATCGCTGAGCAAACGCTCCATCCTGACCGGAGTGTTTTACTGAAAAGAACCTTCCTTTTGGAAAACGGGAAAGTAGTCTACCAGAACTCCTCTCCCCGGCCCGACTACAAGCAAACGGCAGTAGGCACCCCGGACTATTCTGACCTGCCACTCTCAGAGTACATCTCTGTGATAGAAATGGCCAACCCCATGCATAGCCTGTGGAGTGATGGCCGCTGGAACAAACTCACCATGGCCCATGGGTGCTACTGGGGTAAATGCACCTTTTGTGACATCTCTCTGGACTACATCCGCCTGTACGAACCCATCGCCGCACGCACGCTGGTAGACCGTATGGAGGCCATGATCGCTCAGACAGGCGAAAAGGGCTTTCATTTTGTGGATGAGGCCGCACCGCCAGCGCTGATGCGCGAAGTGGCCCTGGAGCTCATCCGCAGAAAACTCAGTGTCACCTGGTGGACCAACATCCGGTTTGAGAAGAGCTTTACCCACGACCTGTGTGTACTCCTGAAGGCCTCCGGATGCATAGCGGTATCAGGCGGACTGGAAGTAGCCTCCGACCGGCTGCTACAGCTCATAGACAAAGGCGTGACCGTGGAGCAAGTGGCCAGGGTGACCAGCCACTTCACCGATGCGGGCATGATGGTACATGCCTACCTCATGTATGGCTACCCTACCCAAACCGTACAGGAGACCATCGACAGCCTGGAGATGGTACGCCAGCTCTTCGAACTTGGCGTGATGCAGTCGGGCTTCTGGCATCAGTTTGCACTCACCGCCCACAGCCCGGTAGGGCTCAACCCGGATGCCTACGGTATCCAGCCAGTGCACAACGACATCTCCTTTGCCAACAACGACATTCAGTTTAGTGATCGCACGGGTATAGACCATGGTCAGTTTAGCTTTGGGTTGAAAAAATCCCTGTACAACTACATGCACGGTATCGGGTTTGAGCTGCCCCTGCAGGAGTGGTTTGATTTCAAAATCCCACGGACTTCCGTCAAAAGGGATTTCATAGAAAACTGCCTGGAGACCGACACAGAGTACCTGATCCGACCTACTGCCAGGATCCTCTGGCTGGGCGGAACGCCGGCGATCAGCTACTCCTCCCGAACCAAGAAAGGGAAAACCAAAGAAATGATGCACCTGACCATCCAGACCCGAACGGATGCCCTGCAGGTGAACCTGGAAAAACCGAAAGGACAGTGGCTGCTGGCGCAACTGGCGCAGCTCACTCCGAACCACCCTGCCCGCACCCTGGCACAGCTGAAGGCCGGCTATGACGCGGAGTTTGGAGCGTTTGAGCAGTTTTGGTACTCCAAGCCCATCGACCTGCTGCGAGACCATGGCCTGCTGGCGTTGTAAGGCAAAGGAATAAATTCCTGTTCGTGCCCAAACCAAGAAGTCGACAAAAAAGGAAGAACAACTCAACACGGAAGATCGACCCCAAAGCAATCGCCACGCCCTATAGCTAACAATGGTTTGTTCAGGTAGTAAAAATTGGTAGATTTGGGATAAGGCGGCTTGCAGCTATAGGAGGTTGAGAGTCGGTTGTTTGATCAGTACTGAATATCAAAATCACCATTTTAAACAAAGGATTATGGAAAAAATATTATTCCTAATTATAGCAATCATGATTACTTATGCCTCGCAAGCACAGCATGATGAAACTATAAATGGAACAACATTTAAGACAAATGGGAATGTAGGTATTGGAACATCAAACCCAAGCGGGCAATGGGGTGAAAAACTTCATGTTTTTTCTTCCAACTCTAACAACGGAATTAAGATAGAGCGAGGCGATGGAGCTTCGGGTTCATTTTTAGCCTATCAAAATGCTGTGTATCTAGGTTCAGGGTCTAGTCATAATTTGGGATTTTTAATAGGCGGTACTACCAAGGTACTTCTAAATACAAACGGAATTCTAGGAATTGGTACAACTACTCCATCTACCCAGTGGGGTGAAAAGCTACACGTACATTCAAATAACTCAAACACTGGCATAAAAATAGGACGTGGTGACGGGGCGTGGGGATCATTCCTTGCCTATGAAGATGGAGTTTATCTAGGATCTGGTTCAGTCCACAAACTCGGTTTTCTAATTGGTGGACAGACAAAATTACTAATCAATCAAACAGGAGATGTAGGTATCGGAACGACCTCACCAGATGCCAAACTTGCAGTAAATGGCACGATTCATACAAAAGAGGTCAGAGTTGATTTAAATGGTTGGTCAGATTTTGTTTTTGAAAAAGATTACGAACTTCTAACCCTTGAAGAAGTCGAACAACATATAAACGAAAATGGTCATCTCCCTGAAATCCCAAGTGAGGCCGAAGTAACTGAGAATGGGATCAACTTAGGTGAAATGAACGCAAAACTGCTTCAGAAGATTGAGGAATTGACACTTCACCTTATCCAGGAGCACAAAAACACCCAAGAACTTTCTAAGAAGATAGAAAGGTTAGAAAATGAACTCACCACTCTGAAAAATGAGCAAAAGGCCAAAACAAGCGATTAATTAAAAAGGGGCTTTCATCATTGAAACTGAATACAAAACAGAAAGCCAATAGCTTCTTACCGGTATGAGTATTTGAATTGTGTAATGCTCGCCAATCAAAATCTTCCAAATTATGAAAAAAACAATTCTACTTCTAATACCCATTGCCCTTAGTCATTTCGCGCATGCTCAGTGGGTAAATGATGAAAATAATTACACCTCCGGTCAGTTGGCGATCGGATCATCAGCAACATGGGCTCCTCTTACCATTAACAGTGTTTCTGGAGCTAATGGTAACGTTGGAGTTTCATTGGCTTTCGATGGTACAATTCATCCCGAAATTGGGTATAGGTTTAAAGCAAATGGTTCAAATTACTATCAAGTATTATACAATGGTAGCCATATCATGTGGAAGCATTATGAAAGTAGTAATTATGTACCTAAAATGTCACTCTCTAATGAGGGCAATTTAGGTTTAGGAGTTGCTAGCCCATCAAGTTCACTTGACATTTTGACTAAATCGGTTAGTGGTGGTGAACATCTAATTAAATTGAAAGTATCAGATGCTACTACTGACTATTTAACAATTCAAAACAACACCGGAACGGGTGGACAATTCATTCCAGCCATAGTGGGTTTCCATGAGTCGGATAACAGACTAGCACTGAGATTAACTGCATCAACCTCCTCATCAACTGATAACGGAAGCAATGCATTAATGATTTTTGACTCTAGACAAATCAATGGGAGTTCTCATTCAGCAATATCTGCCCGACCTCTTTTTCAATGGTCCAATTTCACTGATGCAAAAATGACCATGCTTGCAAATGGGAATTTAGGTTTGGGGACTGAATCTCCTGATTCCAAACTTGCAGTAAATGGTACAATTCATACGAAGGAGGTCAGAGTTGATTTAAATGGTTGGTCAGACTTTGTCTTTGCAAATGATTATAAATTACCAACTCTGAAAGAAGTAGAAACATACATCTCAGAAAACAAACATCTTCCAGAAATCCCAAGTGAAGCGGAGGTATCTGAGAACGGGATAAATCTCGGAGAAATGAACGCCAAACTGCTTCAGAAGATAGAAGAGATTACGCTTTACCTTATCGACCAGAGCAAGCAAATTCAAGCTCAGCAAACTGAGATTGAAGCTTTAAAAAACGAAATAGATCAACTCAAAACCGAATAAAAGATCATAACAAAAAATATAAAGTGAACGTACTTGTGAGCTATTTTCAACTGCTTCTGCAATTAATACTTTCGACCTCTTGAAAAACATAAGTGCACACATCATAAATCTCTATATCAGTATCCTAAATGAAATTCTAACAAAAAATTAAGACATGAAAAACAGTTTCTCCGCGCTTATCATTTTCCTATTCGTCAATCAAGCATTTGGGCAGTGGACTTCAACAGGAGACAATGCTACTCAAGGCTCCATAAAGGTTAAGAATTACTTGCTTTTTGATGCTGATGGAGATTTCTCTGGAGCAAATTATTTTACTATACAAGATGATGCATCGGGTGACTTTCTAAGAATAGGTCGAGGTTTCGATCATAACTTAGTAATAACCAGTAATGGATATATCGGCATAGGTAAAACAAATCCAACTGAACCACTTCATATTTTAGATGTTTCCGGATCATTTACTTTTGGTCGACCAGGGAGTGAAATGAACAATCGATTTACCATTGATGCCGCCTCTGGATATGAAAATCAAATATATTTCAGATCAAGACCCGGAAGGATATTTACCTCCTCAGGACAAAACCTAACCCTTGGCAATTCATCAACAGCAAATAATCTTGTTATTTCAGGGAGTACAGGAAATATTGGAATTGGGACAATTTCTCCGGATTTCAAACTTGACGTTAACGGTTCTTTGAGGCTTGGTATAGACGATAATTCAGGGATGAGCATTTCTAGATTCACTTCTGCATTGACTGATGTCCCGGGTAGCACTGGTGGTATTCTCTTTAAAGGACCAGTTCACTCACATATCGTTTTTGATGTGCAAGGGAATGATCCACATGATGGGTTTTACATTCGTGTCCCTGATGTGCTTCAGGTGAATCCTACTGTTAACACGACGGCATTTGTAGTTAAGGCTAATGGGAATGTTGGTATTGGCACTGACCCAAGTGAAAAACTGACTGTAGATGGTAAAATCAGAAGTGAGGAGATAAAGGTTGAGATTGTTAATGGCCCTGACTATGTTTTCGAATCGGATTATGAACTAAGAACTCTTAAAGACACCAAGGAATATATAATCGCAAATAAGCACTTACCTGAAATTCCATCCGCCAAGGAAATGGAGACCGAAGGAGTCGATCTGGGAGACATGAACATGAAGCTTTTGAGGAAGATCGAAGAACTAACACTTTATCAGATTGAGCTGCTAGAAAAACTGGAACAGCAGAGTGCCAGAATGGCTGAACTGGAAACTTCGAATATCCGAATCAATGAACTGGAGAAGAAAATGCTTGAATTGATGAGTACGCAAGAATGAGCTAAGAGAAATATAACAAGCACTTCTCTCTTTATTGAAATTGCTTCCAACCAGATAAGCCGACGAGGTTAATCTCCTCCCCAATGGAATCAGAAACCCGCGCTGAATGGCCATTATTTTATAACCGTTCACCCCCGATGAGATTCCCGCATACGCTGACGCCCCCCTGAATGATGGCCAGTTCGTTATTGCGAGTGCCCGATGCCTCGAGTCAAGCAATCTTCCACCAGGCCTCCTATGTGTCGGTCGTTACTATCATTTTATCCTTCGACACGGAAGTTTGCAACCGCCGGCTCAGGATGACAACCAACCGTTCATAACCGCCTATCGGGATATAGGCCACAAGTGGACATGCGTTGGCTTTGTAACCCTGCTCCGTCGAAGGGTAAGACAAAGCCCTGATCTTATGGAGATGCCCCCAACAAACCCATCTGATAATTAACAGCAAATTCCTCGTCTTCCGGATAACCTCCCCTATAGCCAATAATGGTTTGTTCAGATCTTAAAATCCGCTAGATTTGGTATAAGACCGCTCACAGCTATAGGAGGCTATTAGTCGGTTGTTATGATCAATTTCTGAACCTCAAAACTACAACAATATGAAAAAACTGTTATTCATTTTACTCTTACTACCTGTCACTGTTTTTGGTCAACGATATAAAGAACAGATAAACTTCAATGCCGCAGGCGATCAACAAGTGGCTCTTGGAAAGTTCATAATTGGAGCAGCAATACGCGTTGAGTGCCAGATTTCTGGTGGATGGGCTGAAGATGGAGGAATCTACCATATTGCAGCTGACTGGGGCAATCAACCTAAAGTTGTTTACAGAGGCGAAAGCTCGATCTCAACTCGACTTAAATTTCATGGTTATGTTGATCCCTCCTCAAATTCATTTGTATATCTCTTTGCAAGTTGGGATAACCAATCACCAAGTGAAAGCTCGGCTAACAATTTAAAGCTAACAATTTACTCTGAAGGATTCTTCGATACAAATGCTATAGGAACTTTCAGTAATGCTCAAGAGTTAGAAAACGTCTTAATTGTTCAATCAAACACCGGTAATGTTGGAATTGGGACAACTAGCCCTGACTCCAAACTCTCTGTGAACGGAACAGTTCACACCAAAGAGGTGAAAGTTGACCTCATTGGATGGTCAGACTTTGTTTTTGAGAAGGAGTATGAACTTCTAACCCTTGAAGAAGTCGAACAACATATAAACGAAAATGGTCATCTCCCTGAAATCCCAAGTGAAGCAGAAGTAACTGAAAACGGGATAAATCTCGGAGAAATGGATGCCAAACTGCTTCAGAAGATCGAAGAACTAACGCTTTACATGATAGACATAAACAAGCAGGTTCAACAATTAACGTTGGAAAATCAAGAACTGAAAGAAAAGGTTCAGAGCCTTGAAAACCAATAAAGATCATAATCGAGTAGATGAGCGATTATGCCAACCGGTGCGACAGGTTTGACTATATCAACTACAATAACCAGGCATCCCTCAAACTGGACCTCCTGCAAAGGCACTTGGCACTCCCTATCCTGTGGACGTTGGTTGGTGTGCTCCCTCACCCGACTGTTACAGCCTCAGTATCCAGTTCCTGTTCCTTTGAACCAAGGGTTAAAGTCTCACTTCATTTGGGCATTACCTCATGTGATCCAACCTTGAGACTTACAAGTGACTAGGGACACGACACCCGCTCACAAGGGACTTTAACTCTATGGAATAATTGGTATCTTAGACACCAAATACATGATGGCAGACATGCCAAATTTTAAATTCTAGAGCTATGAAATATGGAAGCATTTTACTTGTCACAATTCTGTGTATGCTATCAGTGCAGTCTATTGCGCAAGACAACCAAACAATAAATGGGATATTGACGGTGAATACCTCAGGAACATCAAATACCATTAGAGTTGAAAATGATATAGCCGGTGAAGAAGCAACAATTAGATTTAGAAGCAAACCTAGCAATGGTTCGGGGTGGCTACATTCAGACATTTCATCTTTCGCTACAGGTTATAATACTGGGTTTTTGGGATTTAAAGTGCCTCACAACAATACATTTGGATCAGGTTTCGACATGATAATTAATCACTCTGGGAATGTTGGAATTGGAACAATCACACCATCAGATAAGCTCCATTTAGTGGGTTCAAATCCTACACTTAGGCTTTCTAGTTCTACTTATTATGGAGGAACAGGAAACGATCTTAATGCCGTTATAAGCACAATAAAATTCAGCAACAGGGACGACAATCACAATTACAGGGCAGAAATCAGAGGATTACTGACCGGAGGCTGGGCTACTAGTGTCGGCTTGGCTTTCACAACACATTCTGGTGGGGAACAAGTAGAGCGCATGAGAATAAATCATGATGGCACTGTGGGGATTGGAACAGCTAATACTTTTGGCTATCAACTTGCCGTTAACGGGACTATCGGTTCAACAGAAGTGAAAGTAGAAAACACGAGCGCTTGGCCTGATTTTGTTTTTGATAATGGTTATGACCTCTTGACTCTCGAAGAAGTGGAGCAATATATTTATGATAAAGGTCATCTCCCTGAAATCCCAAGTGAGGCCGAAGTAACTGAGAACGGGATAAATCTAGGGGAGATGAACGCAAAACTGCTTCAGAAGATTGAGGAATTGACACTTTATCTCATTGAACAGAATAAAGAAATCAAAGAACTTAAAGAAAAGGTTAATCGCCTTGAAAACGAATAAAAAATCAGAACAAAACCAATCGGCACCTGCCAAACTCCTAGCGCATACCTACTAGCTTGTTATCATGCTTCAAAATTCGAAAATCACTATCAGAATGAAACAATTATTAACACTAATTCTCACCTTAGGCGTTGTTTATATTGCCCAAGCACAATTTACGGAAGATCTATCAGGCACATTAAACACAACTGACAAGGTCAATATAAAAAGTGGACGATTAAACGTATTTAGAGATTCGGATAATTGGGGGATAATATACTCTAAGCATTTCGATAGTCCTGCTAATCAATCATTACATTTAAACTATTACGGAACGGGACCTACAATTATAGGAACTGGAGGAGGTGATCTCTATGTCCAGAACAATGCAATATTTAACGGAAACATTTTAATCAAAAACAATCAATTTATTAGAGGAGAAAGGTCTGGAGGAGGAGTAAGTAACTTAATTGGATATAACCCTGTTGAATCAGGAAATCATATATTGGCTTTCTCTGAATATTCAAGTGTACCTAGTGAAGTTAGGATTTACACCCCAACCGATCAAAACCAGGGTGTCAGTATATATAGTGACAAAAGATTAGTTTTCTTTAGAAATGATGGCAATGTTGGAATAGGTGTGGATAGCCCGAATAACAAGCTTTCGGTAAACGGAACTATTTGGGCAAAAGAAGTTAAAGTATCCATGACAGATGCAGCAGACTGGGTGTTCGAAGATGGTTATGAATTGAAATCTTTAGACGAAGTAGAAAAATTCGTGAGACTAAACAAGCACCTTCCAGATTTGCCCTCAGCTGATGAATTTCGTGAGAATGACTTAAATGTAGCCGATATGGATAATAAACTGCTTCAAAAAATCGAGGAACTAACGCTGTATATGATCGATATGAACAAGCGTATGAATCAACTCGAAATTGAAAATTCAGAGCTCAAAGGGAAAGTTCAACTTCTTGAAAATAAATGACATAATAAGACGAAACCAAGGCTTGAAAATTTCAAAGTACTTGTGTCCTTGGAGCTATAACCCGCAATGGATAGTGTGGGTCTGATACGTTGTGAGCTCCTTTTCCGGCGCAGCAAATTCATTAATTTAGTGTGTTAGCCAGGGGCGCACTCAGTCCCTTACATGGGCGATATGATCAACAATATGACCTCAGATTAGTATTTGTTTTAGCAACCCTTACCAACTTTCAAATCGCTCTTGCATGTGACTGTAAGGAACAAGGTGGCTTAAAAGAAGCTCAAAAAAGCAATTATGAAGATAGCGAACTCATCTTCATGGGGCGCGTAATCGAACTGAATGATGATGGAACTTTCAAATTCGAGATTCTGGAAACCTTTAAAGGGTCTGAGCGGAAATATATTGAGCTTAAACAGACTCATTTATGTTCAATATTACCCAGCGAAGATGAAGAATACTGGCTAGTATATATTGACGACCTTAAGAACAAAGAATCAGCAATAACATCTTCATGCGGGCTATCTAGAAGTTTTAGATATCCTTATCTAATGAACGTTAACGACCTCCCCCCGCCACCACCATCCACAGATGCTTTTCTTCAACTCGAATCTGAAATTATGATGTCCGAACACCGAACTAAATCGCTAGAAATTCTCAAGGGTGAAATTGAGCAACTGAGAAAATGGAAAAGCGGAAAATGAGCGTATCGGGTAGGCGGCCAAGTCACCCCGATGAGATTCCCGCATACGCGGGAATGACTTTCCCCCCCGAATGACGACCATTTCGTCCATGCAGGTGCCCGATGCCTATCGGGGTGAAGCAATCCTCCGCCAGACCCCCTATTTGTCGGTCGTTGCTTCACTTTATCCTTCGACACGGCAGTTTGCAACTGCCTGCTCAGGATGACAAGCGGCACGGCAGTCGGTAACTGTCTGCTCAGAGGACAAGCAACCCTTCATAAACGTGAATTCGGGATATAGGCCCATAAGTGGACATCCGCTGGCTTTGTCACCCTGAGCTCCGTCGAAGGGTAAGACAAAGCCCTGATCTTATGGAGATGTATCCAACAAACCCATCTGATAATTAACAGCAAATCCCTCATCTTCCGGATAACCTCCCCTATAGCTAACAATGGTTTGTTCAGGTGCTAAAAATTGGTAGATTTGGTAGAAGGCTAACAATCAGGGGTGGTTGTTAGTCGGTTGTTACATGGCATTCGCGAACGAGCAAGTGAATCAATCAAACCCAAGGCAAAATGAAATATTTCTTAAAACCTTCAGTAATCGGAATTCTCTTTGTTGCACTTTTTTTCGGGAACTGTTCAGAACCGAAGAAGAAACAGGAAACAACAAAACCAGTTGTAAAGACTGAACCAGAACCTGCTGGCCTAACGGATGAACAAAAGACCTTCATTAAAGAACGGTTTCAACAATATGCTGAGGTGAAGGCGAAATTTGACAAAACCAAAAAATCCGATGGCGTTCAAATTGGCGAACTCAACAGATCATTAAGAGAACTTGGTGAATTTCCAAGCTGGTTTTCGAAGAACACTCCTGAAATTCGTTATTTAAAATTGGTCAAGTCCTTTGTAACTGACATGGGAAATGCACTAGCAACGAGGAACGACCAACTTCTGGAAATAGCTCGGAACGATTACGACAAATACTCGAAAGACCTTCAAAACATGCTGGAATAGACGCCATGTAACAGACGCTGATCGGTTATATGTCTCCCGATAGCTCTCGGGAGTGCCTTCTGAAGGTGCATCGGGACTCGCCCGCTACACCGCCCATTCTGACACATCATCGCCTGTCCCGCCTTCCTTCTTTCTGGACTTAGACTTGCAGAGCGCAGTGCTTTCTGATACTTTGAATGCACCCCTTTGCCAGGCGCGGCAGGTTTCACTACTTTAGTACCATTAACCAAGCTCGTGCCACAAAGCATTTTACCTGATCGGATACAGATTATACACATGAAGCCACTACATTTCATTTTCACATTCATGGCTCTCCTCGCTTTTTCCTGCGAACGAACATCCAACTTCAATGATAAACTTCTTAAACAACTGGCCGAGCTCAACTCTAACAGAATCAATAACTTCATTGAAACAACTGAACAAATGGGAGTCCCATATGCCGGTGTTAAACGAATGGATCTATTCCTTAGTGATTGGCATAAAGTCATTAAGGAGCACCTGAGCTTGGATTCAATTCCAACCGCAACAATCAACGACCATATTAATAGACTTGAAAAACAAAGGTGGGATGATGATGCAGATGTTCTTATCGACCTATTTAAGCGGAATTTGGACAAATCTGATGTTACATCAGTTGTCCTAAATGAAATTGAACTTTTGGACAGATCACTTGAACTTTTAAACTCAAACTTCCGACTTTTCGACATTGCCTTACCTGTTGTTGTTGGAGACCGAAACTTAAAACTAAACCAGACCGATACTCTAAAATTTGTCTTTCAGGGAGTATCAAGGTATTTACGGAACATTGTCTATTTTGGGAAAATAGACGAGCTCATGGAGTCAACTGAAGGGATAGAAGAGGCTACAGAGTTTTCAAACAAACTCTTCGCAAACTATCATGTGATCAAAGCAACTGAACGTGGACAACACGAACTGACAGGAGTAATGGTTATGTTTGATAGGGGCGAAGAACTCAAGCTACCATTTAGATACGTTTATACAGTAGAATAACGATCTGTAAGTGCCTTCTGGCCGATTTCAGTGCAACCTACTCTGCCCATTCTGGAAGTTCACCGCTCGTCTGAGGTTCTGGATCTAGACTTTCACAACACAGTATTTCAAAGAAACAGTTGTGTGGGTGGCGCAGCTTTGCTAGTTTAGTTTTCCATCAGCTGATCTCGGAACATCCACACTTTTGCTGATCGAGTTTATATGCGAATACTGCTCATTGTCCTCCTTCAGTTTACACTATGTGCGCTTGCCAATGCTCAGGAACTTCATATTATAATGTCAAAAAAGGCATTCCTTTATGACATAAGGATTAAAAAGAGAGACGTACTTAGATACTCTGATAAAGTTTTAATTAAACGGCACGGCTTTCTCACCGTCAGTGGGGCATCCTCAAAACCAATGAAACTCGATGAGGGAATGTATGAGATAGGTGTGGAGTATCAAAAGCATCTTGAAAGATATCAAGAACATGATCGCATATTGAATCAATTAAAGTCATTGGGACTTGAGGACTGCCAATTTCCCTATGAGATCGTCCCAGTAAGTCATAATGCCCATAAACTATCGGGCAGAATAGAAATTGAAAAGGATTCAACAGTTAGTGAAACGTATAACAATACATTTTCCGTTGTTAACACAAACGAACGGAAATCAGTACAGGTCAACTGGACAAATCCTGATGAGAAATACCAAGAGAAATACTATATACTAGTTGAAGATCTTTTTGGAGATTTCTATGAACTCATTGAGACTGATGAAGACAATTTTCACTTCGATTTGTCCAACTATATCTCAGAATCTATTCCAATCTTATTCTTCACAATAATTGCAGAAGATTGCCGGGAAAGTTATCCAACAGCAGTAAGGTTAAGAATGGAATAACAACCAAGTCCGGCATTTGAAAAACTCAGCTATTTTAGACAACTTTAAAAACACGACAAGTCTCACACATGAACCGCACCCCGTAACCTCCATTCAATAACATGACCTACCAGGCCAAATCCATCCGCGCTTTTATAGGGGCCCGGGTCTTTGAAGAATCCAGACAATTTTATTCCCTCCTGGGCTTTGAGGAGGTGGTGATTGATGCTAGCATGAGCCTGTTCAAAGTCAACGACAAGCTGGCATTTTACCTGCAGGACTACTATGCCAAAGAGTGGATCAACAACTCCATGCTCTTTCTGGAAGTGGACGACCTGGACCGGTGCCGGGAGACGCTCCTGAAGAAAAACCTGCCTGCGAAGTTTCACTCGGTGCGGTTTTCTGAGATCAGAAATGAGGTCTGGGGTCGGGAGCTCTTTATGCACGACCCTTCAGGGGTACTCTGGCACTTTGGAGAGTTTAAGGAAGCCCCCAACTCATGATCCCCGCTTGTCGTACAAAGAGCCATGAAAGCTTTCTTCAAAGACATCTTTGAGTACCACCACCATTTCAATCAGCAACTGGTGGACCTACTCATCAGGGAGCAGGAGCGAATCAGTGCCCGAACCACCCCCCTCTTTTCGCATGTGATCAACGCCCACCAGATATGGAATGCCAGAGTAGTGCCTGAAAAACCTCTGGGAGTACATGAGCTCCACTCTTTGGAAACGTGCAAGGCCTATGACCAGTCCAACCACCTGCGCACTTTGCAAATCATTGCCGATGCTGACCTAAGCAAAGCCATCTCCTACCGCAACTCCAGCGGCAGCGAATTTGAGAATACCATTCAGGAAATACTGTTTCACGTGAGCAATCACACCACCCATCACAGGGGTCAGATCATCTCCGACCTCCGGCAGCAAGGCATAGAACCCATCGTTACCGATTACATCTTTTACAAGCGATGATGGGATGATCATCGAAACAGGAAAACCGCACCCAAACAATCAGTGACCTGTAAATAGAGAAAAATGAAAAACCTGTCTCTCTGTATGACCTCTGATAAGAGGACACTGATTCGCACCGTTCTTGGTTCATAAGTCTAAAAATTTGGAGAATGTGGAAAAAATGGCTCCCTTTAAAATAAAAAAAGATGGCCACCACAAACACTTACCTAAACTTTAACGGGACTTGCGAAGAAGCTTTCAATTTTTATAAATCAGTCTTTGGAGGAGAGTTCAACTACATAGGCCGGTTTGGGGAAATGCCCGAAAGCGATGATTACAGCGTTCCTGAGGGAGATAAAAACAAGATCATGCACGTTAGCTTGCCTATAGGCACTTCCATTCTCATGGGAAGTGACATAGGTGGGGACTGGGCACCCACGTTTATTCAGGGAAATAATTTCTCTGTCTCAATTACCCCTGAAAGTAAGCAGGAGGCTGATACTCTATTTAATGCACTCTCTAAAGGCGGGCAGGTAACTACGCCAATCCATCACTCCTTTTGGGGCGCATATTTTGGAATGTTCACGGACAAATTTGGCATCAACTGGATGGTCAACTTCGAGGAAAAAAAATAGGGGCCGCATCCCAGACGCGACCCCACCTACCTGATAAAAAACTCAACGCTAACAATTACCCTCTTTTGTGAGGTCGTCTTCTGCCCCGGGGTTCTACCTCTATGGTTTCGGTTTCACCATTGGTGGTCACCTCCGCCAGGTTATCACATTCACCATCACCATAGTCAATCACCACTGTGTTATCTCCTGACACGATCTCCAGCACACCCGCCACCGGGATGTGTACACCAGTTGCTTTGCAGCCTCTTTTGAAGATCAGGTCCTCCATGATGGTGGAGCTGTAGGTATTTCCATTTTGAAGGGTACCGCTGGCACTGCCAGATAGTGAAGCGTAGTTATCTTCTCTTTCTTCGCCTACATATAGCGTTCGCAGGTGCTCCGCTTCGCGGGTGATGGTGCTCCCATCAGGAAAGGTCAGTTTACCTCCCACCAATGATGTTTCAAAAGCAATCCCTGTACCGGAAGTATCCGTCACGTTGGTAATGGTACGTGTACCCTCCACCTGCACACTGTCCAGAAAGAAGTCTTCAAAAGTGACAATTCGATAAGCGCCGGGTACATACTTCCGCTCATTGTACTCAATCACGATTTTACCACTTCTCCAGGTTCCAAACCGGTCTTCACAGCCATCTCCAAAATCTATGGTGATCACATGGCTGGCGGTATCGTGTGCTATCTCAGCACACTCCAGCAAATGATCCCTAAGTCCCCGTCCAGAAGTAGCAAACAACTCCATCCCGGCATCAGCCAGTAGATCCACATCCTCCATACTGGAGGCCACCGCAGCCTCTGAGGTTACACTCACCGAAGCAGTCTCCGAAAGGGTGCTACTTTCCATTGCCCCTGAATCGTCCTGGCAGGCAGTAAAGAGCAGGGCAAAAAACAAGGCTGACAAAACGCTCACTAAAAATGATAACTTCTTCATGATACTATTCTTTTGATTTCTAAATTGATTTCGTACCCTTTGACAGCACATGGGAAGGATGGTTTAACGGGCTATGAAAAAAAATTAAAAAATTCTAACTTTGGCTTGCACTTTTTTAAGCCCTGTTTTAGATACATTCGTCATACAGGGTTTGCTTCGGAAGGTTGTTTTTCCCACAAACAAATAAATTATGCGCCATTTCATCACCGCCTTAATCATCTTTAGCGCCTACCTCTCTCATGCCCAGGGATGCAGCGATGCGGGATTCTGTACCATGGGAGCCATGAAGCCAGACCAGGCCTATAGCAAAAAGGTCAACTTCAAACTGAGGTCGCTGGAGCTGAACTACTACCGAGGTACCTCCCTCCTCACCCCTGTCATCACGGTCTTTACCTCAGACATGACCTTTGGGATCAACGACTACTACGCCATACAGGTGAAAGTGCCCTACCAGATGGTGACCGGTAGCCTGGGAGAGACTCAGGGACTGGGCGACCTCTCCATCAGTGCCTCCAGGTCCATCCGCCTGGCCAATGGCAGCACTGTAGGCATTACCCTTGGCGGGAAAATCCCCTCGGGAAAATCAGATATCGAAAACAATCATTCAGAATTTGGCAGCGGTGACCTGCCCATGTACTATCAGGTCAGTCTGGGATCTTACGACGCTGTGGCCGGAGCTTCCTATATCAATGAAAAGTGGCTGTTCGCCACCGGAATCCAGCGTCCGCTCATTCATCAAAACGAAAATGACTTCAGGTGGGGGAAATGGCCAGACTACCCGGATCCTAGCTATATCCGAAAATACAACCTCGCCAACGACCTCAAAAGAGGCACCGATGTGATGCTGAGAGCCGAAAGAAACTTCAGGTTTATCAACTTCAATTTTGGGATCGGGGCATTGGCTATCTACCGGATCACCAAAGATGAGGTCTACAACTTCAATGAAGATAAGCGCGAAAAACTGAACGGAACCACCGGTTTGGCTTTCAATATGCTGGCCAATGTTGGTTACCAGTTCAATATCAATAACAGCGTAAAATTGATCTACGGACAGAAATTCATGGATCGCGAGGTAAACCCGGATGGGCTCACCAGACACAATGTATTCAGCTTCAGCTACGTCTATCGATTTTAAATGATGAAAAGAATCCTAACCGTCACTTTCCTCCTGACCACACTGCTCACTGCGGCTCAGCAAGACCTTTTTCTATCAGGAGAAAACTATTTCCAACAGGGGCAATACATCCGGGCTTTTGAAAGCTACCAGGCAGCAAGTGTTGGATTTCAGCAGCAGCAAACCCTGGACCAATACGCCTTGTGCAACCTCAAGATGGCCGAATGTCACCTGGAAACAGGAGCGCTCAACCAATGCATGAGTCAGGCCCGAAACACACTGGAGTACATCACAGACGTATTGCCACAGGAGAAGGTACTTCAGCTACGGGCACAACTACTGCTGGGCGAGGCCTATCTCAAAGCGGGGCGCAATGACCTGGCCATGGAAACACTGACCGGTGCAGAACAGTCTCTGCCAGATCCTACTGACCTTTCCGCCGCAGAATGCTACAACGATCTCGGGGTGGTCTACTGGAACAACAAGAACAAGGAAACCGCCAAAAGCTACCACGAAAGGGCACTGAAAATCAGAAAAGCCCGCCTCAAGGGGGAAGATCCTCTTCTGGCTGATTCGTACCTGAATCTGGGACTGATTTACCTCGAAGATGACTTCCTCCAAGCCGTCATCAATTTTAATAATGCCCTGAAAATCTATCAGGCAGCATACGGAAAAAATCATCCCAGCGTAGCCCTTTGTTACGGGAACCTGGCCTTTGCCAACAGTGCCCAAAACAATTTCGGGGAGGCCCTCACCTACCTGGACCTTACCATGAATATCTGGGACAGTCATTACTCCGGCGACCACCCCAACAAGGCCTTTACATTGTCCAACAGGGGTCGCATATTGGAGGCCCAGGGTGATTATCATAAAGCACTACTGACTCAGCAGGAAGCACTGCAGCAGTACATTCGCCTCTATGGCGACAAGCATCCTGAGGTGGCCAACACCTTCTACCTGATTGGTTCTGTCCAGCTCAAACAAGAAAATTACAAAGAAGCGGTAGAGAGCTTTCAGAAATCCATCTATGCCAACCTGCAAAACCAGGAGTACACTTCCCTGTATGATTTGCCGGAGCTGCAGGACTACTTCAATGCCGACATACTTCTCTCATCCCTGCAGTACAAAGCACAGGCCCTGGAAGCTCTTCATTTCGGAAAAACACTCAAACCTTCGGATATCAAAAGCGCCCTGAGCACCTACCTGAAATGCGATGACCTGATCAGCCAGATCAGGCAAAAGCGACTCACCGAAGGGGATAAGATCAGGATAGGGAGCATTGCGGCAGATGTGTATGATGACGGCATCCGGACGGCCCTGTATTTGAGTGATAAGACCTTTCAGAAAAAGTACTTTCGGGAGATCGCCTTTACCTTTTGTGAGCGCAGCAAATCCGCTGTGCTGCTGGAAGCGATCAATGAAACCAAAGCCAAAGCATTTGCCGGGATTCCCAACCACCTCCTTGCGCTGGAAGACAGCCTGAAAACAGAAATCAGCCTGCTGGAACAGCTTCTGGCTAACACGATGGATGAGTCCAGACTGGGCTCCCTGCAAAATGCACTCTTCGAAACCCGGCAATCCTACCGCACATTCATCACCAGCCTGGAGAAGGAATACCCCAACTACTTCAACCTGAAATACCGACAGGCGGATATCTCTGTCGCGGCACTTCAGGAAAAACTGACACCTACAGCGGGGGTGTTATCCTACTTCATTGGTGAGGAATCCATTTTTATCTTCCTCATTTCCAAAAAAGACTTTGAAGTATTCAGCCTGCCGAAAGCAGACAACCTGGTGCAACTAACCAAAGGGCTTCGTAATGCTATCAAATACCACATTCCATCCACTTTCCAGTCTTCAAGTGTCAGTCTGTTCAAGCAGCTCATTCCTGATCTGCCAGATGGCCTTCAAAGCCTTACCATCATACCTGATGGGCTACTGGGCACCATTCCATTTGAGTCTCTCCTGAGCGAGTCAAAGGATGGAGGAAACAATACCTACCTGCTGGAAAAATATGCCATATCCTATGACTATGCTGCCTCTCTCCTTCTGGAAAAACTGGACGCACCAGCGGGAACTGCCAGGGGAATTCTGCTGACCGCTCCGGTTTCATTTGAGCAAAATGAACTCACCATGGCCAGCTTGCCAGGGTCCGAACAGGAAGTAAAGGAGATCAGGTACTTGTTTCTCTCCGAGGCGGACGTCCCCGAAATTCTGCTAAATGAGGAAGCTTCGGAAGCCATGCTCAAATCTTCAAAACTGTCAGGATACAAGTATCTGCATTTTGCCACGCATGGCATTGTGAACGAATCCAAGCCGGCGCTTTCAAGAATCTTTCTCTCCCCCACGGAAAATGAAGATGGCAGCCTGTACTCTGGTGAGATCTATGGACTGAACATCGGCGCAGATCTGGTGACCCTCTCGGCCTGTGAGACAGGCCTTGGCAAAGTGGAAAAAGGCGAGGGAATCATCGGACTCAGTCGTTCACTCATGTATGCCGGAGCCAAAAACCTCATCGTTTCGCTGTGGCAGGTTTCGGATGCCTCTACCGCACAGCTTATGATAGAGTTTTACAAACAGCACCTCAATCATTCTGGCAATATGATTTTTGCAGATGACCTGCGAAAAGCCAAACTCAGCCTGCTCAAGTCTGCAAGCTATAGCGATCCCTACTATTGGGCTCCCTTCATTTTGATAGGGCTGTAAAGCCAAAGGTGCTTTAAAAAGCAAAACCAGGCTCTCAAAAATTCCTAATGAGAGAACTTTCCTTCTCCTTCACCCCTTTCCAGAGAACTGAAAGCGGGATTTTATTACCTTTGCGCCTCTATGAAGCGAGTAGCCTTTTATACACTGGGATGTAAGCTGAATTTTTCCGAGACCTCCACCATTTCCCGAATGTTTGAGGACCGGGGATTCAAGAAAGTGGATTTCACAGACCAACCGGATATTTTCATCATCAACACCTGCTCGGTGACAGAGAATGCCGACAAAAAGTGTAAGAAGATCGTCAAGGAGGCTAAGAAAATCTCTCCAAAAAGCTTTGTGACCATCATCGGGTGCTACGCACAGCTGAAACCTAAAGAGATCAGTGAGATCAAAGGTGTGGATGCCGTACTGGGGGCTGCCGAGAAATTCAGGCTATTTGAATACCTCGACGAATTCATTGCGACCAATGAGCCCCAAGTATACGCCTCCGAAATACAGGAAGCGAAGCGATACAATGCCTCCTACTCCTACGGAGACCGCACGCGTACCTTTCTCAAAGTACAGGATGGCTGCAACTATGGGTGTGCATTCTGTACCATCCCACTGGCCCGGGGCAAAAGCAGAAGTGCCAGCATCGCGGAGATCGTGGAGCAGGCCAAAGAAATCGCCGCCTCAGAAGTGAAAGAAGTAGTGCTCACGGGTGTGAATATTGGTGACTTTGGCATTCAGGATGGCAAGCGCAAGGAAAAATTTATTGACCTGATCAAGGCATTGGACGAAGTGGAAGGGATAGAGCGATTCAGAATCTCCTCCATAGAGCCTAACCTGCTTTCCACAGAGGTGATCACCTTTGTGAGCCAGTCCAAAAGGTTTGTGCCTCACTTCCATGTGCCCTTGCAATCTGGCAGTGATAAGATACTCCAAAGAATGAACCGGCGCTACCTGAGCGACCTTTACAAAGAGCGGGTGCACACCATCAAGTCGCTGATGCCACACTGCGGGATCGGTGTGGATGTGATCACCGGATTTCCGGGCGAAACAGAGGAAGACTTTCTGGAAACCTATCAGTTTCTAAACGAACTGGATGTATCCTACCTCCATGTGTTTACCTACTCTGAACGTGCCAATACTCAGGCCCTGGAGATGGACGGAGTGGTCTCGCTAAAGGATCGGCAGAAAAGATCTAAAATGCTTAGAGCGCTTTCGGAGAAAAAGAAAAGATACTTCTACGAACAGCACGTCGATCAGATGCAGACGGTCCTCTTTGAGGATGATGTGGAAGATGGACATATGCATGGGTTTACCGAAAACTACATCCGCATCAAGGCTAAATATGATCCGGTACTCATCAATGAAATGAAGGTGGTAAAGATGGCCCGGGTAGATGCCAGCGGCCTGATGGAAGTAGAAGAAGTGGAAGAAATCCTCGCTCATTAATTATGAAAATCATCTGCATCGGTCGCAACTATGCCGACCACATCACCGAACTGGGCAACGAAAGACCCGAGACACCGGTCATCTTCATGAAGCCGGACACGGCCATTCTTAGAAACAATGACGCTTTCTACTACCCGGATTTCTCCAAAGACATTCACTATGAGTGTGAACTTCTGATCCGGATCAACAAAGAAGGCAAATCCGTAGAACCCCGGTTTGCGCACAAATACTATGATCAGATCGGCCTGGGCATAGACTTTACCGCCCGGGACCTACAGGCAAAAGCCAAGGAAAAGGGACTGCCCTGGGAAATGGCCAAAGGATTCAATGGATCAGCACCTACGTCGCCATTTATTTCAAAAGAAGGCTTCGACCTCACCAACACCCAATTTCAGCTGGAGCTCAACGGCCAGGTGGTGCAGGATGCCAACACCTCACTGATGCTCTGGCCAGTGGATGAGCTCATAGCCTATGTCTCCAAATATTTTACCCTGAAAAAAGGTGATATTCTCTTCACCGGAACCCCAAAAGGCGTGGGCCCTGTGAAGATCGGTGATCGGCTGGTAGGCAAGCTTGCCGGCAGGCAGATGTTCGATTTTGAGGTGAGGTAGGTTGCCTTTCAGTTGTTTCTAAAAATATTTATTCATAGCTTAAAACAGTTAACGCTAAAACTAACTGTCTTACTATGAAAAATTCACTCACCTACCTTACCCTATTTGTAATTGCCCTGGCTTATGCCTGCAATGGGCCAAAGTCTGCCACAGAGGAAGCATTGCCTCCTTATATCAATGTGAGCTACACCGTCCCCAAAGACCTGTCATCCGATGCCTCTCCAGAGCTTTTGGCGAAGTTTGCCTGGGAAGAACTTATTGCGCTCAACTGGAAATCATCTTACGACCTTTCACAGAAGCGTGGCAAACCGGACACCACCTGGAACTTTAGCCAATCTGGTGCTTATCCCGACCTACTCGTCTGGGAAACCTATGCGCACCGCTCTGAACTCCGTCCGTACTATGGCCAAATTCAGCCCTTTGACAATCCGCCACACTACAGCTTTGGCAATCAGCCCGCCCCCATTCCAGGCACCAATGCCCGCTTTGACCTATTCAATAACCTTGATGAATCTAACGAGATTGGTTCGTGCAATCTGTATGCCTACGACACAAGCCAAATGGTGCTCTATCAGGCGAAGGTCAACCGCTATGAGTATGACTACATCCAGCAATACTACGGTGACAGTGCATCTCTCGCCCAGGCGGCCGCCCGTACCCAGAACAACATCAACACTCTGAGTGCCTACTGTCCCGAATGTCCTACCAACTGCGACAGCCCTCAGGAGGCTGGAGTAATCTGTCTTCCCTGTGGTGGTGCCGAAAATGAAGGCAGCATAGAGGTGAAAACTGCCTGGCGCATGCTTACTGACCAGGATGACCATTCCCGGTTTTACAAAGACTCGGTGATCTACTATGAAAAAGGAAATGATGGAGAAATCTACTATAAAAACGGTGTTTTTGGTCTGATAGGGATACACATCATTCACAAAACCGAAAACTATCCCACCTTTATTTTCGCCTCGTGGGAGCAAGTGGATGTCACGGAGGCCAAAATGGAATTCATTTTACTGAACGGAAATGCCCAACCCACAGGTACACCTCAAACCGTCAAAAGGCTACATGGGGTTCCTCCGGTAATCGACACGGTGAATAACAATGTGCATGCATTGCTGAAGAAGATCAACATGGAAAGTATCTGGCAATACTACCGACTCATAGGCGTACAGTCCCGCCCTGTCAACTCCATAGAAGAAGACCCGAATTACTACATGGCGAACTTCGTGATCGAGTCAGACTCCACGCTGGCTAATTTCCATGGAAGCTCCATTGGCAAACCGTTTGACGGTGGGAATAACACCCTGTATAATAAAACCTTCTATAATATGGGCGGGTGTATGGGCTGCCATGGAGCCACTCAGCTGAAAGGTACAGACTTTAGCTTCTTACTTGACTTTGCGGGTAAGCCGGTAAAGGATCCGGATGTCATCGATTTGATCCCCACAGAACCAAGTCCAAAAGTCAAAGCCTATATTCTGGGTATTCAATAAAATCACCTAAACAAGATAAGGTTTGGAAGCATGGAGCTTCCAAACCTTATCATTTTATTGGGGTCTGATGGCGACAGACCATAAAAAATCCACCTTAGTCATCCCCGCAAATACACTGTCCCCTATGCTAATAAATCCATCGGGTTGATAGGCAGGCGTATTGAAGTTTCCGGGAGCCCGGGCCGCCAGCCGATGACAGGTCATACAATTACTATTAACACCTGTCCATGGGATACTATCCAATACGCCATTTTTAGTCTTTATGGGAACAGTACCGAAAAGATTAGTTTCCAGATAAGGATTAAAAGACACAAACGGTTCACCTGCTGCACTTCCTGCAGGGGTCACCATGAAGTAGGCCGTTCGCATATTATAGTGATCCCAGGGGGCCGATATAGAAGTCGGCCTGTCTGCTCCAAAGAAGGGATGATCGTTATAAGGTGACCACCAGAAGGTCTGCCATGTCCAGTTATTAATCTCCTTGGAAGTGACATGCATTGCCATCAGCAAAGCATAGTTTCCCACCTTCACATTTTGATAGATGCTGGTGGAATCCGTCATATTTCCCTCCCCCACATCATCACCCGAAGTGGCCGCAAAGTCACTAAATTCCTTCACATCCTCCTCCGTCAGTTCAATGGCATAAAAATCCTCCAAACCAACCACCTGCAGCCACCTTAGAGGTTCGTTATTTACCGACATCAGGGCCGAATCTCCCGGTTTCAATACACCAGTAGGATCCACGATCACTCCCTGCCTCCAGGTATGAGGTTCAGGGTTTTTCAGGTCTGTAGTGGTTTTTGGGGAAATGCCGTTCCAAAATGGAATGACCGTGGGGCCCGAACCATCTATGAACTGAAAAACCGGCTTGAGCACTATGGCCCGCTCATCAATAGAATCCGGAGTAGTTTGAATCTGACGAAGCGCAATCGGCGTTCCTGCCTGATCAAATGCTCCATTGATCGAATCAAGAACCTCTGTCCGATTCAAACCAGACGAAACGATAAAATCAGCCACACTTTTAGTATAGCGATTGAAAGAGGTAATTTGCTCGGGCAAATCCTGCGGGATAGCTCCCCCAGTTATATTTTCAAAATGATGAAACTGTCTGGGTGATTGGAAATCTCTCACGATGTTACGGGTTTTTATCCCCTTCTTCCCAGCCAGCTCAAACACTTCATAACCAGAATACCAGGTCTCCCAAACCGGCAACCCTTCCGGCCCTGGAGAGGTTATGGATCCCCACACGTCCCAGGCATGCGCCCGAATATTGGGTAAGTCCACTTCATCAATCATTTTTTGAATCTGATCTTTAGTAGCAGGATACGATCCAAAGTTGGGAGGATCTGTGTAGAGTTTATCTGTTATAAAGACGGCTTCCATACCCCGCCCCACCGATGAGGTGCAGGAGGTGTGAACAAAAGCTAAAATTACAATGCCGGTAAGCAAAGCAATGAAGGCGGTGCGTAAATTTTCCATTAGCGTAGATTTGTTGTTGATCCGTTAAGTTACATTTTATATTTACAAAAAAGAAACCATATCCTCTGAGCAATTAATTGCCAAAAACACGCAACATTTCACAGAATTCATCAGTTTTGTGATAGATTAAAAAAGAACATTTCAACGGCGCTATTTAGATGAGGTTTGGACTTCCTGTTTTATTCATTTTCTTAAGTTTTCACGCATTCACCCAACCCTTCACCTCAGACAATTATTACCTCTTCCCCATCAATCCCGGTCAGCAAAATTTCCTGGCCGGAACTATGGGCGAGCTCCGCTCCAGTCACTTCCACGCGGGGTTAGACATCAAAACGGGTGGTCAGTCCGGCCTGCCAGTGCATGCTACTGCAGATGGATACATCAGTCGGGTAAGGGTGAACACAGGGGGCTACGGCTACTGCCTGTATATGACCCATCCCAACGGAACCACGTCGGTCTACGCCCACCTCAGTAAGTTTGAAGGACGCATAGCCAGGTACCTGCTGGACGAGCAATACAAAGCAGAAAGCTTTGAGGTTCAGCTGTTTCCAGACAAAAATCAGTTTGTGTTTAAGCGCGGTGAGATCATTGCCTACTCAGGAAATACCGGCTCCTCCAGTGGGCCGCATTTGCATTTCGAAATCCGGGATGCCAACCAACGAATACTGGATCCTTTAAAATTCAACTTCGCTGAGATCAAGGACAACATCACACCTCAGATGAAAAACATAGCCTTCGTGACCCTGGATGGTGCGGCGAGAGTGAACGAAACCTTTGGCAGGTTCGAATTTGATGCCATCAAGACCCATGACGTCTACCATACCCGGGTACCTATCAGTCTGAAAGGCAAAATAGGCATTGAAATATATGCCTACGACCTGTTGAACGGGGTGTATAACCGCAACGGAATTCCAGAAACCACACTGGTCATCAACGGAGATACAGTCTTTAGTCAGTCCAAATCGAGTCTTTCCTTTGGCAAGCAGAGAAACATTCTGGTACATATGGATTATGAAGCCTACAGAAATGGCGGCAAAAAGTACAACAAGCTCTTTGTGGAAGATGGTAACACCAATGACTTTTACAATGTCTCTTCTCAGGGGTTCAATTTCTCAGACTCTACGCACCTGATTCAGATCTATATGAAGGATAGCTATGGGAATATCTCCACTTTCGAGACGGAGGTCAATAACCGAAAGGTGGTCAATCTCCCGGACCCATACATCAACGAGTTTGAGATCTATCGTGATCACCTTCACTTCAAAAACGTTCATCAGGGGACTCCTGGAAAAATCTCTCTCTTTTTTGGCAATACCCGTAGACCTCTGGAACCCTACCGTACCGACAGAAGGGCCGCCTACTACCTGTGGAACCTACACGATGGCCTGCCTGATTCCATTGATTATGCTGGTAAAATCCTGAATACAGGCATTTATGCTGAAATTCCCTCTGGTTCTGAAATCAGTTTTTTCAACCATCACTCCGATCTGTTTTTCAAACAATACTCCCTCTTCGATACCCTCTATCTAAGGTTCGAAAAGGATTATGACGTACAGCTTGGACTGGAGCTATTCCGGTTTCCACACAATGACACCCCACTGCGGTCCACGGTCAATATCCGATTGAAACCAGAATATAGTTATCCTGAAAATACGGCTCGCGTCTACGCCGTTTATGGGAGTAATCTGAGTTATCAGGGAGGCACCTGGGAAGACGGCAATATCTCCTTTGACACCCGCGATCTGGTCACTTTCACCATTGCTGAAGACACCATACCGCCAGTCATCACGCCACGCATCATCAACTCCAGTGAGCTTTACTTCAAAATCAATGATGAACGCTCCGGCATCAAAAGCTTCAGAGCTACTCTGAACGGCTCCTTTCTCCTGATGAATTATGAATCTAAAAAAGACCTGATCTGGGCGGTGAGAAAAGATGAAAACATCCCGCTCAAAGGAGAGTTTATACTGGAAGTGGAAGACAACACTGGAAACAAACAAATTTACCAACGAAACCTCTAAGAAAATGAAACTACAAGCCGGCGATCAAGCTCCCGATTTTACCAGCATCGATCAGGATGGTAACCCAATCAGCCTCTCCGACTTTAAGGGTAAGAAAATTGTGCTCTACTTCTACCCCAAAGACAACACCCCGGGATGCACAGCAGAATCCTGCAACCTCCGCGACAATTACGCCAACTTGCAAAAGCAGGGTTATGTGGTACTCGGAGTAAGTGGCGATAGTGCCAAATCGCATAAGAAATTCATTGAAAAATTTGACCTTCCTTTTCCCCTCATTGCAGATGAAGACAAGTCTGTACATGAAGCCTATGGCACCTGGGGAGAAAAACAGATGTATGGCAGGACGTATATGGGCACACTCCGCACCACGTTTGTCATTGATGAAAAAGGTATGATAGAAGAAGTGATCGCAAAGGTGAAAACCAAAGATCATACCGCGCAGATCCTGAAGTAAATTTGATATCCCGGGTCGCTGGTGGACAAACTCTTGCCAGAAGCAGGGGAAGTTTAAATCCGTTTATTCTAAATTGTTGCAATTATTTTGACGCAACACATAAGGTAAACGGATAGTGCCTCTGTTTTCTGTAAGTACCAGCCAACCTATGCCACGAATACTTTTATCAGGCTTACTTCTCTTCTCACTGGGACTGCATGCGCAGAAAATTGCAGATTTCAGGTTTTCTTATGATCCTGTGGGGCAATCCCTCCCTACCCTTATCCATCAGGCCGAGAGCAACTTTCCCGTCACGGTCTTTTACAAAAAAGCCTGGATTGATAGCATTCGGGCGGTCTCAGTGCCAGATAATAAATTTCTCAGTATTCTGCAGGCCAGCCTGAGCAACTCGGGATTTCGTATCACGATCAAAGATGACTATTACCTATTCATCTATCCCGATGATGAGCTGATCACGGGTCTTGGCATCAATCCCTTTGAAGAAGCTCAGGTAAAGGAAACCTGGGTGGAAATCGGTGACCAGGCAAAAATGCAACCCGGAGTGCCCACAAAGCTCACTGGCTATGTGAGTGATGCGACGGGAGAAGTGATCCCGGGGGTGACCATCAGTGTGGACGATGGCAGCAGCGGTACCATTTCCAGCCCTTTGGGCTACTATCAACTGGAGCTGCTCCCCGGAAACCATGCCATCACCTACAATTACCTGGGTTTTGAGTCTGAACAGAAGAAAATCAAGCTCTACAGTCAGGGGACACTCAATATAAACCTGTATGAAGAAACCTCGGTACTGGAGGAGATTACCGTAGAGGAAGGCGGAGCCAGAGACAGGCTCACCAACACCAGCCTGGGAAAAAGTGACCTCAGTATCTATGCCATTAACAAAATGCCCGCTTTCATGGGAGAATCTGATGTGATCAAAAGCATCACCATCCTGCCCGGTGTGAGTGTGACGGGCGAAAGTAGTAGCTACATCAGTGTCCGTGGTGGCAACTACGACCAAAACCTCATTCTGATGAATGACATCCCCATTTACAACCCCTCACACCTTTTGGGTTTTTTCTCTGTGTTCAATCCTGACATGGTGAGCAAAGTATCCCTCTACAAGGGCAGCGTGCCCGCGCGCTATGAGAGTCGTGCGTCCTCAGTATTGGATGTGAAGCTCTCACCCCGGGCGTCCAGCCCGTTTATGGCTTATGGAGGCATCGGCATTCTTACCAGCTCACTTGGCGCAAAAGGTAAAGTACTGGACGACAAACTCACCTACACGGTAGGCTCCCGAGCCACCTATTCTGATTGGGTATTGAATGCCGTACCGGATAAGGATGCCAAAACCAGTGCGGCAAATTTTTGGGATTTCAACAGTGTGATCGAATATCAGGTCAATTCAAAAAACTCAGTAAAAGGCACCTTCTACAAAGCCAAAGACAGTTTTCAGTTTAGTGAAGACACCACCTATAGTTATGACCAGGTGGGATTTAGTCTGGCCTGGAACCATCTTTTCTCCAATGATCTGCTGTACAACCTCACGGTAAGCCACAGTGATTACCAGTATGAAACCGAAGGGGACGCACAGAATTATCAGTTTTTACTGAAAAATGGGATCCAACAATCGGGAATCCAGAACAACCTTACCTTTTCGAGAGGAATGCACGCACTGGAGGCCGGTGTACACCTCAACAGGTTCATCACCAGCCCAGGCTCCATGGAGCCGAATAGTCAGAACTCACTGGTGGTACCTACCACACTAAGTGAAGAACATGCCGTCACGGTGTCCGGGTACCTGGAAGATGAAGTGAAGCTGACCGAAAGCCTTCGGGCACGAGTCGGCCTGCGATATACCAACTACCAACTGCTGGGCCCACTGACGACCTACACCTATGCTCCGGATAGTCCCAGAAATGAAACCACCACCACCGGCGAAATCTCCTATGATCAAAATGAAAAAATAGCCAACTACCACGGAATGGAGCCGCGTGCTAGCATCAGTTATCTCTTCCCCTGGGCCACTTTGAAGCTTGGGTACAACAGACTTTACCAGTTTCAGCACCTCATCTCCAACTCCATCTCTATAACGCCTCTGGATCAGTGGAAACTGAGCGACCAGTTTATCAAGCCGGTCATTTCAGATCAGCTAGCCCTTGGAGTATTCAGAAATTTTCAGGAAAACACTCTCGAAGCTTCTGTGGAAGGCTATGTGAAACACTATCAAAACCTGATAGAGTATAAAAACGGTGCTAACATCGTGCTTAATGAATCCCTGGAACAAGTCCTCATCAGTGGCGAAGGAAAGGCCTGGGGACTTGAGTTTTTGCTGGCCAAAAACAAAGGAAGAACCCAGGGCTGGTTTTCCTATGCCTACTCACGCACGTTCATCAGAACACAATCCCCACATGTAGAAGAGCGCATCAACGATGGGGCCTGGTATCCCTATTATTCCGACAGACCGCACAATATCTCATTGTCTTTGGATCACAAAATCACCAACAGATGGTCTATGGGCGTCAACTTCAAATATGCATCCGGAAGACCAGTGAGTGCCCCGGCAGCCAGATTTGTGGTGGATAATGTGACCGTGGCTTATTTTAATGAACGAAACGGAGAACGCATCCCTGACTACCACAGGGCGGATATTTCACTCACCCACGAAAACAAAGTGAAGAAGAACCAGCAATTTCGAAGTAAATGGGTGATTTCGGTCTATAATCTATATGCCCGTAAAAACGCTTATTCCATCTTTTTCAAGAATAGTCCCGGTGCTCCAGCCCAACCATATAAATTGACTATTGCGGGCGGGATGATCCCTTCGCTTACTTACAAGTTTGAGTTCAATTAAGCCTTCAAACACCCCCTATTGTTCAATTTTTAACAGTTAATGGTCTGACTGATAGTTGATTTTTTTCTGGTTTTCAACAGATGAAAACCATACTTTTAACACGCCACTAACCTTTCCAACATGAAGACCGCTACCCTTCGGGTGTTTATCACAAACACCCTGATCTTACTATGTTTTACCCTCTATGCCCAATCTCCTGGCAACGTATCCTCCAACCTCAAACTCTGGTTAAAAGCCGACGCTGGTGTGACTGGTACTAGTCCAGTTACAGCTTGGGGTGATCAGAGTTCCAGCTCGCTTGATGCGACAGCTTCGGGTAGTCCGGCATTGGTTACTGATGGTTTAAATTTCAATCCAACAATTGCTTTTGATGGCAGTGCGGATAAATTTATAACAGCCTCAACTTCATTATTTAGTTCTGGTAGTTCTCCTGCATCGTTTTTTATCGTCTTCGATACAGATAATGGTTCTAGCCAAAGATTTTTAGTCAACCAGAGATACAATAATAATTGCAACACAAACATTCAACTCGGCTATACAGCTGGAGGTTCTTCCAGGAATTATGGTCTTCATATAGGATGTGGACATGCAAGTGGAGCTCCAACAGGTACCATTCAAGATAATACTTTTTATCTGATGTCGACACTCCTGTTGAGTTCTGGAAATGCCCCGACCAATATCAATATATTTCAAAATGGGGCGAGCCTTACTGTGTCCAATAATTCCAATGGCTTTACGGATGCCGGATCGTACGACACGCAATCTGTCCCTATAGATATTGGAGTTAGAAACGACGCTTTTGGAGGATCAAGTTTTGATGGTTATCACGATGGAGACATTGCTGAAATTATTGTGTACACCAGTACACCGACAGCTACAGAAAGACAACAAATAGAATCCTATCTGGCCATCAAATATGGCCTCACGCTGGATCAAACCTCCCCCACCAATTATCTCGCCTCAGACGGAGGTACCATCTGGGATGGAACCGCTAACGCGGCCTACAACACAGATCTGGCAGGTATTGGAAGAGATGACAACTCCGCGTTGGATCAGCCAAAATCAAAAAGCGTCAACTCAAATGCGATTTTAACGATAGCCAATGGGGGTATATATTCCCCTTCTACTTTGGGCACCGATGACAGCTGGCTGGTGTGGGGGTCCGACAATGGAAGCCTTACCTTCTCAGAAACTGTGGACAACGTGACCTCCGGCACCTCCTCCAGAATGGCGAGAGTTTGGAGGGTACAGGAAACTGGTACTGTGGGTGAAGTAGAAGTTGCTTTTCCGGTGGCTCACGCATCTGGCACCATCTCTATGCTCATTCATCCTTCAGACCCTGCCTTTCCAAATGACGCCAATCGGGACATCTTTGAAATGGAAAATGACGGGACTTACTATCGCGTCACAGTTGACCTGAGTAGCGGGGATTATTTCTCTTTTGCGGAAGGTTCCGTGGACACCAGCCCTGCGGTGTTGATCAATGAGATAGTGGCAACTCCCCGACAGGACTGGAGCGTGGGGAGTTTTTATAACCCCACTCCGGGCGGCGCCAATGGTTCAGACGATGAGTGGATAGAGCTTTACATTGCAGAGGATGGATTGGACCTCACCGGCTGGACCATTGAGTTTGATGATGGAGTGGAGGTCATCGGTGACCTCACTTCAAGCGGAGCATTTACCATTTCCAATTACCTATCACTACAGGGTGGATCCTTCAAAAACACCAAAAACGGGGATTTTCTGATCCTTGGTAATCCCATCGGATCAGAGCTCATCAATGCCACAGGAACCTCCCGTTTTTACCTGAGAGATGCCAGCGGCAAAATCATCGATCAGGTGACCACCTCGACGACCGAAGGCACCTTTTTCAATGCCAACTCCACAGGTACAACTGACGAATCCATTTCAAGAATTCCTAACGGAGGAGACACAAATATTGACCAGGATGACTTTTCGAAAACCAGGGCTACACTGGGCACGACCAACTCTCCGTCGGGAATGGTCAAAATCAATGAAGTAGCAACTGACCCACAGCAGGACTGGAGTTCCATAGGGTTTAATGGTACTGCTCCCGGAGGAACGGGTGCGGATAATGACGAATACATTGAGTTGTACATCGCTTCGGCCGGACTTAACCTCACCCGATGGACGCTCGAAATGAAAGATGGAAGTGACGTCTCAGGAACTCTCTCTACTACCGGAGATGGGGTCTTCGCAACGGTCAATTATATCACTGCGGGATCCGGCTCCTTCATTGATACGGAGGTGGGTGATTACCTGATCCTGGGCAACCCCATCGGCGCTATGAACAATGATGTACTGATAATCCTAAAAGATGCCACCGGTACCGCTGTGGACAGCGTGCAACTGGGAGGAGCTACCGGAGAAGCGCCTACTGGCAACGCAGTATCCGTAAACGATGAAGCCGTATCCAGATATGCCAATGCCGTTGATACGGGCGATGATGATCTGGATTTCGTACGTACCATAGCCTCTCCAGGCAGCACCAACTCCCCTACTGGTACGGTATTGATCAATGAAATTGTCACGGACCCCCAGCAGGATTGGAGTACCAACGGGTTTGACGGCACCATAGCAGGTGGCCTGGTTTCCGACGTGGATCAATGGATAGAATTATACATCGGAACAACCGGAATCAACCTCACCGGGTGGACCATAGAACTTACGGACGGCACAGACGTAATCGGAGATCTCACCTCGTCAGGTGCCTTTGATGTCTCCAATTACATTTCCAATTCAGTTGGGAGCAGCTTTCTCAATACTGCCGAAGGTGATTATTTGATCCTGGGGAATGTGGACGGAACGGGAGCCACCAATGATGACATTCTCATCACACTCAAAGACGCTGCTGGTAACATAGTGGATCAGGTAGAACTGGGAGATGATGCCGCGGGTGACGGCACAGGAGACGGTGCGCCTGATGGTTCGTCAGTTGGCGGATATGCTACAGACCTTTCTAATGAATCCATCTCCCGCCTACCAAACGGGACAGATACCGGAAACGATGTTGCTGATTTTCAGGCCATTTCAGCCACACTCGGACGAGCTAACTCTACGTCGCCCATCCCGGTCATTGGCAACGGACTATTATTTGACGGGATTGAGGACTACGTGCTGATAGCCAATGATGCTGATTTAGACTTTAATCAGAGTGGATTTACTGTTGAGTTTTGGGGATTTATTACAAATACCAGTGCTTTCCCACTGGCCAAAGGGACGGGTGGTACTGGTAATGAATACTTCTTTGAAGTGGACGCCACCGGAAAAATACGATTTGGGGTAACCCGGGACAACGACACCCAATACACCTCCGGGTGGTCTACCACGGACATCAGAAATGAGTGGTATCATATTGTTGGGATTTTTAATGGAGGCTCGATCGATCTGCACATCAATGGGGTTATGGAAAACTCCACCAGCTGGGCAGGAAGTATGAAAACCGGACAAGGCGACTTCTTTATTGGAAAGCAGGCCACTGGTGATTTTGTGGCCGGAAAAATTGATGAGGTCAGAATCTGGAATGATGTAAGGGCTCAATCAGAGCTCTGTCAAAACATGAATAAAACCATCAATGGCAATGAAACCAACCTGGTTGCTTATTACAGATTTGATCAAGGTAGCGGACTTACCCTCCCTGACATTACTGTCAATAACAACGATGGTACTTTAAATAATATGACCAGCGCTGATTGGGTAGTGGCAGAATGGAATGCATTTTCGGATATGGGACTCATCCTTGATGGCGGGGGTTCCGATATATCTCCTGGTACATCCGCCAATCTTACCATCACCGATGTTGATTTCTTGCAAAACTTTAATGACTACCTCATTTTTGGCCATGAAAACAGTGACTTCAGTGAAGTCACCAGTGACCTTCCCTCTGGCACATTAGTGTCAGCACGATATGATCGAAACTGGCACATAGCAAAAAGTGATGTGGTAGGCACCGCAGGTGGAGATGTAACCCTCTCGTTTGATTTGGGAGCTACACCTAATTCAGACTACACTTATTACCTTTTGGAGCGTGCAGGCACTTCAGGAGATTTTTCAATAGTTCCTGTAGACGGCACCAATCCAAGTGGCACGAGTATCGTGTTTACCATCAACGCCTCACAAATAAACGATGACTCCTATTACACCATTGGAAGGTCAGATACTGGCGTAGGAAATGCACTGGATTTTGATGGAGTGGATGACCATGTCGTCACTCCGATAACTCGCGAAAGCCTCAGTAATTATACCACAGAAGCATGGTTTAGATTTGATGGAACCATTACTGACGGCTATACGCCAATTTTTGCAAGTGTAGGTACTAATTTTTTCCTCGGCAAGAATACAGGCAATAGTGATATTGGGATAGAGGATGGAGGTTTTGTAGGCAATGTGGCTGTTGGCACCAGTGCATGGGATGGACAATGGCATCATATTGCCATGACAAGTTCTTCAGGAACAAACCAAATTTATCTGGACGGAGTGCCAGTAGGCTCTGCATCATCGTTTACAGGTGGTTCAGGTGCAGTATGGATTGGAAGAGAGCCTGAAGGTGGTGGATATTTCTTTAATGGTTTAATTGATGAGGTCAAAATCTGGTCTGACGTAAGAACTCAAACAGAAATTGTTTCCAATATGTTCTCAAACATAGCTGGCGATGACGCAAACCTAATCGCCTACTACAGAATGAACGATGGCATCGGGGATGGCAATGCAAGCTTGCCAGATCTTAGCGGAAACGGAAACAGTGGTACATTGACCAATTTCGATAACCTCAATGCCGTTACAGCGTCTTCCAACTACCTCACATCGACCAGAACAACATTCGAGAACGCATCATTGATTGTCAATGGCGGTGCACTTACCGCCTCATCAGACGAGTTGACTTTGACCAGCACACAAACCGCAGGAGATTTCCTACAAGACGCTGGGGATCAGATCATTTGGGGAAATGATAACGGCAATTTTTCAGAAGTAGCCACAGATCTCCCCTCTGGAACCCTGCTCTCCAATAGAATAGACAAGACCTGGTATTTAGATAAAAATGATGCCGTAGGTACCGCCAATGGAAACCTCACTTTTTCATTTGACTTAGGCGCAGCGCCTGATTCTGATTATACTTATCACCTACTTACGCGAGCTGGGACATCAGGAGACTTCTCCATCGTAGAGATCATTGGTTCAGTACCCAACGCCAACAGCATCGAATTCACCGTGGATGGAGCTCAGGTAGTTGATGGAAATTATTTCACATTAGGACGTTCCGATTCTGGAGCAGGGAATGCTTTGGATTTTGATGGAACTGATGATTACGTGGATCTTGATAATTTGGGGTTAACATCCGGAACCATTGAAATGTGGATTTATGCCAATGATGTAATTGACAATAGAAGAATCTACAGTCAACTAACTGGAGCGACTAGTCAGGCGGGATCAATCGGTATTGATCCAAACAATACTGACGATTTCGGAATTTTTACTTGGACAGGAGCGGCCTGGCTGGAGTTAGTTGACGTTGGATCTGACTGGTCAGGAGCATGGCATCATTTTGCAGTAGTGTATTCTGGTGGAGTAGCAACTGCCTATTGGGATGGCGTTCCGCAATTGACCCAAACTACAAATTTGGACTTTAGTGGTGTGAGTATGGGTGTTGGCGCACAATATACTGGTGGAAATGGAACTACGTTCAATGGGAAAATCGATGAATTAAGGATTTGGGATGATGCTCGCTCACAGTCAGAAATTCAACAAAACATGTACCGCGCCTTGGATGTGGCGAATGAATCAAACCTTGTCGCTTACTACAAATTCGATCAGGGTATTGCTGACGGTACCAATACAGGAGTAGATCTCCTGACAGATCACAGTGGAAATGACAACTCCGGGGACCTTACCAACTTCGCCCTATCCTCTACTGCCTCCAACTGGGTAGGATCAACAGCAACAGTTGTGGACGCTGCTTCGGCTCCAGCACTGGTAGGTCCGGGCAATGCTTTGGATTTTGATGGAACGGATGACTATGTAATGGTCTCGTCGCCATATACAGGGTTTACTAACGCTCTATCCGTAGAGTTTTGGGTAAACGCCACTGCAATGCCCCCTGGTTCTATATTGGGTCAAAGCACTTCCGACGTAAATGCCGCAGCAACCAATGTTTTCTTAATTGGAAATGATGGATCAGGAGGAGACATCACCTTTTATGTGGCGGATGGGTCAGGGTTTCCGGGGGTTGTAACCACCACTACGAATTTTCTGGGTACCGGCTGGCATCATGTAGCCTGTGTAAGTGATGGTGCAGCCACCAAAATCTATGTTGATGGTATTCTTGAAGGAACTGGAGGAGGTGTTCCTTCCATTAATTCAAACCTATCCGCAGCATTGCACATTGGTAAGGATTCGAGGTATTCAACCACTCGGTTTTTTGACGGAATTATAGACGAAGTTCGCATCTGGAACACTGCTCGAACTTCTATGCAGATTCAGGAAAATATGTTCGAAGAATTGACCGGGTCAGAAACAGGCCTGGTCGCCTACTACCGTTTTGATGAAGCTACTGGCTCCACCACCCTCCCGGATGAATCTACCAATAGCAATACCGGCACCTTGACCAGCATGGATGCCGCCACTGATTGGGTGACGGCTGCTGCGCGTGAGCCTTTCAAAACCCTCAATGGCGGAAACTGGAACAATACCTCCACCTGGAAATCCGGAGCGGTACCCAATGCATCCACTGCCGTGTTGAACATCAAACATGACATCACACTGGATGCCAGTGTGAGTGCAGATATGATTAATATCAACGATGGAGTGACACTGACCCTGGCCTCAGGGCAAACCCTATCGATTTCCGGCGATATCATTGACAATGGAACAATCACCGGAGACGGCTCCATCCTGCTCTCCTCGGGTACTCCAATGCTCGGAGGTACCTTTGGCAACCTGACTGTGAACGGTGCGTCCCCTACACTAACAGCCAACACTACATTATCAGGCACTTTAACCCTGACCAGTGGCAACATCACTCTTGGAGACTACAACCTGACCATCAATAGTGGCGGGTCGATCGCAGGCGGAAGTAGCTCCAGCTATGTGCAAACACTGAACCAAAACACCGGTGGCGGAGCGCTACAACTGGAAGTAGCCAATGGAGCCGGGCCTGTCATTTTCCCTGTCGGGACATCCACCTATACCCCATTCACCATGGTCAACCTGGGCGCCACCGCAGACTTTCAGGTACGGGTATTTGACGGTACCTTTAGTAGAGGTACCTATGGTACCGCTCATGTTACTGACCTGGAAATCAACCGGACATGGGATATCAACTCGGACGACAGTGGCTACAATACTACCATTACCATACAATGGAATGCGTCAGAGGAGGATGCTTCCTTTAACAGAGCGGATATGTTTATCTCAAAAAATCGTTCAGACGGATACTGGCGTATCATAGCTGACAACCTCAGTGCTGCAGGTGCCAACCCATACACTGCCTCTGCCTCCGGGGTTACTTCATTTAGTCAGATAGGTGGTGGTAGTGATGGCTCACCATTACCAGTTTCACTTGTCCACTTCAGTGGGCAAGTGCTGGAGAATGATGTATTGATCCAATGGAAAACTGCTACTGAAAGCAAGAATGATTACTTCATCCTGGAAAGGGCTTCTTCTTCCCAAGAGTTTGAGCCCATCCACAAAGTAGAGGGTGCCGGAGACAGCGACCTCCTTTTGGAGTATGACTTTATGGATAGAAATCCTTTCGCAGGACATAATTATTACCGACTAAAGCAGGTGGATTTTGATGGAGCACATGAGTACTCCAGTACCATTCTTATCAATAATGAGTCCCTACCGAAATCCTGGTCAGTCTATCCAAATCCTTTTGTGGACGACATCACTTTCATTTTCGGAGGTGATCTGGAGGGTGAGGCCGAGCTGATTTTCTATAATTTGGCTGGCAAGAAAATCAATTCTTATCATTTTAATATGGTAAATGGCAGACTCAACATAAACCATCTACAGCTGCCAGATGGCGTGTATACGATGAAATTAATTCACAACGGTCAGGAGTTTACACAAAAGGTGATCAAAAAATAGAATATTCAGATTCATTGATAGTGGAATTTGCATCAAGGGGTGTTCTTCTCCAAACAGGAAATTTATTTACCTGTTTATCCTAAATTACGTGATACAAAACACCTTGATTTGAGCCGGCATATTTTACAGGTCTTTTTGATTGTTACACTGATGCACTCTGCCGGGTGTGAGTCTCCCTATGATTTTGATAGTGAGTACACCGAATACCTGATCGTAGATGGAAAGGTCACCAATATAGGTTCGGAAGTAATCCTCAGTTATTCAGGTAAGTTTGATGCGAACAATTCTACCCTGAAACCCCTCACTGGGGCTGAGGTTTTATTGGAAGATGATGCCGGAGCCAGCTATAAGTTCATAGCAAACACCAATGTGTACACACCCCCTCAGGGATTTTCACCAAAAGTAGATGAAACGTACACTCTGAAAGTACTGGCGGCAGGTCAAAGCATTATTTCGGAACCGGAAACCATCCATCCCGGATTTTCCTTTCACCTGGAAGCAGAAGAAGTAACCCGCGAGGTTTTTAGCCCTTCTAAGGTGACTAAAATGATACATGGTCTTGATATCATCGCACATATTGACAGTACCATCCCGGACAATACTTACGTAAAATGGGATTACATGGTCCTTTGGACACATCCTTATACCGGCCAGCTGATGCGCGAATCAGGAGCCAGCCAGTTTAAAGTGATGTCCTCTGCTGACTTGAAAAGCAGTGGCTCTTCTTCCTTTGTGGTCCTC